>JBDRMR010000001.1:0-64343 GCA_043812035.1 Candidatus Omnitrophota bacterium
AGGTTGTGGGGCACGACATTCGGATGAGAAGTATAAAAGGACAGGTCGTCGGGAGTAAAGGAAACCAGGCTTGCCGCAATAATAACTCCGAGCGCAAAGAGAAACGTCGCCTTAATCTCGTTAAGCCATCTCTGCCGCATACGATTTTGCCGCCGCTATTCTTGTTCGGCCTGCTTTTTGCTCAGATTAATCCGGCCCATCTGGTCAATCCCGATTACCTTAACCCTGACCTCGTCCCCGAGCTTAACTTCTTCTTCCACTTCCTTAACAAAATGGTCGGCTAACTCGGAAATGTGAATTAGGCCCTCTTTGCCCGGGCCAATCTGGCAGAATGCGCCGAAGGGCATGATACGCTTTATCTTCCCGGCATAGACTCTGCCTATCTCGACGTCTTCGGTAATCTCTCTGACCATTGCCAGAGCGCTCTCCAGCGCCCCTCTATCGGCGGAACCGATTAAGACTCTGCCGTCGTCCTGTATGTCTATGGTGGCTCCGGTAGCCTTGATAATCCTCTTGATGTTCTTTCCGCCGGGGCCTATCAAGTCGCCGATCTTGCTGGTGTCAATCCTGAGAATCTCGATATGGGGAGCAAATTCGGCAATCTCCGAACGCGGCTTATCAATTGTATTGCGCATCTTTTCTAAAACCAAAAGCCTGGCTTCCTTTGCCTGGTTAAGCGTTTGATTCAATAAATCGATATCTATGCCCTGAATCTTCAAATCCAATTGCACCGCCGTTATTCCGTTTTTGGTGCCGGCTATTTTAAAATCCATACTTCCGAAATAGTCTTCTACGCCGGCAATGTCGGTAAGAATTATCGCTTGGTCGCCTTCTTTAACCAGGCCGAGGGCAATGCCGCCTACCGCTTCTTTTACGGGCACCCCCGCGTCCATTAGGGACATTGAAGCCGCGCAAACCGTGGCCATGCTCGAAGAGCCGTTGGATTCAAGGATTTCGGAAACGACCCTGACCGTATAAGGAAATTGCTCTTTTGAAGGCATCACGCAAGACAACGCCTTTTCCGCTAAGGCGCCGTGTCCGATTTCGCGCCTGCCCGGGCCGCGCACCGGCCTGGTTTCCCCCACGCTAAAAGGCGGAAAACTGTAATGCAGCATAAACGACTTGTATTTTTCTCCTTCCAGAGCTTCAATAAGCTGCTCATCCTCGCCGGTGCCCAGCGTAGTAACGCAAAGGCTCTGGGTCTGCCCGCGCGTGAATAAGCTTGAGCCGTGCGTGCGCGGAAGAGTTCCCACCTCGCAAGTAATCGGGCGTATGTCTTTCATCCCCCTGCCGTCCGGACGTTTTTTCTCTTTCAAAATGAGGTTGCGCACGTTTTGTTTCTGGACTTCTATCAAAGCAACCTTAATATCTCCGGAGGCGAATCCCGAGGTAGTGAGTTTTTCTTCTAATTCCTTGCAAAACGAATCGATCGCCTCTTCTCTTTCCTCTTTCTGGGAAAGAGCAAATATTTCCTTAAGCTTTTCTCCCGATAATTCCAAGACCCGCTTTTGCAAATCCGGGTCTATTTGTTCGTATTCTATCCGCTTCTTGGGTTTGGCGTTCCTTTGGATAAATTCTTCCTGCAGGGCAAAAATATCCATCAAATTTTTCCAGCCGAATTCCACTGCTGAGGCAAAGACTTCTTCGCTGACCTCGTTACATTTGGACTCGAGCATAATGATGCCGCTTTTGCTCGCCGCAACTACCAAATCCAATTTTGACTTTTCCAATTCCGTATAAGTGGGATTAAGTATGAACTGGCTGTCCGCGTAACCTACGCGGCAGGCAACCATCGGGATATCGAAAGGAATGTCCGAAATACATAACGCCGTCGATGCGCCGGTTACCGCCAGGACGTCGGGATCGTTCTCTCCGTCGCTGGAAAGCACGATCGCCATTATCTGGACTTCATTAAGCATGCCGGAAGGAAACAGCGGCCTGATTGAACGGTCGATAAGCCGCGCGCTTAAGATTTCGCTTTCCGAAGGCCGGCCCTCGCGCTTGAAAAACCCTCCGGGGATACGTCCCGCAGCGTAAGTCTTTTCCTGATATTCCACATAAAGAGGGAAAAAACCCGCATCCTCTTTAGCCTCCGGAGACAAACAGGCGGTTACCAGGACCACTGTGCCGCCGTAGCTGACCACTACCGCGGCGCTGGCCTGCTTGGCCAGCTTTCCCGTCTCGATGACTAATTCTTCTTTGCCGAATTTTATTCTCTTAGTATCCATTTTATTTCCTCAGATTTAGTTTATTAAGAACATCTTCGTATTTTTTATCGTCTTTCTTTTTTAAATAATTAAGCAGGCTCCGGCGCTTGCCGACCATCATCAACAGTCCCCGCCGGGAATGCAAATCCTTTTTATGGAGGGCGAAATGGTCGCTTAAAATATTTATCCGTTTAGTCAATAAGGCAATTTGCACCTCTGTGGAGCCCGTATCTTTGGCGTGGGCTTTAAATTCCTTAATAACTTCCTGTTTGTTTGTCTTGTCCAATGTCATTTTGCCTCCTCAAATGAGCACATAACCTATGGAGGCGATAGCCGACATAAGTTATAAGTGTGAATTTGACCCTTGACATCTCCGATGTCAAGGGTAAGTTCGGCCATACAACTTATGTTCGCTATCGCTCCATAAGTTGTGGCCTCACTTATTATACTGCCTAATCGGGTATAAGTCAATCGTTAGCGCTATTATCGATTCTTTTGCGCGAGCACATGTGATTGAAAATCATTGATTACGCAGACCTTGCATTCCTTATGAATTTCCTGATCTTAGCAGGGTCTTTCCTGCCGGGAGCCCTCTCTAAAGAACTGGAGGCATCCACCCAGCGGGCGGGAAAGGTTTTCAACGCTTTCTTAACGTTCGCGGGGGTTAGACCTCCTGACAAAAATAAGTTTTTCTTGAAATTCTTTAAACGGCTTAAAACCCGCCAATCGAAAATTTTGCCGGTTCCGCCGAATTTTCCTTTTGAAAAAGTATCGAACATATAAGCCCAAACATCGTATTCGGATAATTCCGCGGTATCAATCCTGTCTCTTACCCGGAATGCCTTGATTACTTTGAAATTTTTGAACCTATCGCAAAAGCGCCTTGACTCGTTTCCGTGAAACTGCAGCATATCTAATTTTAATCTGCCTGCGATTCTTTCTATCGTCGCCTCCTTTGAATTCACAAACACCCCTACCTTCTTTACGCAGACCGGCAACTGTTTAATTATTGCTTCCGCTCTTTCCGGCTTAATGTATCTGGGGCTCTTTTTATAGAATACGAAACCCAAAGCGTCCGCTCCCTGCCCGACCGCATATAAGGCGTCTTCCAAATTCGTTATCCCGCATATCTTAACTTTAACCATAATAAATTTCTACCCCGTGATAGCGTTTAGTATTTTCTATACGCTAAACGCTATACGCTCTACGCTAATAAATACACGCTCTACGCTATACGCTAACTTTACCAACCCATAATCTCTTTAATTTTCGCTTTGATGTCCGCAGACTCCACAATAGCCTCGCCGATCAAAACCGCGCTCACTCCCAAAACCTTCAGAAATAATATGTCCTGGTAAGACTTAATCCCGCTTTCCACCACCACGATTTTATCCCTGGGAATCAGAGGATAAAGTCTCTGCGTGGTTTCAAAGTCCACCGCCAGACTATGGAGGTTGCGGTTATTTATGCCGATAAGCCCAGCCTTTGCCTTCAAGGCCTTTTTAATATCCTTCTCGGTATTAACCTCTACCAGACAATCCAAATTCAGACTATTGGCCAAACCCAGGAAACTGCTTAAGGTTTCCTGATTAAGCAGCTCGGCGATTAAAAGTACGGCGTCGCAGCCGAAAGCGCGCGCTTCGTAAATCTGATAGGGGTCTATGATGAAGTCTTTCCTTAAAACCGGCAGATTCGCCGTTTTCTTAATCTGCTGGGCGTAATTGATATCGCCTAAAAAATAATCCTCGCAGGTCACAACCGAAATCGCCTGCGCTCCGGATTCTTTGTATATTCTGGCTATCTCGCAGGGATTAAAATCCTGCCGTATAACGCCGCGGCTGGGAGAAGCTTTTTTAGCCTCGGCAATAAGAGAAATTGAGCCGGATTTATTTATGCTTTTAATAAACGAAAGCGCGGGATTCGAGGCCTCTATTTTTGCCAGTAAATTCTCCCGGGGAAATTCTTTTACCCTCTGGGCAAGTCTTTCTTTTTTCCTGACAACAATCTGTTTAAGCGCATCCTCCATATAAAAACCTCTCTCTGCCGACCTATGGTAAGTTGGAAAATCGGCGCAGTTCGTCCAGTTTCCTCATAGCGCTGCCGGAATCTATGCAATCGGAGGCAACTTTGATTCCTTCACCCAGATTCTTAGCCCTGTCTCCCAGATAAAGCCCGGCAGCGGCGTTGAGCAATACGATATTCAGCTTTGGCCCTCTATCTTTGCCGGATAAAATATCCGTTAAAATTCGGGCATTGTCCTGCGGCGTGCCTCCGGTTAAATCTCCGGGCTTAGCCGGTTCAATGCCGAGGCTCTGAGGATTTATTACATAATTCTTGATTTCTCCTCCCTCGGTCAATTCGTAAATCCTGGTATCTCCGATTGTAGAAATCTCATCCATGCCTAAATTACTCCCGGCATCCAATCCGTATACGACCATCGCCCTGCTCAGATTCAGGACCTTTAACACCCTGACCAATCTATGCGTCAATCTTTCGCTGTTAACCCCCAATATCTGGACCGTCTTGATTCCGTTTTTATAGGCGGAAGAAAAAGCGGGGTTGACCAAAGGACCGAGGATGTTGAATACCGTCGGTGTTCGGATTTGCCGGCGAACTTTCTGGACGTTCTTAAACGCTCCGTGATAAAGCGGGGCGAAGAAAAAGGCGATATCTATTTCTGCCAGGCAGCGGCTGGCAATTTCTGCCTCCATTGCAATATTAACGCCGAGTTCTTCAAGCACATCCGCGCTGCCGCATTTAGAGGTTATGGCGCGGTTGCCGTGTTTGGCTACAGCCATACCCGAAGCCGATAGGATAAACATACTCGTTGTGGATACGTTAAACGTCTCTATGGCTCCTCCGCCGGTGCCGCAGGTATCCGCCAAAACCTTATCCTTTTTTATGTCCTTTGTTTCGACTTTGCCGGCGATTTGCCTGATTGCGAAGGCAAAGCTGGCAATCTCCTCGGTTGTCGGACCCTTTGCCTGAAGCGCGACAAGAAATGCAGCTTTTTCAGAATCAGGCGCCTCTTTCGACATAATAACGCTCATTGCCGAGGCTGCCTCCTCCATAGACAAATCAATCTTGCGGTTAAGCTTATCGATGTACGGATTTAAATCAGCCTTTTTTTCCATAGCCCAAGAAATTCCTTAAAATGTCTTTCCCCGTATTTGTCAGTATCGACTCCGGATGAAACTGCACTCCCCAGACCGGGTAATCCTTATATTTAAGTCCCATTATCTCATCGTCCTTAGTCCAGGCGACCACCTCCAATTCCGATGTTAAGTTGCGGCCGCTTACAATCAAAGAATGATACCGGGTAGCTTCAAAGGGGTTGGGAATGCCTTTAAATATTCCTTTTTGGTTATGATAAATCATCGAGGTTTTCCCGTGCATTAGCCTGTGCGCCTGGACAATCTTTGCTCCGTATACAAACCCCAAACACTGGTGCCCCAGGCATACGCCCAGTATGGGAACCTTGCCGGCGAATTCCTTAATGACCTGACAGGATATTCCGGCGTCCTCAGGCCGGCCCGGCCCGGGGGAAACCACGATTCTGTCGGGTTTCAACCTTTTTATCCCGGCAATATTAATTTTATCGTTGCGCAAGACCTTCAGATTCTGACCCAATTCCCCTAAATATTGCACAAGATTATAGGTAAACGAATCGTAATTATCGATAACCAATATCACTTTCCGCTCCTTAGTAACGCAGTTCCTACTCCTTTTCCCTGCGTATTTCCGCTCCCAGGTTCCTCAATTTCTCATCCAGATTTTCGTATCCCCGCTCAAGATGATAGATGCGGGAAACCGAAGTCCGGCCTTGGGCAGCAAGCCCCGCCAGAACCAAACAAGCCGAAGCCCGCAAATCCGAAGCCATTACATCGGCTCCGGACAACCGGTTCACTCCCTCAACAATAGCGTGCGGGCCCTGCCTTTGAATATGGCCTCCCATCCGGTTTAGTTCGGCTATATGCATAAACCTGTCCGGATAAACCTTCTCGGTAATTAGGCTCACTCCCGGCACAAGGCTTAACAAAGACATCATCTGCGCCTGCATATCGGTAGGGAACCCCGGGTAAGGCAGCGTGGTAACGCTGACCGGCTGCAACCGGCGGGGCGGATTTACCTTAACCGTTGCGTTGCCTTTTTGAACATCCGCTCCCATCTGCTCCAGCTTATCCAAAATTGCTCCCAGATGCTGCCAGATGACATTCTTGAGTTTGATTTCTCCTTTGGTAATTAACGCGGCGATAATAAGCGTGCCTGCCTCGACGCGGTCGGGGATAATTTTATATTCCGCTCCGTGCAGGTGCTTAACTCCCTGTATCTGGATAAGGGGCGTGCCAATCCCTTTAACCTTGGCCCCCATTTTGTTAAGGAATTTAGCCAGGTCAACTATCTCCGGCTCACAGGCGGCGGACTCAATTTTTGTTGCGCCGGATGCCAAAACAGCCGCCATCATTACGTTGGCGGTAGCTAAAACCGAAGAGCCGAAAGAACCGCCCAAATACATATGGGCGCCCCGTAGTTTTTGCGCCTTAGCCTGCACATAACCGCCGGCGATATCTATATGCGCACCTAAAGCCTTTAAGCCTTTAAGATGCAAGTCCACCGGCCTTAACCCGATAACGCAGCCTCCCGGTAAAGATACCCTGGCTATTTTGTATTTAGATAAAAGCGGGCCGAGGACGCAAAAAGATGCGCGCATAGTGGACACGAGCTTATAGTCTGCCGTGGTATTAACGCGACTGGTAGATTTTATTAAAACCTTTCCGTCTCTGAATTCCGCGCTCTTGCCCAAGGAACGCAATATCTTTATCATTGTAGCGGTGTCGCGCAGGTTCGGAACCCCTTTGACACAGCAAGGCTCATCGGTTAATAAGGTAGCGGCCAATATCGGCAGAAGCGCATTTTTTGAACCGGAAACGGTTACTTCTCCCTTGAGTCTCCTGCCGCCTTCGATTACGAGCTTATCCATTTATTATAGCGTTTAGCGTGTAGCGTATAGCGTTTAGTATTTCTTAGTAATTAATACTTGCTACAATAGCTCTGTCAATATTATTATAATCCTTAACTACCTCGATTACTTCGAATTCAGATGAATTCAATAGCATTCGTATTTGCGCGCATTGATTAAACCCCATCTCCATAATCAGCAACCCCTTTTTCTTTAAATAAGCCCATGAATCCCGGATAATGCGGCGGTAAAAATCCAATCCGTCGATACCTCCGTCGAGAGCCATGCGGGGCTCATGGCTTAATTCGAGCTGCAGCTTTTCAATCTGTGCAGATGGGATATAGGGCGGATTGGTTACAATTAGGTCATAGGTGTTAGGTTTTAGGTTATGGGGAAATAAATCGCAGTGAATAAAGCTGATTCTCTGCTCGACTTTATTTAAATAAGCATTTGACTTTGCTATATCTAACGCCTTCTCTGAGATATCTGTGGCGGTAATCCCGGCTTTCGGCAGGAATCCGGCTAAAGAAATAGCGATACATCCCGAACCCGTGCCTATGTCTAATATCTGGCAATCGTCAACTGGCAACCGGCGACTATAGCTTAACGCTTTTTCCGCCAGAATTTCCGTCTCCGGCCGCGGTATGAACACATCGGCATTCACTATGAATTCAAATCCCATAAACTCGGTCTTGCCTAATACGTACTGAAGCGGCTCGCCGTAAAATCTCCTCCTCAAAGCGCAGGCAAGAAACGACGCCTCCTCCCGTTTAAGTGTCCGTCTTCTATTAAGATGTAATTCCGCGCGGGAACAATTCAGAATTTGCGTAAATAATAATTCCGCTTCAGTCATTTTTAATTTAGCTAATTTAAAAACTACTCTTTGAAGTAAAAATGGGTTGAATTATTGTTTTTCTAAGTTATTAACACTTCGACTTTGCTCAGTGTTAATGGTGAGCGTAGTCGAACCATTAAATTCCCTCGGGTCGCCGGGCATTTTTTTAATCAATTGCTCGGAAAAGTCGTCCAGATTGCCTTCCATAACAGACTCTAATTTATGCAGGGTTAAATTAATCCGGTGGTCTGTAACGCGGTGGCCGGGAAAGTTGTAAGTCCGGATTTTCTCGCTGCGCTCGCCGGTGCCGACTTGCGACTTCCTGTCTTCGGAAATTTTTTTCTCTTCCTTCTGCCTGGTTATTTCCATCAATCTTGCTCTCAGGACTCTCAACGCCTTGCTTTTATTTTTAAGCTGAGAGCGTTCGTCCTGGCAAGTTACGACCAGCCCGGTAGGCAAATGGGTAATTCTCACGGCCGAGTCGGTAGTGTTGACGCTTTGTCCGCCGTGTCCGGAAGAGCGGAAGACGTCGATCCTTAAGTCTCCGGGATTAATCTGCAACTCCGTGCTTTCCGGCTCTGCTAACACGGCTACCGTTGCGGTCGAAGTATGAATTCTGCCCTGCGTCTCGGTAGTCGGCACGCGCTGCACCCGGTGTACCCCGCTTTCCCATTTAAGGCGCGCAAAAGCCTGTTTGCCTCTTATGCTAAAGATAATTTCCTTGAACCCGCCCAGGTCCGTAGGGTGAGAGGCCAGCATTTCAGTTGCCCAGCCTTGTCTTTGAGCGTATTTGGTATACATCCTGTACAAGTCTGCGGCGAACAAACTGGCTTCCTGGCCGCCGGTTCCCGCCCTGATTTCTACGATAACGTCTTTGTCCTCCTCCCCGCTTTCCGGTTTAACCTTTTGGTTTATTTTATCCAGGCAGTCCCGGCTCTTTTCTCTTAAATCTTTTATCTCGTTTTCCACCAAGAGGAGGAATTCTTTATCGTGTTTTTCCTTTAGGGTCTGCTCTAATTTGGCGATTTCAGCCTGGCATTGCTTAAACTTACGATAGAGATGCACGGCGTCCGAAATCCTGGATATCTCCTTGGCATGCTGATTATACTGGTTTTTATCGGAGATTACCCCGGGCAGCACCAACAGCTTCTCCAGTTCCGCGTAACGCTTCTCTATTTTCTCCAATTCACTTAAATCCATCTTAAATTTTTATTTTCTTGCTACTCGCTGCTTTCGGCAGATTTGCCGTATTTTCTCATGAATTTTTCCACCCTGCCTGCCGAGTCGACAAATTTCTGTTTGCCGGTAAAGAAAGGGTGACAACTGGAGCATATCTCGACTCGAATACTCGGTTTTGTGGAGCGGGTGTGTATGGTATTTCCGCACGCGCATACAACCGTGCACTCCTGATATTTGGGATGAATCTTGTCTTTCATTATTTATTCCTCCTTTAATGAGCAGATAATCCTTGACATTTTTCTATAATTCATGCGCCGGAAAAATGTCAAGGATAAGTTCGGCCTTACGACTTATGTCCTTCGACTTCGCTCAGGACATAAGTCGTGGCCTCACTTACTGATTCATACTGTTCAGGAATTCCTCGTTATTCTTGGTTTGAGACATCTTCTCGATAAGCAACTCCATTGCTTCGATATTATTCAGCTCATTAAGCACCTTTCTCAATATCCAGATTTTTTGTAACTTGTCCCCGGGGACCAGCAGCTCTTCATGGCGGGTGTTGGATTTCTTAATATCGATTGCCGGGTAAATCCTCCTCTGGAACAGGTTCCTGTCCAATTGCAGTTCCATATTACCCGTGCCTTTGAATTCCTCAAAAATGACGTCGTCCATACGGCTGCCCGTATCGACAAGTGCCGTAGCGATAATCGTGAGGCTGCCTCCCTCTTCTATTGCCCTTGCCGCGCCGAAAAACCGCTTCGGCTTCTGAAGGGCGTTCGAATCTATACCCCCGGAAAGAACCTTGCCGCTGTGTGGTATAACCGCATTATAGGCGCGGGCCAGGCGCGTGATGCTGTCCAGCAATATCACCACATCCTTCTTATGTTCGATTAACCTCTTTGCCTTCTCAAGGACAATCTCGGCCACCTGAACGTGCCTCTCCGGAGGCTCGTCAAACGTCGAAGAGATAACCTCGCCTTTAACGTTACGCTGCATATCGGTAACCTCCTCGGGCCTTTCGTCGATAAGCAAGACAATAAGGATTACGTCGGGCTGATTTCGCACTATAGCATTGCCGAGTTTTTTAAGAAGGACGGTCTTTCCGCTATAAGGCGGAGCCACAATCAAGCTGCGCTGGCCGTAACCGGTAGGCGTCAGCAGGTCCATAATCCGGCAGGATAACTCATTCGGCTCTGTTTCCAAGACAAAGCGCTCGTGCGGATAAATCGGGGTAAGGTTATCAAACAAAACCTTATCTTTAGCCTCTTCAGGATGACCGAAATTTACCGCTTCAATCTTAAGCAGAGCAAAATATTTTTCCCCCTCTTTGGGCGGCCTTATCTGACCGCTGACCGTATCGCCGGTTTTCAAGTCAAATTTTCTTATCTGGGAAGGGGAAATATACACGTCGTCGGGACAGGGAAGATAATTATAATTCGGCGACCTCAAAAATCCGAATCCTTCGGACAGAACCTCCAGCACCCCTTCCCCGAACATCAAGCCTTCTTTCTCTGCCTGGGCTTGAAGAACCTTAAATATGAGGTCTTGCTTCCTCAGGCCGCTTACGCTGTTTATCCCCATCTGCTTGGCAAGTTTATTTAGCTCGGATATCTTCATTTCTTTTAAATCCCCGATATCCAGCTTTTCGATTTTCTCCGTTTTCTCTGCTTTTTCGGCTTTCTCAACTTTTTCCATCTCTCATACCTCCGGTTATTTTATTCCAAATATCTCTTACTTGTTTTCCGGTCCGGCTCCTCCTTCCGCTGTTATCGACTATGAAATCAGCAAACCCGAGCTTCTGCACTTGCGGCAGCTGAAAATTCTGCCTGTTTTTTATCTCATCGGCTGTTAAGCCGCTCTTTTTCAATCTCCGAATCCGGACATCGGATTTGGCCTTGACCACCACTACCGCGTCAACCTTATGCTGCAGCCCGGTCTCAATCAACAGCGGCGCATCCACGGCTAAAGTTTCGCTCTTCGCAGAACCCTTAATTCTACTGTCGATTATTTTTAATATCCCGGGGTGTATTATCGCGTTAAGCTTATCCAGGGCTCCTTTATCGTTAAATACGATTCTGGCAAGCTTTTTTCGATTAATGCGAGGCTTTCGGCCGGAAAGAATATCCTTGCCAAAACAAGCCACAAGCCGCCTATAGACCTTGCCGGGCGGCTGCATCAATTGATGCGCAATCCTGTCGGCATCTATTACCTCTGCTCCCAGCCGCCGGAACATCCCGGCAACGGTAGTTTTGCCTGAGCCGAAATTACCCGTGATGCCTATCACCATATTTCCTTTAAAAGGATTGATTTTTGATATTTGAATTAGGCGTTCAAGGAATAGTTCTTGAATCGGCTAAATTACTTAGCAATCAGTTTCTGGTACAGTTGAATGTATTTTTTAGCCGACTCCTGCCAGGAGAAATTCGCTTTCATACCCCTGTCTATCTTTGCCTGCCATCTCTTTTTGTCCTTATACAGGGATATAGCCTCCCTTACCGTTTCAACCAAAGCGGGTGCGCTATAGTTGTCAAAAATAAAACCGTTTGATTTATCTATCGTATCGGCTAAGCCTCCGGTCTTAAACACCAGGGGGGCGGTTGCGTATTTTAAGCTGATCATCTGCCCCAGGCCGCAGGGCTCGAATCTGGACGGCATTAAGAATATATCCGAACCGGCGTATATTTTATGCGCAAGAGCATTATCGAACTTGAGGAACAGGCGGAACGCTTTTTTAAATTTCCTGCTTTTTTCTTCCAGGAGCTTATGATATTTTATATCGCCGGTCCCCAGTATTATCAGCTGCAAGTTAAGTTTGCACATATCTTCGAGGGCTTCGGCGAGTATATCCAATCCCTTCTGTTCGGCCAAGCGCGAGACCATGCCAAGCAAAGGAACCTCTCTGTTTACGGTCAATTTGCATTCGCGCTGCAATCCCTCTTTGTTCTTATATTTATCTTTCAAATTCCGGGCATCGTATTTATTGAAAATAAGTTTATCGGTTGAGGGATCCCAGGCAGAATAGTCCAGCCCGTTTAATATCCCGAACAGTACGTTCCTCCTCCCGGCAAGAACGCCGTCCAGCCCGCAGCCGAATTCTTTGGTCTGTATCTCGGCGGCATATGAGGAGCTTACCGTATTGATGCAGTCGGAAAAAACAATGCCTCCCTTTAAGATATTGCCCTTGTCGTAGAACTCGAGCCGCTCCATATTAAAAAGAGACCAGTCCAGGCCCAGCTTGGGAAATTCCTCCCGGGCAAACGTGCCTTGATAGGCTAAGTTATGAATGGTAAGCAAAGTCTTAGTATCTCTGTAAAAAGAATCGCAAGAATAGACGGTTTTAAGATAAATCGGAATCAGAGAAGCCTGCCAGTCGTGAACGTGAATTATGTCGGGTTTAAATTGAATCTGTTTGAGCAATTCCAGGCACTTGCGGGAGTAGAAAGAAAACCTTTCTATATTATCGGGATAGTCTCCCTGTTTGTCGCCGTAAAGCCCCTCCCGGTCAAAATATTTATCGTTTTGGATAAAATATACCTTGATATCCTTTCCTGCCTTGCCGGTCAGGATCCCCGGGAGCAAAGGCTTGACTTCGAATTTGGTAAGCGAGGCCTTTTTATAATACGGCGTAACGATAATGACCTCCTGTTTGAGCTTCTCCAGAGCCAAAGGCAAAGCCCCGGCTACGTCAGCCAGACCTCCGGTCTTGGCGAACGGAACCGCTTCCGACGCACACACAGCTATTTTCATCGAACCTCCTCCATTTCCAGCCAATTCTTTCCCACCTTGGCCACTGCCCTTATGGGGACATTAAATTTAACACATCCTTCCATCTGCCGACGGACCAGCTTAATCAACTCATCCGATTCCGGCGCCGGGACTTCAAAAACAAGCTCGTCGTGTATTTGTAAAATAAGCTTTGACTTAAGTCCCGATTTTCGTATTTCGCAAGAAATATCGACCATTGCCTTTTTTATCAGGTCGGCGGCCGAGCCCTGAACCGGCGTATTTATCGCCTGCCTTTCGGCGAATTGCCTCATTCCGGCATTATTACTGTCGATTCCCGAAATGTATCTCCTGCGCCCCAATATCGTCGTGACGTATCCATCTTGCCTGGCCCTCTGGATCTGGCTCACAATGTAATCCTTGACTCCGGGGTATCTGGAAAAATAAGCGTCGATAAAATTGCCCGCCTCTTCCTGAGTAATCCCCAAATCTCTGCTTAAACCGTAGCTGCTCAAGCCGTATATAATTCCGAAATTAATCCTTTTTGCTACCTCCCGCATCTTGTCGTCGATGTCCTTATGGCCCAATCCATAGATCAAAGAGGCGGTAGCAATGTGAATATCCCGGTCGTTATTAAAGGCATCGATGAGCTGGGAATCCCCGGAAAGATGGGCCAGTAGCCTTAATTCTATCTGAGAATAATCGAAAGAGGCGAGAAGATTATTTTCTCCGGAAACGATTATTGCCTTTCTTATCTGGCGCCCGATATCGCCCTTTATAGGAAGATTCTGCAAATTAGGATTGGCGGAGCTGAGCCTTCCGGTTTGTGTTCCGGTTTGATTGAATGAAGCGTGGATTCGCTTTGTTTCAGGGTCAACCAGGGCCGGAAAAGCGTCCACATAGGTTGATTTTATCTTAGTAAGTTTTCTGTACTCAAGCAATACCCCGGGCAGAGGGTGCTGACCGGCAAGCCTGTTTAAAACCTCCTCGTCCGTAGAAGGCCCGCTTTTTGTTTTTTTCTGAACCGGCAATTTCAGCCTCTCGAATAGAATGCTCCTCAGCTGCTTGGGAGAATTAATATTAAATTGGGTTCCGGAAAGTTCGTATATTTTTTCCACCAGGCCGATCAATTGTCTTTCAATCTGCCGGGATAAAGACTCAAGAAGCTCCAGGTCAACCGCTACTCCGGCGAGCTCCATTTCGCCGAGCACGTCAATCAAGGGCATTTCCAGATTGAAGAAAAGTGAATCCAATTCCTTTTCTCTCAGCTCCTTTTCTAAAACAGACTTTAATCTCAGTATAAAACCGCAGGCCGTATCCGGCCGTAAGCTGCGAACATCCACTGCCTCTTTAAAATAATCCCAGACCGCTTCGGATAAGGCATAATCGGCTCCCGAAGGATTCAGCAAATACGCGGCAATCATTGTATCGAAATACAAGCCATCTAATCTTATCTTTCTTTTAGCCAGCTTTACTTTTAACTCTTTAAGATTATGGCCGATTTTCTTAATACCGGGGTTGCTTAATATACTCAAGACATCATCGTTTAAATCCCGGTCGTTGAACTCGGCAAAAATCTTTTTTTCTGCCGCAAAAATAGCGAGCCTGTCGTCCCGATGGGTTAAAACCAGCTCCTTCCCGCCGTCAGAAACTATTTTTTTTATGGTGCTTGCGTCTGCGGACTCACGGGCGCTTTCCGCCCCCTCAACCGCGCCGGCGGAAGAACTTTGAGGCAAATTTTCCAGCAGGCTCCTGAATTCCAATTGTCTGAATATATTGCGTAAAACAAAATAATCGGGCTCTCCCAACTTCAATTTACCCAGGTCAAAATCCAACTCCACGTCTTCCCTTAGTTTAATCAGGCTGCGATTCAGCATAATCTGCTGCGAACTCTCCTTCAAAGCCTCCTGCAATCTCTGAGGCTTGATTTTCTCAAGATTATCCAGTATGCCCTCAATAGATTTATAATCCCGGATGAGCCTGGCAGCAGTCTTCTCTCCTATCCCCTTAACCGGAGGAATGTTGTCTGCCGGGTCTCCGGTCAGGGAAATGAAATCAATCATCTGACTCGGCTCAATGCCGAATTGCTCCCGAACCCTCTTTGAATTATAGAGCGTGCCTTTTTTATCTTTGTACGGACTAAAAACTTTGACGTTTTCATCTACCAATTGCAGAATATCCTTATCAGAACTGATAATCACCACATCCATCCCTGCCTTCCTTGCCTTCCTGGTCAGGGTGGCAAGCAGGTCATCGGCTTCAAATCCGGCCTTCTCGTACATGGCAATGCCGTAAGCCCGGATTATCTGTTTTATTATGGGTATCTGGCCGGCTAAATCGTCGGGCATCGGGGGACGCTGAATCTTATACTTGGCGAATTCACGCTGCCGGAAGGTATCTCTGGATACATCAAAGCAGGCTCCCAGATATTCGGGGTTCTCCTGCTTTAAAATCTTGTTAAAAAAATTTACGAATCCGTAAATTGCGTTTGTCGGCTGACCAAACGAGGTGCTCAAGCCCCTTAAAGCATAAAATGCGCGATAGCAATAAGCAGTGGCGTCGATAAGCAACAACCGCTGTGAGGTCCGATCAGTCTGCATTTGCCAACATTACGTCCATTAACCGTTATGTACTCTTTGAGTTTTAAAGTCGGCTGAGATTTTTTTCAAAGACATTGAAAGAAACGGCTGGGAGATCAATTATCTTTAAGGCTTGAGGTAATCTCCGCGGAAATCTTTTCAAGTTCGCGCTTTGCTTCCTGAAGGTCGTCTTTCTGGTAATATCCCATTGCGTTTTGAAAATAATTTTCCATTTCGGCAATGCGGGCCCTTTTCCTTATTTCTTCTCTGAGGCTCAATAACTCCTGTCTATTTTCCGGATTGAGGTCTAAGACAAGGTCGAGGAGATCGATTGCTTTCGCATACTCTGCGTTTTGATATAATCTTTTTGCTTCGTTTACCAGCCCGTTGATTTTGGCGATACGGGCTTTCTTCTCCACTTCATCCCTAAAGCTCAACAGCTCCTCTTTGTTTGTCGGATTGAGATTTAAGGCAAGGTTAACGCTGTTGAGCGCCTTTTCGTATTCGCCGCTTTGGTACAAATTTTTTGCCTCGTTATACAGCCTGTTTATTTCGGCTAACTCTTTTAACCTTTCTTCTCTTCTCTTGACTGCCAACTCCTCGGCTAACTCTGCTGCCTGTGCCTTAAGATACTCCTGCTTAAGTTCCGGCACAAATTCTCTTAGCGCTACCAGCCTCTCTTGTGCTTTTTTTACCCAAACGTCTCCGGGCGGGCCTAATTCTATTCTTTTTTTCCAAAATCTGGCAGCGCTTACGTATTCCTTGTTTTTCTCGTATAGCATAGCCAGATTTGTGTATAAATTAGGATAATTAGGGTCGGTTTTCAGGCCGGCCAGATAGGCTTCTTCGGCCTTGTCGTCCATCCCTACGGCTTCGTAGACGATGCCCAAGTCGTTGTATGCGGCTGTGTAAGTCGGGTCTAAAATTATGGCTTTATGATAACATGCCATCGCTTCATCGAGACGCCCTTGGGATTGAAACTCAAAGCCCTGTTTGCGATAGTATCGGGAACGTTCTAAAAGAAGTGGCAATTCCTTTGCGGGGAGCAAGGCAGGTAAGAAAAGGCAAACGGCAAGGAATATAAAAACATAACTACTTTTCTTTAAATATCTTAACATATTTGATTTTAAAATACAAGATAAAAATTAAAAAGTCAAGAGAAAATTTACAACAGAGCGGGCATGCTTAACGCAGGGTGTCCGACTTTAGACAAAAACTCCAGAAGTTGCTCCGAAGTAGTAGATTGCGTCTCGTCGGCAATCTTATCCGGTAAATCCGGGTATCCGCTTTCCTGGCAACTCTGTTTTAATTTTCCCCCCAAACTTTCCTTTAACTCTTTAGGCATCCATACTATGCGGGCTAATCCGCCGTCCGCGGAAATAAATTTTTTACTCAAGATATAAAGTTTGCCTATGCCCAAAAAACCCGGGGTCTGAACGCCTCCTCCTACCGAACCGGCCAATCCGGTAAAGGTCATCCCGCAGGGCGTCATGCCGGAATGGTCGCGGTTAACAATCATAAAACCGTTTGCTTCGGGAATAATTGCCACGATGCACTCGAAGCATCCGCAAGAACTCTGAGGACTATCCATAAGTGAGTACATGCTTACTTTACTTATGGTCTTATTTGATTTTTCATACACAAATCTGTTCACGTTTTCCCATTGGCCGAACTTCTGCTCGAGTACCTTTCCTTTTGTTATCGGCTGGTTTGGACCGGTGGGCGTAATCTCGTAGCAGGTCTTGGCATCCAGCCAGGAATAAGCCCCGCAGAGACCCAGTCGCTCAGGGGTAACGATGCAAACATGATTAGGAGCGAAGGATTGGCAAAGTAAACACGAATAATACGTGTCCACGCTCTCGTCAGTCATGCCGCTTATGCGGCTATCCCGCTCATCGTATACCTTTCTTGCTCCGGACAATAATCTTTCCACGTCGGGAAGCTGGGTATATAACTTTACCTGTACCTTATCCACGATTGCGCCGTAGTCCTTATGAAACATTGCGTGTAAAAATATACCGAAATGCTTAAGGCGAATGCCCTTGCTGAAAGCCTGCTGATTTATCCTTATCCAGCACATATCTCTCTGGCCGATATGCATAATTCCCATTGCGTAATTTGTATACCGGTGTATCTGGCGCTCCAGGACCGGCTCGAAATCTTTTTGCATCTTGCGGCCGGCCACTTCCGCAACAATCGCAAGGGGCATTGATTTTTTCTCCTTATCCAACTGGTCTATGTCGGGGCCGATAAGTTCGACTTTCCCGTCTTCGACCTCTCCCAGTTCATTAGAGGTGAGGTATTCGAGAGCCGTGGAAGCCTTTCCGCCGAATTCAACATACAACTGCTCCCTCCTCACGCGCTCTCCCTCAAAAGCCGCTGCGTAAGGAACCGGGATGGGAATTTGAGTGACCGTAACTTTAACTCCTCTTACCTCGATAGCCCGCGCAACAATCTTTTTATGGTCAAGCTCCTTAACCAAAGCCTCGTAAGTGGTTATGCCCGAGGGTCTAATCTCTGGAATCTCGGTATCGGCTATTACCGGAAAACCCATATTAATCGCTCCGGCTCCGGTGGCGTATTTTAAATCGTCGACTTCGCCCAAGGTCAGCCCGAAGGCAAATACTCTCTCTTTTGTGTACAACAGGCATTGCTTTGCCTGGCCGGCTTTCAATCCGCCGAAGGTAAGCGCCGAACGGATAGCCCAGTTCAGAGGATATATTGCCGAAACCGTATCCCTTCCGTAAGGGACAATATAATTGTCCCAACCCATCTGCACATCCTCCTCGATTAATTGGTCGATTACGGAGCGCCCGCCGGTGCTTGAGCCGACGAAAATAAGGATGTTCCTCTCCTGCAATTGACGAACGATTTCAACTGCGGTCCGGTTATCCGGCGCCGCGCCAAGGATTGCCGCAAATCCCGGCATGCGGCCGTCAACCAGTTGAATCCCCAGGGAACGCATAATCGTATCGGTAAAGAAACCGTTGCAGTCTTTCTGCGGCTCCTTGCCGTTGAGATACCGCAAAGCCATAATTATCTCCTCGGCCAGAAGAGTGGCGATTCCCGCATCCAGCGCATTGCCTAAATAAGGAAGCCAAAGATTTTCGGAAGGCTCTCCGGGCAATAAAGACCTGGCGTGCTCTAATACGGGCCTTGCGTCCTTTAAAGTCTTTACCTGAACTCCCAATAAAGCGTATGTCATCGGAAGATAAAAAGCCGTTTCCGGAAACTCTAATTTCTGCGCTTCTTGTTTCTCTTCTACCGCCTTATTTAAGGAATCCTGTGCTTCTTTAACAATTTTTTTTGCTCCGCGAATAACCGCTGTTGCAACAACCCTGGACATCGATTCCCCCCTTTTAAACTATATAAACCTCGTCCTTCTGTTTGAGCAAATCTAATATCTTAGCGTAATTAAAAGTTTCCGATGACAACTCATCCTTAATGAAAGATATGTCGGTTTCTTCTTTTATAAGCCTTAAAAATACTCCGCAATTCCTTATATCTCCAACAGCAATCATCCCGGCGAGGCGATTCCCCTTCAAAACAAACTTTTTATAAATATCTCTCTTTTCGTCCAAGAAGACAATCTCTTCGAATTCAGGGCTCTTGGGTCTGATTATTCCGATGGAGATAGCGCAGAGGCCGAAGAATTCAATTGAATTCATTGACATTGAGCCGCCGTATTCGATATCCTGACCGGCCATATTAAAACCGGCTACCCTGCCTTGCTCAACCGCGTTAGGCCAAAGAGCATTAACGGCGCTGTTTTTATAGGCGAGGTCAAAACTCTGGGCTACGTCTCCGGCGGCAAAAATATTAGGAACGTTTGTTTTCATGTATTTATCAACGAGTATCCCCTTATCGGTATTTATCCGGGTTTCTTTGATTAAATCCGTATTCGGACTTACCCCTTTGCCTATAACCAGGATTGAACAAGCAATGACCTTGCCGGTGTCGAGCTTTATTGCCTTCAAATCTCCGTTTCCTAAAATCTCTACGATGTCCCTGCCGGTCATAATCTCTACTCCGGCCTCCCGGAATCTCTTCATAAAAAATCCAGCCCCCTTCTCGTCGAGCATCTGGGAAAGGACAAATCCGGATTTAACGATTACCTTTATTCCCTGCTTTCTCTTTAAAAGCCCATAAGCGGCCTTAAAACCGATCAATCCTCCGCCCAATACGCAGCTGGTAGAAGAAACCGGCACCAAGCCCAAAATCTCTTTTGCGTCCTTTATTGTCCTGAATCCGAACACCCCTCTTTTCTTAAGGGCCTTCAGGTCCGGCGGAAACTTCGCCGAAGCGCCGGTAGCAATAAGCAGCGCATCGTAACCTATCGAGGTCTTATCCTCAAAAACCACCTTATTTTTCTTCGGTTCGACTTTTGTCACCTTCTTATTAAGAATTAAATCCAGATTATTCTCCTTGTAAAAACTCTGGGGCCTGTAGACCAGTTTTTCTTCCGGAACGTCTCCGGCTAAAAAATAGGAGATAAGGCAACGGCAGTAGGCGTCGTAATCCTCTTCAGAGATTATGGTAATCTTGCCGCCTCTGTCTTTATCCCTGATTGCCTCCGCAGCGGCTATTCCCGCCGCGGAATTGCCGACAATAACGAAATTTTTCATCCTACAGCCTCTCTACAAGCTTATCTATATCGACGTTTTCTTTTACTAACTTCTGCACCGCCTCTATCTTCTCTTTATCCTGAGGTCTTATTTTTATCATCAGGTCATGGATGCGCGAGGCGACGCTATAGGTGTCCAGCTTGGCCAGGAGAACGGGTATCTTCGCCTGCTCTAACAGGTCCATAATCTTCTTGTGGGGCACAATGTTTCCGGTCAGGATAATCCCGGAGATATTAATATGGTCGGCGGAATTTCTAAAACAACAGCCAAGAAAAGCCAGAATCATATCTTCGCGGTCACCAGGCGTAATAAGGAGTGCTCCGTCAACAAAGTAATTTATGGCGTTGTGCGGCTGCATCGCCCCGACGACTATCTTCTTGACTAAATTATTCAGGCTTTCTTTGCCGCATAGCAATTGATAGTCGGTCTCCTCCAATATTTGCTCAATCGTCGGGCAGGACAACAGGGGTAGATAAGGCATGACTCCCAGGACCTCGATGCCTTTGCGCCCCAGCCCCTTCCTTACCAGTTTATTTACCTTGGAGAATTTTTCGGGCAAAACCTTGTTGATGACTACGCCGAGCAGCTCTATCCCTTCTTTTTCAAAAAGCGTCTTATTGAGAATAATTTCGTCGATAGGCCGGCCGATACCTCCTGAGGAAATGAGCAGAACTTTCGAATCTAACAATTTCGCCACGAAGGCATTGGAGTGGTCGAACACCGAACCGACCGCAGCGTGTCCGGTCCCCTCGATAATCATCAGTTCTTTATCCTGGGCTATTCGCGAAAAGGATTCTTTTATCTGACCTGTCAGCCTCTTGCTGTCGGGGTTAAGAATATATTTTTCTGTAAACCCGCGCTCCACGGCAATGGGGCTCATATCTTTAAGAACGTATCTTATGCCCAATGACTCAAAAAGCCTCTCTATCAGAACAGAATCCTCGTCTACCTTTTCGCCTTCTTCCATAAGGTAGCGCTGGCCTATCGGTTTAATAAACCCGATTTTCTTAAACTTCTCCCTGAGATTAAAAATCAAACCCAGCGCAAGCGTAGTCTTGCCGTCATTTTGCTCTGTCGCGGCTATGAACAACTTTTTCATCGCTCTCCTGTAAAATAATCGCTCCGGTCAGGCAGGCCTTGACGCATGCCGGCCCAACCTCATCTTTGCATTTGTCGCAGCGTATGGGAATCTTGGTTTTTAGGTTTGGCCTGATTGCCCCGTAGGGACAGACCATCACGCACATCCAGCAGCCCACGCACCGGCTTTCTTCATGCAAAACCGTTTGGCTATGTCCGTCGTAAGTCAATGCGCCCGCCATGCAAGCATCAACGCAGGGGTGCTCCTGGCAATGGCGGCAGGAAACGGGAAAATTTTTGTCTTTTGTTCTGTAAACCTTCTTCCGCGGCAGGGACAATATCTCTTCCTTAAGCGCCTTGAGCAAATTTTTGCTTTGCGAGTGGACCACGGCGCAGACAATCTCGCAAGATTTGCAACCGAGACATTTTTTAATATCGTAAAGGAGTTTATTCATACATCACGGGGCTAAGCTTCAGCGCTTTCCTTTTCTCATCAATGTGCTCAATCATGAGCTTAGCCATTTCCTTAGGGTCGCCGCAGAAAGCAAACTTTCCCGCTACCTGTTCCTCTAAACCCCCGCATAGATAATCGGTCAAATTTGGACTCCCTAAAGTGGGAAAGGGATTTGCGCCAAATACGGTAAAAACCCCGCTGGCCACAAAATACATACCGATGGTAATCGCTTTCTCGGACATCCATTCGGGCGCAGCTCCGGCTGCAGGGATATCGGACAAATCCTCACCCAAGCCGCCCTGCGCAATTATCTGGGAAGCGGCGGTTAGAATCCTGCTATTGTCAACACAGGAGCCTAAATGCAGAACCGGAGGAATACCCACGGCTTCGCAGATTTCCTGCAAGCCCCTGCCCGCAAACTCCCTGGCGGCTTCGGGGACTAAGAGTCCCTGCTTTGCGCAGGCAATTGCTGAACAACCGGTCTGCAGCACTAAAACATCCTTTTTAATTAACTCTTTAACCAATGCGGTGTGAAAATAATCGTGGGTCTGCTTGGGGTTGTTGCACCCCACCACGCCTGCTACTCCCCGCAGCCGGCCCTGAATAATCGCGTCATTCAAGGGCTGATAAGTCGCTCTGTATCTTCCGCCCAGAATCTGAAACACGACCTCTTTGGTAAACCCAGCAATCAAATCCATCTCTTGTTTGGGAATACCAACCCGCTCTTTGTTTCTGTTAGAAAAGTTTTCAATCCCTATCTTTATAATCTTCTTGGCGACTTCATAAGCATCTTTTGTCTGAAACTCTATATGCTCGACTCCGGGAAACTTTGCCTTAGTGCTGGTGGTGACCAGCCTGGTATGAAAACAACTGGCAACCTCCTGTAATGCCGGCATAATGCATTGCACATCCACCATCATCACCTCAACCGCGCCTGTAACGATGGCTAATTCCTGCTGCAGGAAATTTCCTGCCACCGCTATGCCGTGACGCATCAATACCTCATTTGCCGTGCAGCAGATTCCAGCCAGGTTTATGCCCTTGGCGCCTTTGGCCTGAGCCAGCTTTAACAACTCCGGATCCTGACTTGCCTTAACCGCCATCTCGGACAATACCGGCTCATGTCCGTGGACGACAATGTTAACGCTATCTTCTTTCAATACGCCCAGATTGACCTTTCCGCGAATGGGCTGCGGCGAGCCCAGGATTATGTCCTGCAGGTCCGTCGCCACCATTGAGCCGCCCCAACCGTCGGACAAGGCGCAACGCAAGCTGTTCTTTATTATATTCCTGTAATCGTTGTCTACGCCCATGGTCGTAGTGTGCAACAATTCCACAACCTCCCTGTCAATGCCCCGCGGGACAATACCCAGCTTCCTCCAGATATCCTGCCTTTTCTTTGGCGCCCGCTTTATAAAGCTGAGCTCGCCCTCCTGCTTTCCAAACTCATCCAATATCTTTCTGGCCAGCTCTTTGGCTATAACTTCCTGGGGTTTGTTTGTATCTATGGAGAACTCTGCGGCCAATTCCTTTAGTTTTTTGATATCCGAAATCCCGTAGTCATGGGCTTTGCCTTCGGCTAACAACAATAACGTATGGGCCACGTCTCTGCCGTGGTCGGAATGGGCTGAAGCGCCCACTGCAACCTTGCGGCCGAGGTTTCGGGCGGCGATTGTATCCGCATTGGCTCCGCAAACACCTGCTTGCGGCCCTTCGCCAAACGGGTCAATCCTGCAAGGCCCCATATCGCAGACGGTACAACACAACCCCAGTTGGCCGAAACCGCACTGCGGCTGCTGCTGCTCTAACCTCTCCCAGGCGGTGCGGACATTCTCCTCCTGCGCTTTCTTTAATGCCTCTTGCGTAGCTAAGTCTATAGATTTTGATTTTATATCTCCCATTAATGACCTCCGCAAATAATAAATGACGAAATAAGCTATCTACAGTCCAGCTGCATCCAGAACCAGCGGAACCTTCTTATCCCAGCCAATCGGCATAATATGAATGCCCTGACACACCGGCTTAAGTTGCTTGATAAGCCGAGCGGCTATCTCAACCGATTTCTTTGACCTGTCTTGTTTTGCTGCCGAGTTCATTTCATCGATTAAATCCTGCGGGACGGTAACTCCGGCTACGTTTTCGTTCATGTATTTTGCCATCCCCGCGGATTTTAACAAAACGATACCGGCGAGTATCGTAGTCTTCAAATGCTTAATCCTGGACAGAAAATTTTCATAGACCTTTATGTCATATACCGCCTGAGTCTGAAAAAACTCAGCACCTTGCTCGATTTTCTTCTCCATCTTGATAATCTGAGGCTCTATTGGGTCTGCTCCGGGATTTACCACTGCTCCGACGCAAAATTTAGGCGGCTCGCCCTCAAGATTATTGCCTGCCATGTCAAAACCTTCCTGGAGTTTCTCTACCACGCCCAATAACTGCACGGAATCCAAATCGAACACCGGCTTTGCCTGAGGGTGGTCTCCCATAGTCGTATGGTCGCCGGTTAAGACTAAAATATTCTCGATGCCCAGACTTGCAGCGGATAGAATGTCCGACTGCAGAGCCAGGCGATTGCGGTCCCGGCAGGTTATCTGGAATATCGGCTCAAATCCTCTCTGCTTCAGGAGTGCGCACACCGCCAATGAACCCAATCTCATCACCGAACTCTGCAGGTCCGTGACGTTTATTGCGTCAACCCTGCCGCGAATGAGCTCTGCGTCCTCCAAAATCACCTTGGTCTCAATCCCCTTCGGAGGCCCTATCTCAGAGGTCACCAGAAATTTTCCTGCCCGAATCTTTTCCTTAAAACTCATCTCTTCTCCATGCCTATCCCACCAACCTGGCGACTAAATGACCAATACCATGCGAAATAACAATAACAAATAAAGCCAGTAAAACATGCTCAGAGATAAGTATTACTGAGTTTTCCTGTTTTACCCTGGCAATAGCAAAGTTAAGAAAAACTAGTAGTAATATTCCCCAAGCAATGGCAACGAAGACGGCATTTCTTAAAGGAAGAATCAAAAAGGGGACAGCAAAAGTTAAAGTAAAAGTAAGTTTAGAAATAAAAGTAAAGATGGTAGCTGCCCAAATTTCCTTTTGAGTATGCTTAGCGGTTCCCTTTTCAAGCTCTGATTCCTCAGATATATGCACGCCTGCTGCATCGGATAAACCATCAGCTATTGCCAGAATTATGACGCTGGCAATAACCACTAATCGTGAAGAGGTGGCTGAATTCAAACCCACAATCATCCCCAGAGAAGTAATTACCCCAGAGGTCATACCGAAAGAAACTCCTGTCATTAACTGATGAAAATATTTTTTAATCATCCACAAATACCTGTCTATGCTTGCAGCTTGGTTGCCTCAACTACATTACACATCAACATTATTACGGTAAGTGGACCTACCCCACCAGGAACAGGCGTAATCCAAGAGGCGCGCTTTACTGCTTGGTCAAACTCCACATCTCCCACAATCTTATCACCAACCCGATTTATGCCTACATCAACAACCACTGCCCCCTGTTTAATCCATGCACCCTTAATTAATCCTGCTTTTCCCACAGCCACAACCAAAATCTCAGCGCTCTTTACATGCTCTTCTAACTTGCCCGCCTGGGATGTTCCGATATGGCAGACTGTGACTGTAGCAAATTTCTCAAGAAGAAGAAGCGATAAGGGTTTACCCACAATCTCACTGTGTCCGACAATTACCACCTCTTTTCCATATAAATCAACTCCCGTCTGTTTTAACAATTCCATCACTGCCGCTGGGGTGCAAGGCAAAATCCTTGCTTTACCAAACGTGATTTTGCCCATATTCATCGGATGCATTCCCTCTGCATCTTTCTCGGGCAGAATAAAGTTGCTCATCTTTTTATAATCGATTTGTGCCGGCAGTGGCATTTGCAGTATTATTCCATTTACGCCCTTATCCTGGTTTAATCTCTGTATAAAATCTATCAGCTCTTGCTCTTTTGTTTCCTGATTTAATTTGTGGAACTGATAGTCTATACCCAAATTCTCTGCGGTTTTCTTCTGCGACTTTGCATAAGACTCAGCCCCAGCGTTCTCTCCTACCTGAATGCTAATCAATACCGGCTTTATCTTCAATTCCTGAATTCTCTTCTTTAACTCTTCCTTAATTCTATTAGCAATCGGTTTACCCTCTAATAATTTCATCTATCCTTTCCTCCAGATTATGACGCATTTTTATTATTGTACCCCTCTTTTTATCTAACTCTTTATTTATTTTATCTGCCCTTTTTTTATTGTTTAAATATTTCAGATTTATCCTTACATTAAATAAAGCGCTGGAAAATCCTGACTCAAGCAAAATAGCGGCAACCGCCACATCGCTAATCAAATTTATATTACCTTTTTTTAATAAGGTTGGGCATAGCCTTAAAACCTCAGAGCAAAGTCTGGCTATCTCTAGAGGAACTCTAAGCGATTTATTTATATCTTTACTCTTAAAAGCCAAGACATCTAAATCCACAAGTTGCAAAAACCTCTTTCTTGCTTTTTCTGTAACAGATAATACCCTGGCTAAATCTGCTCGATATTTTGCATATTTTGGTTTACCGAGGGTAAAATTAATAACCATACCAATTAAAGCTGCCCCCAGCGCTGCAGTCAATGCCGCTGCAGAACCTCCTCCCGGAGCAGGAAGCTTTGCCGCCAGGTCATCCAGATATTTCTTAAGAGATTTATTGTAATACATAAATTTTTAGCGTGCAGCGGATAGCGTACAGCGTTTAGTATTTCCTATACGCTATACGCTATACGCTCTACGCTAAAATAAGCCTGTAATCTTTCCGTTTTCGTCAATATCAATCTTCTCTCCGGCAGGATGACTGGGCAAACCGGGCATTGTCCGCATTGACCCGCATAATAAATACAAGAATCCCGCTCCAACCGAGGCGCGTATATCCCGGATGGGTAAAGTAAACCCTTGAGGACGTCCTTTTATTTTAGGGTCGTGCGAAAGGGAAAGGTGGGTCTTGGCCATACATATAGGCAGTTTATCGTAACCAAACTTCGTATAAAGCCTTATCTTAGCACGAGCGGCTTCTTCATAACGAACAGCTCCTGCGCCATAAATCTTCTTGGCAATTGTCTCAACCTTTTTTTTGATTGGCCAATTAAGCGAATAGAGAAATTTAAAACTGGATTTCTTCTCGGCAGCGCGCACAACTGCCTTAGCCAGCTCCTCCCCGCCCTTAGAGCCTCTTGCCCAAACCTCACTGAGAACTGCATCTTCTGCGCCTGCCTCAATGGCCTTTTTACGAATCAGCTCTATCTCTCTTTTTGTATCGGTAGTGAATTTATTTATCGCCACCACCACAGGCACGCCAAATAGCTTCATATTTTCTATTTGCTTCTCTAGATTAGAACACCCTTGCTCCAGAGCCTCCAGATTTTCCTGCAGGAGCCTCCGGTCAAGCGGTTTACCAGCAACAACAGTAAACTTGCCCGAATGCATCTTCAGCGCCCGAACAGTGCAAACCAAAACCACACAATCAGGCCGAAGGCCGCTTATCCGGCACTTTATGTTAAAGAACTTCTCTGCCCCACAGTCAGCGCCGAAGCCAGACTCAGTAACAACGTACTCCGAAAGCTTCAAAGCGATTTTATCAGCAAGGATGGAGCTGTTACCGTGGGCGATATTGGCAAATGGACCGGCATGGACAAAACAGGGAGTGTTCTCGATAGTCTGCAGCAAATTGGGTTTAAGCGCATCTTTAAGCAAAACCGTCATTGCGCCAGCTACCTTGATATCCTCGGCAGTAACGGGTCTACCGTCTTTTGTGGTAGCTAACACGATACGGCCAAGGCGCTTACGCAAATCCTCCAGCCCATTGGTCAGGGCAAGTATAGCCATTACCTCGCTGGCCACGGTTATATCAAATCCGGAATCCCGCGGGAAACCATCCTCTGATCCGCCTAAACCGATCTTTATATTACGCAAAAACCTGTCCGAGACATCAACTACGCGGCGCCAGATTATCGAGGAGGGGTCTATATTGAGTGGATTTCCCTTTAGGATAGAATTGTCCAAAAATGCCGCGCAGAGATTATGTGCCAGGCCTACTGCATGGACATCGCCGGTAAGATGCAGGTTGAAATCCTCCATTGGAACGACCTGAGAATAACCTCCACCGGCCGCACCCCCTTTTATCCCGAATACAGGACCCAGTGAGGGCTGACGGATACAAACAGTAGTTTGCTTGCCGATCCGGTTCAAAGACATAGCCAGACCAATAGTGGTAACCGTCTTTCCTTCGCCCAAGGGAGTGGGTGTTATTGCGGTTACATCGATATACTTGTTATTCTTCCTGTCCTTTAAACGTTTTAAAGTTAACAAAGATACCTTTGCCTTATAGTCTCCATAAAGATAGAGTTCTTTCTGCTTAAGCCCTAAGCTCTTGGCAATTGTCTTTATGGGCACCAAACGTGCGCGTCTGGCGATCTCTAAATCAGTCAGCATTACTACCTCCACAGTTTCTAAATTTTGTTATTTTTAATAAAGGTAACGATAATCCAACTCAAACGCATTTCTGAACAGCTCTATCTTGGGTTGTAAATCCTCGTGAGAAATCGAAATCACATCAAAGCGCGCGGGCGAATCCAAGAGTCCTTTTTGTTTAAGAAACATTAGCGCAACTTGCGAAATTTTCCTTTGTTTGAAAAAATCTACTGCCTCGGCAGGCCGGCCGAATCGAGCAGACTTGCGCGTTTTTACCTCAATGAAGCAAACAGTCTCTTTATCTTTTGCTACAATATCTATCTGTCCTAATCTGGTGCGGTAATTAACAGCGACAATGCGATAGCCCTTATCCCTAAGGAAATCAACTGCAATCCGTTCACCCTTCTGACCTAATTCCGACTGCGCTTTAGACATAAGAGAATGACAGGCGATGAGCAGGGCATGGGCCAAACTGCCTCAAGGCGTCGCGGTGCAGAGACGTCGGATAGCCCTTGTGTTTCAGGAAGCCGTACCGAGGCCACACCTTATCGTACAGCGACATCATCCGGTCGCGGCTGACTTTGGCTAAGATAGAGGCGCAAGCAATGGTCTTTGATATCGCATCTCCGTGAGGGATGCTGAAAACCGGATAATCCGGAATCGTCAATCTTATATTACCGTCGACCAGGATGCAGGTTTTCTTATTTCTTAATTTGCTCAGGAGCGAGGAGACGGCGTTTTCCATACAAATACGCGTGGCTACCAAAATGTTTAAAGCGTCTATCTTCTTCTCGTCGATTATGCCAAAGGCAAACACGGATTTCTGGATAATCTCCGAGAATGCTTCTTCTCTTTCTTTTGCGGTAAGTTTTTTAGAATCGTCGATGCGGGCCCTGAATCTGTAAGTATTGAGGCATACTGCTGCCGTAACCACCGGCCCTGCCAAGGGGCCGCGCCCCACTTCGTCCACTCCTATCACGGCATCAAAGCCCAGCCTGTTTAGTCTCCTTTCCAGTACGAAATCGGCCATAAGGAATTAAAAAATAGTAGTGAGAATATTTCACGCTTTCTTAAATCCTGGTTGCGGCTTTGCCTACTCTCTGCCTCAGGTAGTAAATTTTTGCGCGGCGGGGTTTGCTGCGGCGGCGGCGCAAAATTTCTATCCTTTCTATCTTCGGCGAGTAAAGAGGAAAAACGCGCTCTACGCCTTCGCCGTAAGAAATTTTGCGCACGGTAAAGCTGCTTCTTATGCCCTTATCCTTTTTTGTAATGACTATCCCCTCAAAGGGATGGAAGCGAATTTTGTCCCCTTCCAGAATTTTGGTAATTACCTTTACCGTATCGCCGACGCTAAAATCGGGAATTTCTTTTTGTGTGTATGCCTGCTCAATGAGTTTTATCTTATCCATGATAAGCCTCCTGGAACACATAGCGTTCGTTTTAGCGTTTAGCGGATAGCGTTTAGCGTATATAGGATTTAAAAAATGTTCTGTTTCCACTATACGCTATACGCTCTACGCTATACGCTATCTAATAGTTCCGGTCTTCGCTGCCTTGTGATTTTTATTGCTTGCTTCTTTCTCCAGTCTTCTATCTTTTTGTGATTGCCGGAGAAAAGGATTAACGGCACTCTCATCCCTTTATAGTTCGCCGGCCTGGTGTATTGAGGGTATTCTAATAAATTACCTTCAAATGACTCAAAATGCAAGGATTTTTTTTCGCCGAGAACGCCGGGAATCAACCGAGTCACGCTATCGATTACCACCATCGCCGGAAGCTCTCCGCCGGTGAGGACGTAATCTCCTATCGAAATCTCTTTATCAACCGGATGTCTCCTTACCCGCTCGTCCACCCCTTCGTAATGCCCGCAAATAAAAATCAGATGCTTGCACCGGGAGAGTTTTTTTGCTGTCTTCTGGTCAAACCTTTCGCCTTGGGGAGAAAGCAGAATAACCCTTGCCCCGGATTTTGGCTTTTTAGCCAAAATATGCTCAACAGCATTAAATATCGGCTCCGGCCGCATTACCATTCCCGGCCCTCCCCCGAACGGACGGTCGTCGACCTTGCGGTGCTTATCGGCGGAAAAATCCCTGAGGTTATGTACAAAAATTTTCACCTTGCCCTTTGCCTGCGCCCGCTTAATAATCGATTCGTTCAAAATTGGCGCAAACATATTAGGAAAAATTGTGAGGATATCGATACGCATAGGTTTAGTAGGTAGTACCTACTCTATTATATTTGTTCAAAAATTCTTTCTTGAACTCGACGAATCTGTCCTGCTGAATCGCTTCTCTGATATTGCGCATTAGCTTTAGATAAAAATGGACGTTGTGCAAAGAAACCAGCCTCAATCCCAAAATTTCATCGCTGTTGAACAAGTGCCTTAAATAGGCGCGATTGAAATTTCTGCAGGCATAGCAGGAACAATCTTTATCAAGAGGCTGATAATCTGCGATATAGGGAGCATTGCGGATAATCAGCTTTCCCTTGCAGGTGAAAGCGGTTCCGTTGCGCCCCAGGCGGGTAGGAATCACGCAATCGAACATATCGCAGCCGGATTCTACCGCCTGCAGGATATCTTCGGGGATTCCCGAACCCATCAGATACCTGGGCTGGTTTTCGGGTAAATGCTCCAGCGCATAAGTTATAATATTATATCTTAAGATCTGCGGCTCGCCTACCGAAACCCCGCCGATAGCATAGCCGCCGAAGCCGATATCCGTAAGCCTCCTTATGCACTCCAGCCTTAAATCTTCATAAGTAGCCCCCTGCACAATCCCAAATAATAACTGTCTCGTGTTGCAGGTCTCAGGTTGCACGTTAATATTAGAACTCCTGACTTGTGACATGCGACATGCGGCCTCCTTAGAGCGTTTGCCCCAATCAACGGTCCTCTCCATTGCAATCTTAGCGTAGTCCTTTGAACAGGGATAATGCACGCACTCATCCAGAGGCATAATAATATCCGCGCCCAGAGCCTGCTGGATTTCTACGATGTATTCGGGAGTCATAAAAAACTTATTTCCGTCAAGATGCGACTGAAATTCCACTCCTTCGTCGCTGATGCGCCGAAACATTGCCAGGCTGAAAATCTGATAGCCTCCGCTGTCGGTAAGTATCGCTCCCGGCCAAGAAATGAAGCGGTGCAATCCGCCGGCATTCCTGATTACCTCGACCCCCGGCCGCAAGAAAAGGTGATAAGCATTGCAAAGGATTATCCGGGCTCCCGCCTGGTCTAACTCCAGCGGGCTCAAAGCCTTAACCGTGCCTTGCGTGCCAACCGGCATAAAGCAGGGTGTCTGTATTTCTCCGTGAGCGGTTAGCAGTGTTCCTGCCCGGGCCTTACTTTTTTTATCCTGGTGAATAAGCCTAAACATTAACGGCGGGAAAAGAGCCAAAAAATCAGGGTCAGAAACAAACTCAGCAATACGCAGGTGACCAGAGGAAAATAAAAAGCAAAATTTTTCTTCTGGATATAAATATCACCGGGTAATTTCCCTAAAAAAGGGACCTTGCCGGCAAGGTAGAATAACAGGCCCAAGCCGATTAAAATTAACCCCGAAGTTATAAGAATCTTAGTTAGGGTCGGCAACTTTTCTTTATCCGCTTGCCGCGTCCCGCGAGCCCCGTTAGAAAGTTCGGAAAGAACCTCCTTTCTAACGGGGTGAATACGGAAGGCCAAAATGAATAAACGCCCTCTCGGTGGCAAACCTTCCCCTCGAGCTGCGCTTCAGGTATCCGGCTTTTAACAGATACGGCTCGATTGCATCTATAATCGTGCCTGAATCCTCATTAAGGTTGGCCGCCAAAGCCTCTATTCCGACCGGGCCTCCGTCGTAATTCTCTAATATAATTTTTAAGAACCGGCGGTCTATTTCATCAAGCCCCCCGCCGTCAATGCCGAGAGACCCCATAGCACTATTTACCAAATCCAGCTCAATCTTATCCTTCTTCTCTATCTGGGCGTAATCTCTAATGCGCCTCAATAACCGGTTAGCTACGCGCGGGGTCCCGCGGGAGCGCCTGGCAACTTCCGGAGACGCGGTCTTGTCTATTTTCACTCCTAAGTGTTTTGCGGAATTCTGAATAATCATAGATAATTCTTCGGGAGAGTAGAAATCCAGGTAGTAAAACATTCCGAACCGCCCTCTCAGAGGAGCCGATAGCAGGCCGGTGCGGGTCGTAGCTCCGACCAGAGTAAAGGACTTAAGATTGAACTTGATTGTCCTGGCATAAGGGCCTTTGTCAATCACAAAATCAATCTGAAAATTCTCCATTGCCGGATAAAGAAACTCTTCCACTACCTTAGAAAGACGGTGTATCTCGTCGATAAACAGAACGTCGTTTTTTTCTAAATTAGTCAAAATGCCTATTAAGTCTCCGGCGCGCTCGATAGCCGGACCGGAGGTTGCGGTTATCTTCGAGCCCATTTCACGGGCAATGATGTGGGCTAAAGAGGTCTTGCCCAAACCGGGCGGTCCGCTTAACAGGACATGCTCTAAAGGCTCCTTTCTCTGCTTGGCGGCGGTTATGGCTACCTTAAGGTTCGACACTACATCCGACTGGCCGATAAATTCGCCGAGGGCCCGCGGCCTTAAAGAAAAATTAAAAATGGTATCGTCCTCTGTCTCTTTTGCCGCGATGTTTCTGTCCGGGGGCGTATCTTTTTTTCTATCTTCGCCGTTCATAAGGAATGATATTATTGGTGTTGCGGAAGATCTCGATTTGCCCGAAGAGCTCTCTCTGTCCGATAACAATCTCTTTAAGGCGAATTAACTCCAGAACAGCCAGGAAAGTTGCGATTATCTCCATTTTATTCTTGGCTTGCTCAAAAAGATGAGATAAAACCAATTCTTCTTTCTCCAGGAGTAAATGGAGAATGTCGTGAATCTTCTGCTCAACGGTAAATTCGTCTTTGACAACCTCATAAAATAACTCTCTGGGTACTTCCTTTAACGCCTGCGTGAATGCATTAATCAGATCGAAAATGCTCGCCTCAAAATATACTTCTTCCTCCTGCTTCGATTCCGGCAGGGGCAAAATGCGCCTGCGGCGAAAATGTTCCTTCTGCCTCTGTTCTCTCTGCCGCAGTTCTGACGCAATCTCTTTGAACCGCTGATATTCCAGTAATCTTTGAATCAGCTCTTCCCGGGGGTCATGTTCCTCCTCCTGTTGGATTTCCTCCTCTTTGGGAAGCAACATCCGGGATTTAATTTGCATTAACGTGGCGGCCATGACCAAAAATTCCCCGGCGATATTTAAGTCCAGTAACCGCATCAATTCCAGATAAACCAAATACTGCTCGGTAACCTGGGCTATGGGAATATCGTAAATATTGAGGTGGTCTCTTTTTACTAAATACAAAAGCAGGTCTAACGGCCCTTCAAAAATATCGAGTTTAATTTTGTAAGCCATATATTTAATTTATTCGTAAACAAGCCCTATTGCCTTTTTGATTTCCCCTATCGTTTGACCGGCGACGCCGGAGGCCCTGCGGCACCCTTCTTGAAGTATATTTTTCAATTGTTCCTTATCTTTAATAAACGGTTCTCTTTTTTCCTGGTGAGCCTTAAGCCAATCAATTATCACGCCGGCAAGAATCCTTTTACATTCGGTGCAGCCTTTTTGCGCGTCCTTGCACCAATTAAACGCTTCTTTTTCCCTCTCCCGGAGAAATACCTTATAGTAACTGAAAACATTGCACACGTCGGGATGCCCGGGGTCGGTAAGCTTTATCCTCTTGGAGTCGGTAACCATGTTCTGAATTTTTTTTCTGATGGTTTCCGCATCGTCGGAAAGATTCACCGTGTTGCCAAAACTCTTGCTCATCTTTCGGTTGTCCAGCCCAAGGAGCCGCGGCGATGCGGTAAGCAAGGCCTGAGGGTCGGGGAAAACTTTCTTTTTATACAGGCCGTTGAAACGGCGGGCAATCTCGCGGGTCAATTCAAGATGAGGAAGCTGGTCCTCTCCTACGGGAACCCTGCTTGCTTTGTATAAAAGAATATCCGCTGCCTGTAAAACCGGATAGCCGAGAAACCCGTAAGTCTTAAGGTCCCGTTCGCTCTGTTCCCTCAACTGCTCTTTGTAAGTGGGGCAGCGCTCGAGCCAGCCCAAAGGAACCAGGCAGGAAAGTATCATATATAATTCGAGGTGTTCGGCTACCTGAGATTGAATGAATATAGTAGATTTCCCCGGATCTATCCCCGCTGCCAGCCAATCGGCGACGTTATCCAGGACAGATTTACAGATTACCGACGGAGCTTCGTATTCGCTCATCAAAGCGTGCCAATCCGCAACCATAAAGAAACATTCGTTATTTTTCTGTAATTCAACCCAATTATCCAGCGCTCCTACTAAATGGCCCAAGTGCAATTTTCCGGTAGGCCTCATTCCGCTTAATATTCGATTTTTCTTAAGCATTACAATTTTCTGGCGATTTTCTGAATCTCGTACGCCTCTATTACGTCGCCTTCCCCGTAATCATCGAATCCGGCCAGGGAAATCCCGCACTCAAACCCTTCGGACGCCTCGCGAACATCGTCTTTATACCGCTTGAGGTTGGAAATCTTTCCTTCGAAAATAACCTGCTCGCCCCTGATTAAATATACCGTGGCAGAGCGGGGGATTTTACCCTTGGTAACGTAACAGCCGGCTACCGTTCCGGCGCGGGAGAGATTAAAGACCTTGCGCACCTGAGCCCGGCCTAAAAATACCTTTTTTATTTTTGGCTCAAGCAGGCCTTCCAAAGCGCCTTTTATCTCGCTTATTAACTCGTATATGATATTGTAAGTCCTGACCTCTATGCCCTCGCGTTCGATTATCGCAGCCGCCCTCTCGTCCGGCTGAACGTGGAACCCCAGGATGAGCGCGTCTGTGACTTTAGCCAACATTACATCCGAGGTATTTATTGAGCCGATACCGCCATGGACAATCTGGAATTTGACTTCGGAGGTCGCAAGCTTCTGGAGTGAATCCCGCACAGCTTCCAGCGAACCGCTCACGTCGGACTTAATGATTAGTCTTAGCTCCTTAATCTTGCCTTGCTTTATCTCCGAGTGCAGCTCTTCCAGAGATAGCCTCTTTACGGGCTGGAACTGGCGTTTCCGCTCTTTTTCCTGCCTCAAAGCGACGATTTCCCGGGCTTGCTTTTCATCGTTGACAACGTAAAATTCTTTGCCTACTTCGGGTAAGCCGGTCAATCCAAGAACCTCAACCGGCGTTCCCGGAAGCGCTTCGTCAATCCTTTTGCCCCGGTCATTAAACATCGCTTTTACCTTTGCGTAAACCAATCCGGAGATAAAAATATCGTTAAGATGCAAGGTGCCTTTCTCAACCAGCAATGTGGCGATGGGGCCGCGGTCCTTGTCGTGCCGGGATTCAATCACCACTCCCGAAGCGAGCTTCTGGTAATTCGCCTTAAGCTCCAGCATCTCCGCTTCCAAAAGTATCATTTCCAGTAATTCGTCAACGCCCTCCCCGGTCTTAGCCGAAACCCCGACAGTTATGGTTCTCCCCTGCCAGTCCTCGGGGGTCAAACCTAAATTACTGAGCTGCTTCTTAACCCTTTCAATGTCAACCTGCGGCTTATCAATCTTATTTATCGCGACCACAATCGGAACTCCCGCAGCCTTAGCATGATCGATAGCTTCTATTGTCTGGGGCATAACCCCGTCGTCAGCGGCCACTACCAGCACTACGATATCGGTAATGTGTGCTCCGTGAGCGCGCATAGCCGTGAATGCCTCATGCCCCGGAGTGTCCAAAAATGTAATCTTGCCTTTGGGCAACGAGACCTCATAAGCTCCGATATGCTGTGTTATCCCGCCGTGTTCGCCATCGGTTATATTGGTTTTTCTAATAATATCCAACAGAGAAGTCTTGCCATGGTCGACATGCCCCATAAGAGTTACTACGGGCGAGCGCGGTTTTAAAAGGCGGTTGTCTTCATCCCCGCGATGCAAAGAGAGTATCTGTTCTTCCTTGTCGGGAGCGAGCTTTATTTTATAGCCGAATATTTCGCAGACCTTCGCAGCGTCTTCCTGGGATAGCTGCTGATTTATCGTAACAAAGACCCTTGTCCGCATCGATTCCTGTATCAGGCGAGACGGCTTCACCTGCAATTTTACCGCCAGGTCCTTTACAGAAACGGGAAATTCAAGCTCCACCTCATTTTTAGCCAGCCCTTCCTCCTCGGCTATATGAGGGGCAGGTGCTTGCGGGAGCGGGGCTGCTTCCGGCTTTTTTTCGGAAGCGGTCCTGGCAGCAACAGGCTCGGCCGCGACAGGCTCTGGAACAATTTCTGCCGGCTTGGTAGGCGCGGCCGGCTGCTCAACAACCCTGACAGCCTCCTCCTGCTTGACCAGCTCTACGACGGGCTGCTTTTTAAGCCTTTGCGCCCTCTTCCTCGGCTTGACAGTCTTTGCAGGAGCGGGCTTCTGCGGCTGTTTCTTCTTAGCTACCCTCTTCTTTGCCGTTCTTGAAGCCGTCGTTCTTGGCTTTTTCTTTTTATCTGATTTTGATTCTTCCGATTTCATTTCGAACCCGACAATTTTTTTGCTTCTTCCATTAACTTCTTTGCTTTTACTTTGCCGATTCCGTCTACCTTAAGAAGCTGTTCCGTATCGGCCCGGAGTAAATCTTGCACGGTACTGAATCCTGCCGCCTTTAAGTTCTTCAATAATTTCTCCCCTATGCCCCCTATCTCGGTTAGCGGCATTCCTTCTTTATCTATCTTTGCGGACTCTATTGAGGCTAATTCCGCCCTGACCCCCTCTTCTTCTTTTGCCTTTTTAGTGCGGATATCTAACTCCCAACCGACGAGGCGGCTGGCTAAACGGACATTTTGCCCTTGCTTTCCTATAGCCAGCGACAACTGATCATCGGCAACGATAACCTCGGCCCTCTGATTTTCCCTGTTTAAATGTATTTCCGAAATTTTTGCCGGAGCTAAGGCAGTGGAAATATACTCCCGCATATCATCGCTGTATCGCACGATATCTATCTTCTCCCCCCTAAGTTCATTAACAATGTTTTTGACCCGGTTGCCCCTCATACCCACGCAGGCTCCCACGGGGTCGACCTTTTCGTCTTTGGAATAAACCGTAATTTTAGTCCGTTCTCCCGGCTGCCTGGATATAGACTTAATCTCTACGACGCCTTCGTAGATCTCGGGGATCTCCAGCTCAAAAAGCTTCTTAACGAAATTCGGGTGAGTGCGGGAGAGAATAATCTGCGGGCCCCGCGGTTCCTTTTTAACCTCAAGCAGATAAGTCCGTATACGCTCTCCCTGACGGAACTCTTCGCGCGGAGACTGCTCGCGGCGAAGCAAAATACCCTCTGCTTTGCCCAGAAGGTCAACGATAATATTGCCTCTTTCAAAACGATATACGGTTCCGCTGACTATGTTACCGACCTTTGCCTGGAATTCGGTAAACACAACTTCTTTCTCGGCCTCCCGGATTTTCTGTATTATTACCTGCCTGGCAGTCTGTGCGGCGATCCTGCCGAAATCAATAGAGGTGACCGGTCGGCCCTCACAGGTTGCCTTAATCTTTCCGGTTGCCCGGTCTATCTCTACCTTTAATTCCTGGTCGGGCTTAAGATTAATCGCCTTTTTTGCGGCAGAGACCAGAGCGCTCTCTACCGCCTGAATAAGCAGTTCTTTTTTTATGCCCTTCTCTCTTTCGATCTGTTCCAATATGGCTAAGATTTCTTCGCTCATTTAAATTCCTCGACTATTTGTTTGGCCTTCCTGATTCTGTCAAAGGGAATTTGCCGGATTTGTCCCTCGGAATCGATATCCACTCCCGCGTCGGCGACCGAAACGATTACACCGGTAATCTCGCTTTTATCCAGCCCTTGCGTGCAAGGGTTGGGTTTATCCTCTTGGAACTGATTAAAAAATATTCTTACCTTCCGGTTTAGGCACCGGGAGAAATCTTCTTTGCCTATCAAAGGCCTGTCGATTCCCGGAGAGGAAACCTTTAAGGCGTAACTGCTCTGAATTAAATCTTCCTGATCCAGCAGTTGACTTATTGAGTTATTTATATAGGTGCATTTATCCATGGTAATTCCTCCACCGGGCACATCTACCAAAATTTGCAAAATACTTTTTTCCCCAGAAGGTATAAAGTTCAAGTCTACCAAAATGACGCCTTCCCTGTTTAGATAATCGCCGATTGTTGATTTTAATTTTTCTTGAAGTTCGTATTTATCTATCATTTCTTATTTTACCTGCAAGTGTTTGCGGACTTGTTCTAACAGCTCCCGCTCGGCCACGGCGATTCTCTTGCCGCCGCGACGGACCTTCAATTCTATCTCATTATGTTTGAGAAACTTTTCTCCGATAATTATCTGTAGCGGAATGCCCACTAAATCAGCGTCCTTAAACTTGATGCCTGCCCGCTCATCGCGGTCGTCCAAGAGAACCTCAAAGCCTCTCTTTTTTAGATTATTATAAACACCGAGTCCGGTTTCATAAACCTTTTTCTTATTTACCTCCAGCGGCAATATAACAATATCGAACGGAGCAACTTCTTTAGGCCAAACGATTCCGTTCTCGTCGTAATTTTGCTCGAGCATAGCCGGAATTAACCGGGAAACTCCGATACCGTAACAGCCCATAATGACCGGCCTTTTTCCCCCTTGCCGGTCAAGGACCTCCGCCTTAAAAACTTTGCTGTATTTGGTTCCTAACTGGAAAATATGCCCGACTTCAATGGTGTTTAATTTCTGCAATTCGTTGCTGCAATTGGGGCACTTAGGCCCAACTTCGGTCTGGCTCCTGAGAAATCCGCAACCGGGGCAGCATAAGATTATATCTTCACCGCTTTGGGCGGGCACCATAAATTCGTGAGATAAACTGCCGCCCATTACGCCGGGGTCAGCCTCCAGTACCTTAAAATTCAAACCGCATCTGTTGAATATTCGTTTGTATCCGTCGAGCATCGTATCATAATTCCGCTTAAGGCCCTCTTCGTCCAGGTCAAAACTGTAAGCGTCTTTCATTATAAATTCGCAGGAACGGACCAAGCCAAACCTTGGGCGAATTTCATCCCGGAACTTAACCTGTATCTGATAAAGAATTAAGGGCAGCTGCTTGTAAGAAAAAACATGATTGCTAATTAACTCCGTTATTACCTCTTCGTGCGTCGGGCCGAGGCAGAGCTTGCGCCCCCGCCGGTCGGCAAAGCGAAACATCACCTCGCCTATCTCTTCGTCCCTGCCGGATTTCCTCCATAACTCCTCCGGCTGAAGCGCAGGTAGCAATAACTCCTGAGCTCCGCACGAATTCATTTCCTGGCGAACTATATTCTCGACTTTATCCAAGACCCTGAAACCCAGCGGCAGATATGAATAAACCCCCGCCATAAGGGACCGGCTGAGGCCCGCGCGCAACATTAACCGGTGACTTATCGATTCGGCCTCTTGCGGCGTCTCTTTTAGCGTTGGGATAAAAGATTTTGACCAGAACATGACTCTCGCTCCCTTCGGTCGCCCGGGAGTTATCGGTTGCCGGTTCGCGGTTGACAGATTTCTTTCATTAACACATCCACGCACTTGTCGGTTGAAACTTTTCTAACCGCCTTTCCCTTTTTAAATAACAGTCCTTCTCTTTTTCCGAACGCAACTCCGATGTCTGCGTCCTTTGCTTCGCCCGGGCCGTTAACCACGCAGCCCATTACGGCCAATTTCATCGGCTGAGTAGCAAGTAGAGAGTGGCGAGTAGAGAGCTTATTTTCCAGATTATTAACAATCTTAATTAAATCTACTTCGCATCTGCCGCAAGTGGGACAGCTGATAATCTCCGTCCTTGTGCGGGTTAAACCCAGAGCCTCTAAAATACCGTATGCAGCCTTTACCTCGCTAACCGGATTATCGGTAAGCGATATTCTTATTGTATCACCAATACCCTCGGAAAGCAACCCCCCTATAACTATGGCCGACTTTACGATGCCGGCGGAAGGCGGCCCGGCTGCGGTCACTCCTAAATGGAGGGGATAATCGCAGGATTTAGCAATCAGCCGGTTCGCTTCGATGGTAGTAAGAACGTCCGAGCCTTTTATAGAAACTACAATATTATCGAACCCTGTGCTTTCTAATAAGTTAATATAATCCAGAGCGCATTTTACCATAAGCTTTGCCGGATTTTTCGAGCCCCACCCCTGCGCACAGGCCTCGCTCTTGCGTGCAAAGGAGAGGCAGGGGCGGGGCGAGCAGTGAGTAATAGATCCGGAATTTACCCCCACCCTTATCGGTATTCGGGCTCGCTTCGCCGCCTTGGCAATTTCTCTAACCTCCTCTTTCTTATAGATATTGCCGGGGTTCAATCTGATTTTATCCACTCCGCTCTCAATAGCGGCGAGCGCCAATCTTTTATCAAAATGTATATCCGCTACCAGCGGAACGGCAATCCTCTGCTTTATCTTCTTTAGGTTTGCGGCATCATTGTTATCTCTGACCGCGACGCGGATAATCTGGCAACCCCAACCTTGAAGTCTTTCTATCTCTTTTAAGGTAGCGTGTAAATCAGAGGTAAACGTTTTAACCATCGATTGAACGGCTATAGGTTTACCTGCCCCTATTGCGATGCCGCCTATTTTTATTTCCCGGGTTTTTCGTCGTTTTATTTTCATTTTTTAAACTTTCGATACCGCGCTCGTTGCGCTATCGGAAAAATCTTGACCACCATTCGGAAACCCTGGTAAATACTTCGTATCTTAATAAATCGTTATAAAATACGAAAATCGTCAACAGTAATATTAAGCTGTATCCGACCTTAATTATCATCGTCTCCGTCCGGCTGCTTAAGCGCCGCCCCCTTATCTTCTCGATAAGAAGAAACAGAAGGTTGCCGCCGTCCAGGACCGGCAGGGGCAGCAAATTGAAAATCGCCAGAGCCATGCTGATGAGCGCGGTAACGTTGATGAGGGGCACAATGCCCAAATAAGCTGCTTCCTTAGTGATAAAAAACACGCCCAGCGGGCCTGTTATTGATTGACGAAACGAAACCCTGCCCAGAATAATCCAAACCAAAGACTTAAGGGTAAGCCAGGTAAAATATAACAACCTCCCTCCCGCCTGAAAAAAAGATTTAATGGGGCCGTATCTTATTCTGGTAATTTCGCCCTCCGGCTCAATCCCGATTATGCCGATGGTCTTTTTTTCTCCCCATATGGTATCTATTTCCTTTTGTTTTATCCTCACGGGAATGCTCAACTCTTTATTGCCGCGCAGGACCGAAATTGTAACCGTCTGGTCTTCGCTGCCCTTCTGGACAATCTCCTGCAATTCTTCCCAGATTTCTACTTTCTGCCCGTCTACCGCAATAATATTATCTTGCGCCTGCATACCCGCCTCCTCTGCGCCGTAATTTTCCATTACCTTGCCGACGCGGCAGGTTAAAGCGGGAAAACCCCAGAGGAAAATAAACCAGAAACAGATAAACGCTAAGACATAATTAAATAACGGTCCGAAGAAAATTATCCTCGCCCTCTGCCCTACGGCCTTAGCGAGATATTCGTCGGGCTGAAATTTGGATTCTTCGGGATTACCTTCCGCCAACTTTACATAAGCGCCCACGGGGAAGGCGCAGAGCATATACTCTGTTCCGCCCTTTTTCAAACCGATAACCTTGGGTCCGAAACCCACCGAAAATTGCTCGACCCTTACACCCGCTTTTTTAGCGGCAATAAAATGGCCGAATTCGTGCACGATGACTATCGCGCTGAATACTGCAATAAAGATAAGTATTGACATAGTTAATTGACCTTTTTTTCAAGAAAAATCTGCCCTCGCCAGAGACTTTAGCAGATTTTTCTTGACTCCCTCATTTATTCCCAATAATTTTTTTGCCTCGGTTCTCGCCCACGCGTCTACGGCTAAAATCTCCTTCAGGCTCGGCTTATCTATCTTTTTATGACGGCCCGTTATCCGCGCAACTGTTTTAGGTATATCGGTAAACTGTATCCTTCTCTCTAAAAATGCGCCCACGGCGACTTCGTCAGCGGCATTCAATACGCAAGGCATTGAACCTCCCTCCCGGGCAGCATCGATCGCCAATCTCAAGCAAGGGAATCTCCTTAAATTCGGCTTCTGAAAATTTATATTCCTGAGTTTGAAAAAATCCAGGGGCTTAAGCTTGTTTGTAAAACGCTGCGGATAGGTAAGCGCATATTGAATAGGTATGCGCATATCGGCAATGGAAAGCTGCGCCAAAATCGTTCCGTCGATAAATTCAACCATGGAATGAACTACGGCCTCGGGCTGAATTACCACCTCTATCCGGGATAAATCCACGTCAAACAGCCACATTGCCTCGATAATCTCTAACCCTTTATTCATCAGGGTTGCCGAATCAACGGTAATCCTCCTGCCCATATTCCAACGCGGATGACGCAGCACATCGCTGATGCTTATGCTTTTAAGCTGCTCGGAGTTATAATTTTTAAACGGCCCGCCGGAAGCGGTAAGATAAACCCGCCTCAACTGCTTTTTGTCACTGTTCTCTAAGCATTGCCATATCGCCGACTGCTCGCTGTCCACGGGCAGGATCCCGACGCCGTTCCTTGCAGCCAAGGGCATAATTATCGAACCGGCCATAACCAGAGCTTCTTTATTCGCCAAGATAACGGTCTTTTTCATAGAAACCGCCTTAAACAGCGGCATAAGCGCCTCAGCGCCCGAAACCGCCAAAACCACGGCATCGGCGCGGCTTTTTTGAATTAAATCCTGAAGTCCCCCGCGGCCGCTCAAAAGCCTGCAAGAGGCAGGCAAACTCGCCCTTGCCCTCTTCGCACAAAACTCATCCACCAGGCAAATCCATCCGGGTTTAAATTGCCTCGCTTGTTTTAATAAAGTAGTTGCGTTCGAATAGGCGCTCAGGCCGACAACTCTGAATTTATCGCCTAAAGACGCAATTACCCTCAGGGTATTCTGGCCGACGGAGCCAGTTGAACCCAATATCGCAATACGCTTCATATTCGGATTAGGTGCCAAAATGCAGAACCCAAAAATAAAATACAGGAGCCGTAAATAAAAGGCTGTCTACGCAGTCCAAGGCCCCTCCCAGGCCGGGGAAAATATTTCCCGAGTCCTTAATCCCGCAGTCACGCTTCATCAGGGACTCGGACAAATCCCCGAGTTGACCCAACACGCCCAAGAAGAGACCGAGAATAAAAAGATGGGGATAAGAAAAATAAGGGGGCATGAAAATCTTGCCGGCCAAAGCCGCTAAAACGCTGAAAAGCAACCCGCCCAGAAAGCCTTCTCTGGTCTTGTTGGGGCTGATGCGCGATATCAGCGTATGACGGCCAAATCGGCTGCCGATAAGATAAGCTCCTATGTCGCCAACCTTGGTAATCAAAATCACGGTCGCCAACAGGCCTACTCCGTAACTCAAATATCTTACCTTAATTAAGAAACTCATAAACCAGGCTATATAAAATACTCCGAATATAGTAGTGGAGAGGCTGATAATAACTCCGCTGTTTTCGTAGCGTTTGAATTGAATCAACATAAGAGACAAAAGCGCCAGGGTAATAAACAAGAGCTCCCAGCCGCGGGTAATTTCGAAGCGGATACTAACCGACAGCAAAACTGTCAAACCGACGACTATGCCAAAATATTTAAAAATTTCGATGTCTTTTTTCTCAATCATCGTGAAGAATTCGTATAAGGCAAGGAGAGAGAAAGCGATTATTACAAAATTCGTCAGCCAGTTAACAGCTATAGAGACCCCCACGAGCAAAATCAGGATAAGCGAACTCGACAGCCGTTTTGCTATCATACCTCACCGAACCTTCTTTGCCTTTTTTGATAATCGCCGATAGCTTTGACTAAATCGTCTTTGGTAAAGTCCGGCCAATATTTTTCCGTAAAATAAAATTCCGTATAAGCTAATTCCCATAGTAGAAAATTGCTTATTCGTAATTCGCCGCTCGTCCTGATGAGAAGGTCGGGCTCGGGCAGGCTGGGATCGTAAAGAAAATCCGAAAATAGTTTCTCGTCCAGCTGAGACGGCTTGTATTTACCCGAACACGCCGATTGCGCAAATCGCTTCGCCGCATCGACTATTTCAGCCCGGCCGCCATAGTTTAAAGCCAGGACAACGGTTAATCCGGTATTGGCCGCCGTTAGCTTCTGCGCCTCTCTAATTTTACTGATTATTTCCGGCAGCAGGGGTTCACTCCGGCCGATAACCCGAAAACGGAAATTATTTTTATGCAGCTCTCCGATTTCTTTGTTCAAAAAATTAGAAAACGCCCGCATAAGCATATTGACCTCGCTGCCGGGCCTCTGCCAATTCTCCGTAGAAAACGCAAATATCGTTATTATCTTAATGCCTAACTCGGATGCGTTCTTTACTATCTCTCTGATTCTCTTAATGCCGGCGTGGTGCCCGATGCTGCGGGCAAGTCCTCGCCGTCTCGCCCAGCGCCCGTTTCCGTCCATTATTATGGCTACATGTTTTGGAATGTTATTCTTATCTAGCATGTTAATCCTTAATCTTAATCGATATATCGTTTTGATGTTTAAGTTTACTGATGCACCCGATAATCTATTTCCGGAAAAATATTGTCCTTGTATTCGATGTCCGAGAGCCAGGTCTCGTCGATAGAATCGGATTTAATCCCCTCGTACAGGCGCATAAATCTGAGCAAATGCTCTTTGGTTCTGCGCACGGCATAATCGGTATGGGTGCCGGTTGCCATAATAAAGGCCCAATCCGAACTTTGAGCGAGAAGCAACTCCCGCAAAAGTTGATTGAGGGCCCTGCGCAAAATCCCTTGCGCGTCGGGAAACCTGTTAACCATCTCGGTCATCCGATTGGAGGCTTCGTGCAGGTGGCGATATATCCAATCGTTTGAACCCTGCAGCCAGACTTCGCTGTAACCCTTCCAGCCCCAGCTGGACATCGAGGGAATAATAACCTGATTGCGCGGATTCTGGGCAAGATACTCAGAGGGAGTTATCATTCTGATCGCCTTCTGGTCAAAATAGAGTTTGCGAATCAGAAAATCGAACCACAGCGGCCCTTCAAACCACCAATGCCCGAACAGTTCCGCATCATAAGGAGAAACAATAATCGGCTTCTTGCCCATAATCCCGTAAAGATACTCTATTTGTCTGCACCGGTTGAACATGAAATTTCCGGCGTGCTCCGCGGCTTTATCCCGAGCCCCCTGGGGAAGATAAGGCTGCTTGTCATTGTTCGTTCCGGTTATGCGGTAATATTTTATGCCGGTATTTATCCGGTGCCCGTCGGGATGTATATAAGCTTTTATGTAATCGTAGTCCAGGTCAAAACCGATATCACGGTAGAATTCTCGGTAGTAATAATCGCCGGGGTATCCTTCAACAGATGACCAGACCTGCTTTGAAGATTCCAGGTCCCTGCCGAAGCAGGCGACTCCGGATTTGCAGTAAACCGGAGCAAATACGCCGTATTTAGGGCGCGGCGTGCCGTGCAGGACGCCGTGCGCGTCAACAAAAAAGTACTTAAGCCCGGCCTCCTTAAGAATTTCGTCATCACCGGGATTATATCCGCATTCCGGCAGCCAAATTCCCCTGGGCTTGCGCCCGAAAACCTGAGCGTAATGATTCGCGGCAACCTTAACCTGTGCCCGCAGCGAAGCTTTTATTGTTTCCATTAAAGGGAAAAAACCGTGGGTTGCGCCGCAGGTAATAATTTCCAGATTCCCCGTTTCCTGAAAATTCTTGAAAGCGAGAGATAAATTTCTCTGATAACGCTCAAAAGTCTCTCTTGCTTTTAGAAAATGGCCTAGATACATATGAGCCAGCGAGTTGAACTCCGGTTGCCAGCGGGTGCGCTCCGTTTCCTTTTGAGCAAGCTCAATCAGTTTATTTATATGTTTTATGTATCTTTCCTGAAGCAGGCTATCGGCAAACATACTTAACAGGGTGGGGCTTAATGACAAGGTCAGGCGGAAGTCCACCTTATCCCTCAGCAGGCCCTCAAAAACCAAGATTAGAGGAATATAAGTTTCCGTAACCGCCTCGTAGAACCAATCCTCTTCAAGGAAATCATCGTATTCGGGATGCCGAACAAAAGGCAAATGCCCGTGCAGCACTAAACATAAATATCCCTTATTCATAGTTTTAGCGTTTAGCGGACAGCGTATAGCGGATAGTGCGTTTCGATTTTCTATACGCTAACCGCTATACGCTCTACGCTATTTTTTATCTGGTTTCCTTTGTCACAATGGGAGTAATGCTTCTTTCTTGCTCGCCGTCCGAGGAGGTCGCTACAACTGGTATGACTTGTTTTCCATCGGGAAGGAAAAAGCGTAAACTGAAACTTCCGTCCGGCCTCAGGCTTACCGGCTGGCCGCCGACCGTCACCTTGGCGTCGGACTCGGTCTGACCGTAAACAATTAACTCCGTATTGACCATCAGCCAGAACCCTTTCGCCCTTTCTCTTTTTCTCACCGGGCTGGCTATTGAAGATACGGCTCCGGAAGCAAATTCCCTTTTTAATCTTTCCTTCCATAATTCTTTTAATTTAAGAGGAGAGCTACCCATTCCTACGCCCATCCCATAGAGCTTGGCGAACATTTCCTCGGGAATCATCCACTCTTCGTCGGTAATCCATGACGGGCCGTCAAGCGGCGTTGAAACCGTGTTAGAGCGGACTATGGTTATAAACCTCCCGTCGTTAAGAAACAGTCCCAAATCCACGCACCAGGAGCGACCCGCCCCCTGAGTGTCAATGTACCAGTTATTCGCTCCGGGGGTAATCTCGATATCGAAACAGCGGTGAGCGTTGCTTCCGTTAAAGATTATCTGGCTTATGTCGTATACCCGTAAAATCTTCTTAAAACCTCCGGAAACGATGGAAGGGAATTTTTGCTTCAGCCTCTCCCAGGTAGTTTCGGCAACATCCCAGTAAGCGTGAATCCACCACGGGTCGCGCACCTGAAGAACAATCCTATCGCGGCTGTACTGCGCCGGCAGCTCGCGAGGCTCCGGATAAACCTTTTTTGCTTCCTCTACTTTTGGCGGAGTATAAAACTTAGATTCGCCGACGGCAACCTCAATCGGCACCTTCTTTTCGGGAGCTCCTGTCTTTGCAAAAACAGGCTTACGCCTGGTTGCTCTGGATGGCTTTATTCTTGTAACCTCGGCGTGAATCTTTCTGCTCTTCGACCCTTGGCTCATAACCTTTTTTATTCCTTCTTTGACTCTATGTAAAATTTTTCTCATTCGGCACCTCCTTCTTCCGGTTCTTCCTTTAATTTAGCGGCTCTGTTAAGCTCTTCCTGCAACTGCGCTACTTGCCGATTAAGCTCTCTTTGATTCTCTTGGCAAACAGTTTCCTGTCGGTTGAGCTTTCCCTCTAATTGACTCACCTTTTGTTCTAATTCGGAATTCCGGCCGGATAAGGTAAGCATTTCCTCTTCCAGCTCCATCCGCTTCAGTCTCTCCTGGCCTACCAATCTCTTTTGCTTCGCAGCGTCCCGACAGGAGCTGGCTGTAGCTAATAAAAAAATTGCGGTGAGCAGACTTAGAATTAAAATTAGTTTATTTCTCGCCCCTTCTCTCATAGTTCACCGCTCCCTCGTTTTTATTTCAAATTTGCTGCCGGCTCGGAAACCTTAACCTCGGCAGGTTTAACCTCCGAACTTTTTACCTCCGGTTCTGCCGCCGCTGCCTTGACTTTGGTGACTTTAGGCAAAATGACAATCTCTACCCGGCGATTAAACTGGCGCCCTTCTTGGGTGTCGTTGGAAACCATCGGCCGATATTCGCCGTAGCCGATTGCCGATACGCGGTGCGGAGAAATCCCCCTCTCGTCAACGAGATAATGCAGCACGCTTAGCGCTCGGGCCGTGGATAATTCCCAATTCGATTTCCAGCCCGAATATTTAATCGGTTCGTTGTCGGTGTGCCCCTCGATACCGATGTTGTTCTCCGGAACGTTCTCGGTTAAAACAGCGGCAACTTTATCCAAGATAGGATATGCCTCAGACCTCAATTTAGCTTTCCCCGAATCAAATAAAACGTCCGCAACGAAAGTAATTACTAAGCCTTTCTCCGCCCTTTCCAGGCGAACCTGCTTGTCGGCGATTTCCTGCTTCAATCTCTGCTCAAGCAAACGCCTGGTTTGTCCAAACTCGTCCAATTGTTCGGACAACTCCTTGATTTTTTCAATATCAGAGCGCCTTCCCTTTTGGAAAACAAAAGCGCAACCGGAAAGACTTACTATCAGAAAGAAACTCGCCGCCACGGTCAATATTCTCTTCATCCTTTACCTCCTAAAATAAAAAATTTTTTTAAAATCGGCTTTTCTAATATTTGTATTTATTCCACAGGTCTATGTTTTGAAGACTAATCCGGGATTAATAATTATATATCATATAAAAGGTTATGGGTCAAGAAAAATGTAGGTTACCTGCGAATCAGAATGGTCTGGTCCCGGCTTGAGCCTACCGACACCATAAATATACGGGTAGAGACCAAATCCTCAAGCCCTCTTATATAGTTTTTGGCACTTTTAGGCAAGTTTTTATATTGGCGAATCTTTTGCGTGTCTTGATTCCAGCCGGAAAATTCCTTCCACACACAAGCGCCTTTGCCGATAACTTCGGGGTCGTGGGGATAATTCTTAAAAATCTTGCCTTTGTATCTATAAGCGACGCAAACCTTGATTTTCTTCAAATCGTCCAGAACATCGAGTTTCATAACTGCCAATTCTGAAACTCCGTTCAATTTCGCTGCCTCAGCTACCATAACCGAATCAAACCATCCGCAACGCCGCGGCCGTCCGGTAGTGGCGCCGAATTCGTTGCCTTTAGTGCGGATGTATTCGCCAAATTTAGGAGGAAATTCGGTTGGGAACGGGCCTTGCCCCACGCGAGTGGTATAACTTTTAGCCACCCCGATTACTCTATCTATGTCGAGAGGGGAGATACCGCTGCCTGAGCAGGTCCCGCCGGCAATGGTCGAAGAAGAGGTTACGTAAGGATATGTCCCGAAATCAATATCCAAAAACGCCCCCTGGGCGCCTTCAAAAAGCAGAGATTTTTTACCGGCGATTGCCCGGTTTATTAGTTCGGAAGTATTGCACAAGTAAGGCCGAAGAAACCTGGCGTGGCTCAGATATTGCCGGTAAATCCGGTTAAACGAAAATCCCGGATGGCCGTAAACCTTGTTGAAGACCGCATTTTTTTCTTTAAGGTTATCTTTGAATTTATTTTTAAAAACGCGCGGCCGGCACAAATCAATCATCCTTATCCCGCAGCGGTTAATCTTGTCGGAGTAACAGGGGCCTATTCCTCTGCCGGTCGTCCCTATCTTCTGGGCTCTCTTTCCCTCTCTCAACTTATCCAGGATCCTGTGGTAAGGAAAAATTACGTGGCAAAGATGAGATACCTTTAGCCTGCTGCTTGTGTCTATGCCTCTTTTGTTGAGTTCGTTTATTTCCCCTATGAGAATTTCGGGATCAACCACTACGCCGTTGCCGATTACGCAGATTTTATCTTCGTGCAAGATTCCGGAGGGAATAAGATGAAAAATAAACTCTTCTCCGTCAACCACCACCGTATGCCCGGCGTTGTTGCCCCCCTGAAACCGGATAATGTATTCGCACTTGCGGGAAAGAATGTCGATTACCTTGCCCTTGCCTTCATCCCCCCATTGTGTTCCGACTATGACTGTGTTTGACATATTGGTTAGCGCAGAGCGTATAGCGTTTAGCGTACAAGAAAATCGCCTTCGGCGATAACTATCAGCTGCGATTTTCAGTGGTTAGGAAAGTGTTCTATACTTTCCTATACCATAAAAAACTCTACGCTGTACGCTATCCGCTATACGCTATTTTTTATGTATTCATGGTAAATATCTTTTTCGCGATATCGGGATATCTGGCGATAAATTTTAACTCGTCGTTAACCAGGGGCTTTTGATTATGGACGTTGGCGTAACGCACCAATTCCAGAATCTTAACCGCCTCGTCCTCATCCTTGAACTCAACTTCCAATTTTTCAAAGACGTTCCTGAACCCTTTAATTCCGGAATACTCGCCTGCGGTAATCTTGCGGCCGGTTTCGATTATCTCCGGCTCCCCGCGGCCCAATTCTTCGAAATCGTAAAGCTCGTAATTGCGGCGGTCCTTTAAGGCTCCGTCGGCGTGAATCCCCGATTCATGAGCAAAGGCATTAGCTCCGACTCCCGGCTGGTTTATCGGTATAGGGACGCCGAACGCATAAGAGGCGTACTGGCATATTTTCCAGGCCATCTTCAGGTTGACCCGCTCATCTAAAGTATATTCCCCTTGTATCCCGCTGGCGTATTTTATCGCCAGAATAACCGCTATTAAGTCGGCGTTTCCGGCGCGCTCGCCCATTCCGTTAACGCAGGTATTGATGTAAGCATCGACCCCTCCGTCAACCGCTCCCTTTGCGCCCGCAACGGAATTAGCCACTACCATGCCCAGGTCGTTATGGCAATGGATCTCTACGGGCAAGCCGACGTTTTGTGCCAGCGATTTTACCCGTTCATAAATCGAGAACGGAGAATCGCAACCGAGGGTATCGCAATAACGGATGCGCTCGCCTCCGGCCTTCTTTGCCGCTTTGGCGAATCTTATCAGATAGTCCATATCCGTCCTGGAGGAATCCTCGGCATTTACCCCGATTGTCTTCGCCCCCAGTTTGCGTGCCAGGCGAACCGCCTGAGTCATCTCCGAAATTACCGATTCGTGGTTCAGTTTGCCTTTAAATTTGTATTTAATCATCTGGTCCGAAGTAGAAATCGAAAGATTAAGGTGTTTTATTTCGGGAACCAGATTAAAAGCGGCCTCCACGTCCTGAGCGGTCGCGCGCATCCAGCCCCCTAAACGGATAGGGCTTAAAACTCCCATTTTAGCCAACTCTAAATTTGCGTTGAGGTAATTTGTCTCATGATAGGTAATCGGAAAACCGAATTCCGACTGAAAAACCCCCATCTCGTTAAGATAAATATTAATCATGGTTTTTTCTAACTTTGACAGGCAGATTCGCGAAGTCTGAACTCCGTCGCGATTGGTCACGTCAATAATGTGAATTTTTGATTTTTTACTCATTTTTCACCTCATAAGAGTTTAATCAGCTTCACCGCCAGGATATTCTCGATGTTCCTAATCTTGCCGAGTAGCTCTTGAGGAATATTGCTGTCGACGTTTAATACGCTTATCGCTTCTCCGCCGGGCTCTCTGCGCCCAAAGGTCATGCTGGCGATATTGACGTTATGCTGACCTAAAAGAGTTCCGAGATTCCCGATAATTCCCGGCTTATCCCAATTCTTTATCACAATCATATACCCGCAGGGAGAAAGTTCGACATAGAAATCGTCGATCTTAACGATTCGCGGTTGCCTGTTGGGCGACAGGGTGGCCTGAATCTCCCTTGTCTCTTTATCGGTATCTATTCTAACGGAGATTAAATTGACAAATTCCTCTTCCTGCGACAACTTTGTCTCTTTAACCTTAATCTTGCGCGCCTCCGCCAAAGACAGAGCGTTTACAAAATTAACCGAATCTTCCAATATGGGCGCAAGGATTCCTTTGATTAAGGCCATGGTTATAGGAGCGACGTCGTGCTGGGTTATTCCGCCGCTGTAACGTATGGATACCGACCTCAGCCGTCCCTCGCAAAGCTGGCTGCTGAAATTTCCTAACGATTGGGCTAAGTTTATATAAGGAGCGAGAGTCTTGTAAACCTCGGGTTCAATGCTCGGGTAATTAACCGCATTGCGTATGCCTCTGCCGAGCAGATAATCGCGCACGCACTCCGCAATTTCAACAGCCACATTCACCTGAGCTTCTTCCGTAGAAGCCCCCAGATGCGGAGATGCTATCACGTTTTCAAACCTAAGAATCTCGGAATCCGGGTTGGGAGGCTCATGCTCGAACACATCCAGGCAGGCGCCGGCAATCTTGCCCTGCTTTATTGCCCTTGCTAACGCTTCCTCGTCGATAATGCCGCCCCGGGAGCAATTTATAATCCTCGCTCCCTCTTTCATTAAAGCGAATTCCTTATCGGAAAACATATGCTGGGTGTTTTCTACAAGCGGGGTATGGACGGTAATAAAATCTGAATTCTTTAACAACTCCTCCAGCTCAACCATCGCTACTCCTAAACCCTCCCCTATATCTTTAGAAAGGTAAGGGTCGAACGCAATAACCTTCATTCCGAAAGAAAGCGCCCGCTTAGCCACTTCCGTGCCGATCCTGCCCAAGCCGATAATGCCTAATGTCTTTTTATAAAGTTCCACACCCATAAATTTAGAGCGCTTCCATTCTCCGGATTTGACTGAGTTGTTTGCCTGAGGGATATTCCGCGCCGCCGCAAGCAGCATACTCATTGTGTGCTCGCAAGTGGAAATTGTGTTTCCCGCCGGAGCGTTCATCACCACTATCCCTCTTTCGGTTGCGGCATTTAAATCCACGTTGTCCAGCCCGACTCCCGCACGGCCGATAACCCGCAGTTTTCTGGCGGACTTGATAATCTCTTGCGTCACTTTGGTTGCGCTCCTTACTATAAGAGCATCGCAAACTGCTACGGCCTCTCTTAATTCCTCCGGTCTCAATTCCGTCTTAACCTCGACGGTAAATTCTTTTATATCTCTTAAAATCTTTAACCCTTCTTCAGAGAGCTTATCGCTGACTAAAATCCTCATGGACCATCGTCCTCCTGTCATTTCTTTTTGCTGTATATCTCGTATGTCTCGCCTGTGACTAAACCCTGTTCGTATATTTTATCTATGGAACTTTGCATTAAATGCATTGCGGACTGAGCGCCTGACTGAATTATCGAATTCAATTGAATAAAATTTCTATCGTGGATTGTTCTTTTTACCGCATAGTTGGCTATGCAAACTTCCGTAGCCAGAACGCGCTCAAGGCCGTTTTTATGAGGCAATAAAGCCTGGATAATTATCGCTCTTAAGCAATGGGATAGCCTGCTGGAAATAAAAGTCTGTTGCTCTAAAGGGAAAAGGCTTATAATCCGGTCCAGGACCTGCAGGGTATCGGCGGCGTGGATTGAAGTTATAACCATATGACCCGTCTCTGCGGCATTAAGAGCCGTCTCTATAGTATCGGCGTCTACCACTTCGCCTACCACAATTACATCGGGGTCCTGCCTCAAGCTGGCCGTTAATCCGGAGGCAAAGGAAGGAACATCCACGCCCACTTCTCTTTGCTTGACTATTCCCTTTACATTCTTATGCATGTATTCTATCGGTTTCTCCAGCGAAAGTATTACCCCTCCTTTTGTGCGGTTGATTATGTCTATCATCGACGCTATGGTTGTGGTCTTGCCTGACCCGGTGGTGCCGGCGATAATTATTATTCCGTCTGTTAACTTGCATAACTCTTCAATAATGGGAGGTAACCCTAAATCTTCCCTGGTCTTTATCTGAGAAGGGATAATTCTGAAAACGACCTCTACGTTGCCGCGCTGTTGATAAACGCTTACTCTGAATCTTAAATCCGTCCCGAGGGAGTAGACAAAATCCAGGTCTTTGGCATCTTCGAACTTTTGCCTTTGCGGCTCCGAAAGTATGCTGTAAACCATCTGCTCGACTTCGCCCGCTGAAAGCGGCTGCGCTTCTGACTCCAAAGGCCTGATCCTTCCGTATATTCTCACCATAGGAGGAGAGCCGCTGGTAAGATGCATATCGGATGCCTTGCTCTCCGCCGACCTCCTTAGCAACTTTAAAATATCCATGCGGTCGATTCGCTGCCTGATTTCTTCTTCTATATCCGCGGGTATCTGCACAAACACCGCGCCGATGTTGAAGTTATGCGAGACAAGCAATCTCTCGACTCTTACGACCTCAGCCTTTGCTTCTATTAATCTCGGCGGCGAGCCCGGCAAACGAAGATTAAATTTAATCTTCGTGCCTATCGGTATCTCTTTCACGTTTTCAAAGAGCAAGCCTTTGGCGCTGATATTTTTAGTTATTGCGCTGCGCCTGGACTCGGGGACTCCTTTTGAATCCAATATCTCGTAAGTAAACTTAATCCTTGCGGGAATCCGGACTGCCTGCCTGCGCTCTACCGTCATATCTTTCTCCTGTTTGTTCTTGCTTACTATTTCAAAAATGTCTCCTGGGCTGCCTTAACGCCCGCCCCCAGCTGAAACTTGTAACCCATTTGAAATAGAACCTTTTCTAAACAAGAGATTGCCAGTATAATGTCGAATTCTTCGATGTAGCCCATGTGGGCGATGCGGATAATCTTTCCCTTTAATTCCCCCTGTCCTCCGGCAATGGTAATCCCGTATTTGTCGCGCATGGTTTTCACCAGCTTGCCGCCGTCGATGCCGGAAGGGACGCGGATTGCCGTAACCACGTCGGAGGCGGCATCCGGAGCGAGCAATTCCAGGCCCAGCCCCTTGGCTGCCTGCCGCGCAGCCTCGGCCATGTGCTTATGGCGCAGAAAAGTATTCTCCAGCCCTTCTTCTCTCAACATCTTCAGAGATTCGTTTAAAGCGACAATCAAAGAGATAGCCGGAGTAAAAGGCGTATCCGTTTTATCCAGAGATTTCTTGGCCGACCTTAAATCAAAATAATATCGGGGCGATTTTGACTGCCCGATTAAATTCCAGGCCTTGGAGCTTACGGAAATAAATCCCAGTCCGGGGGGGAGCATCAATCCTTTCTGAGAACCGGAAACTACCGCATCGCAGAACCAGGCATCGGACGACAAAGGCACTGCGCCTAAACTGCTAATCGCGTCGACCACAAGCACAGCCCCGGTATCTTTTATTATTTTTCCGATTGCCTGTATGTCATTGATTACCCCGGTCGAGGTTTCGCAGTGGGTCGCGAGTACCGCCTTTACCTTAGGATTTGACTTTAACCTCTTTTCTATTTCTCCGGGCTCAACGGCCTTGCCCCACTCTACTTCGATAACCTCGCAATTAACCCCGTAAGCGCGGCAAATCTCCGTCCAGCGCTGGCCGAATTTTCCGCCTTCAACCGTTACTGCGGTATCTTGAGGAGAAAGTAAATTTGCCACAGCCGCCTCCATAACTCCCGTTCCCGAGGAAGCAAAAATAAATACGTCGTTTTCCGTCTGAAATACATATTTAAGGCCTTCTTGGGCCTGTTTCAAAATCTCCTGAAACTGAGGAGTGCGGTGATGGATTATCGGCCGGCTCAGCGCCTCGGTTATCCGGGGAGGCAAGGGAGTCGGTCCCGGGGTTAATAAGTAAGTTTTCCTCATAAAATCCTCCTAAAATTATTTCTTCTTCGCAACAATCACTTCGTCAACCAGTTTGTATTCTTTTGCTTCTTGGGCCGACATAAAGAAATCCCGGTCAGAGTCCTTCTGAATCTTTTCCAGCAATTGGCCCGTATGAAAGGAAAAAATTTCGTTTATCTGGTCCCGCAGTTTTAGGATCTCTTTAGCGTGCCGGGAGATATCCTCGGCTGCCCCCTGAATTCCTCCCCAGGGCTGGTGAATCATAATCCTCGAGTTCGGTAACGAAAAGCGCTTGCCCTTTGTGCCGGCGCACAAAAGAAGCGCGCCCATACTTGCGGCTTGGCCCACGCAATAGGTAGCTACATCGGGCTTAACGAACTGTATGGTGTCGTATATCGCCAGGCCTGCGGTAACCGAACCGCCGGGGCAGTTAATATAAACATTTATTTCTTTATTCATATCCTCCATCTGCAGGAAAAGCATCTGGGCGATGACAACGTTGGCCACGTTATCGTCGATTGGCGTGCCGATAAAGACAATGCGGTCTTTCAAAAGCCGGGAATAAATATCATACGCGCGTTCGTAACCCCGATGGGTCTGTTCAACAACCATCGGAACTAAAGTTTGGTTTTTCATTTGTGTTTACCTCCCTTCCAATCTGCTTGCCTTAATAGAAACTCAATCGCCCTTTGCGTCATCTTATCGTCGCGGGAAATATTTTCCCGGCGGGCCACCTCCTCCAAGACCAGATAGATGTGCACCTGTTTTTCCGCCTCAGGTTTTAAGTTTTCCTTCAAAGCCTGCCTTTGTTTTTCAATCTCCTGCTTGCTCATCCCGCGCAAGGCTAAATCCACCTCTGCCTGCCTCTGGAGTCTGTCCAACTGCTGAGTAACTAGACTTTCCGGAATCTGAAAATTAACCTGTTTAAGTAAGTGCTCAATGACGCTGTTCTCCAGGTTTATTTGCTGAGCTCTTGATTTCTCCAAATAAATCTGCATCTTAAGAATTTTCTTCAACGCTTCAAAATCCGGATACCCTAAGCTGTGCGCCAAATCCTCTTCCGGCATCTGATTATAGTTCTGCTTGAACTTATCCAGGGCTTTGTTTATCTCTTCTTCGCTTACTTCAATCGGTTTGTATTCCAGCTTCAGCCCTTTATAATCCCTGACCTCTATTTTGGGCTTTATCTCCAGGCTCGCCTTGAAACTTAAATTATCCTTACCTAAATTAACATCCGAAATTTCCGGCAAACTGACAGGCTCAAGCTGCGTTTCCCCCAGAGCCTGATTGTATACCTCCGGAAGCAGCTCCTTTAGCGCCTCTTGATGGGCGACGGCAGAATAATGTTTTTCCAAAATGTCGCGGGGCACGTTACCCTGACGGAAACCCGGAACCTTTGCCTCTTTATTTAACCTTTTGTAAACTTCGTCGAATTTTTTCTTTATGGTGTCTCCCTCTACCTCGACGGTCAATTCACGCCTGTGCTGTCCTGTCTTTTTAACTTGTGTTTTCATCCGTTCCTCGCTCTACTTTATTGATCACATCCTGAATTTCTCTCCAAGGTAAATATCTCTGGCCTTTGGGTCATTTATTAAATCCTGGGCGCTTCCCGAAATGAGAATTTTTCCCTCCGCGATTAAATATGCCCTCTCAGTAATCGAAAGGGTCTCTCTCACATTGTGGTCGGTAAGCAAAATCCCCAAGCCTTTATTCTTCAGGTCCCGGATAATCTCCTGAACCTCGCTAACCACTATAGGATCTATGCCGGAAAACGGCTCATCGAGCAGGATAAAAGAGGGATTGCATACCAGCGCACGAGTAATCTCCAGCCGCCTTCTCTCCCCGCCGGACAGCGTGTAAGACTTATTCTTTGCCAAATGGGCTATGTTCAACTCCTCAAGCAACTTAATCAGCCGCCTCTTCCTCTCCCGGCGGCTCAAAGGCAATGTTTCCAGTATAGCCATTATGTTCTGGGCAACGGTAAGCTTTCTGAAAACAGAGGGCTCCTGAGCAAGATAGGCGATGCCGAAGTGAGAGCGCCTGTGAATTGGAAACCGGGTAATATCTTCGTTATCAAAAATAATCTGGCCTTGATTAGGGTGGATAATCCCCACAATCATATAAAAAGTGGTGGTCTTGCCTGCGCCGTTAGGGCCGAGGAGCCCGACAATCTCGCCTCTTTTGACTAAAAGATTTATCCCTTTAACGACCTGCCGCCCGTCGTAAGATTTAAACAAATTCCTAGTTTCCAACAGATGCATCTTTTTCCTCCGTGGAATAAATTATCAGCTTCGGCCTGCCGGTTAAAGTTATGGTTTTGTTATCTACGCTGTACGTAGCCTCGTCTGCAAAACTGATATTCTCCCCCCTCACAATCTTAACATTGTCTCTGGCAACGATCTTTCTTATTCTGCCGGAGGGAGAATCTCCTAAATTGGCCGAAGATTCGGCCTCAAAATACACGTCCATTAAATCAGCGTACATCTGAGATTCGCCGTCGTCAACAAAAACATCTTTTTTAAATACGGCGACATTATCGGCGTAGTTTATACTAAGAGGTCCGCTGCAGGTAATGACAATCTTCTTCTTTTGGTTATCGATTTCGACCTTGACGTCTCTTTTTAAATCGACAGTCCTCAGATCCACGTCTCCCCTTATGCCTACGCCGGTAGTGACTATATTATCCTTCTTGATATCCACCGGCGCATCTGTGGTGACCAAAGAGGTCTCTTTATCCCAATTCAGGTAATCCGTGGTTAATACGGCTCCCGACTCGGTGGTAATAACCACGTTCTTTTCTAAACGGACCGAGTTGCGGGTTCTGTCAAAATCTCCTTTCTCGGCGGTCACAACGATTTCCTCCTGCCCGTAGATTTTCCCCTCTACGTCATTTAGCTTTATCTGGTCCGAAAAAATATCCGCCGATTTACTGAAAATCTCCCAAGTCCTCTGGCCTTTATCCGAAAATCCGGACAAATGAAATTCGTTAATCGTCTGCTCTAGCTCTGTGGATATCGCTTCGGATAGATTCCCGGACAGAAAGCTCAACAAAAAAATCAGGATTGATAAAAGTCGACTATGCCCTGCCATTTGCCTTGGGATTTCAGGATTAATTCGGAAACTTCTCTAACCGCGCCTCTGCCGCCTTCTCTGTGAGTGATATAATGAGCGGCATTTTTTATTTCCGGTGCGGCGTTGAATACTGCGACCGCAAAACCCACTTTATTCATCAAGCACAAATCCACTAAATCGTCTCCGACAAAGCAGACTTCTTCGGAACTCACCCTGTATTTTTTTAATATCCTCTCGAATACAGAGCTCTTCGGAGAAATGTCCGCAAATATCTGGGCAACTTGCATGTCGCGGGCGCGGGGTTTTATGGTACGCGAGCTCTTTGCCGTTATCAAGACGGTAGGTATCTCCGCTTTTTTAAGCATATAAACTCCTAAGCCGTCATGCACATCAAAGAACTTGGAGTCGTATCCTTTGGAATCGTAGATTATGCGCCCGTCGGTTAAAACACCGTCCACGTCCAACAGCAATAATTTTATCTTCTTAGCTCTGTTTAATAAAGACTCTTCTATCATCTGTCTATACTAATCCTGCCTCTAACAAATCCTGCACGTCAAGGAGCCCGACTACCCTGCCGTGCTTGTCTACAACGGGCACTTCGTCGATCTTCTTTTCCTCTAATATGCGCATCGCCTCGGCGGCAAGGCGGTCTTTGCTAACGGCAGCGGGATTCCTGGTCATAACGGCTGCTATCTTACGCCTGGGTAAATCCCGGTCAATCTCTATATGCCTGCGCAAATCACCGTCGGTAAATATCCCCCTCAGCCTCCCTCTTTTATCTATAATCGTTGCGCTTCCGGCACGCGCCTGGGTTATCTTCAGGAGCACGGAGGAAACGGTCTCCTCCTCATAAACTAAGGGATTGGCTTTGCCGGTGCGCATAATATCTTCGACCTTAAGCAGCAGCCGCCTGCCCAAAGCTCCGCCCGGATGGAAAAGCGCAAAATCTTTCTCTTTAAAACCCTTCATCTCCAGAAGGCAAACGGAGAGTGCGTCGCACATTGCCAGCATCGCTGTCGTAGAAGCGGTAGGAGCTAAACCTAGAGGGCAAGCTTCTTTTTTAACCGAGACATCCAAAGTAATGTCGCTGAACCGGGCTAAGGAAGACTTGATGTTTCCGGTTAAGGCGACAATCTTGCTTCCGATTTTCTTCAAGATAGGCAGGAGTTTCTTAATCTCTTCCGTTTCTCCGCTGTTAGAAAGTATGACTACCACATCATCGGCGGTTACCCGGCCCAAATCGCCGTGAATCGCGTCGGCCGAATGAAGAAAAAGGCTGGGCGTGCCGGTTGAAGAGAGGGTCGCGGAAAACTTCTGGGCGATAATTCCTGCCTTGCCCATGCCGCTCACTACTACCCTGCCTTTTGCTAAACGAATCATATCAACGGCTGCCTTAAACCTCTTGTCAATCTTTACCTTCAAGTCCCTGATTGCCCTGGCTTCGATGTCCAATACCTCTCTTGCCCTTTTTATAGGATTCACCTCAGCGCTCCTTCTATCTTTTTCACCTGCTTAAGCAATTCTTCCAATTGTCTTAAATCAACCATGTTCGGCCCGTCGCAGAGTGCTTTATCGGGGCTAGAATGCGCCTCGATAAACAGCCCGTCGCTGCCAAAGGCAACTGCTGCACGGCAGAGCCCGGGCACGAAACGGCACTCGCCCCCCGAAGACTTGCCCAAACCCGCAGGCAGCTGCACGCTGTGGGTAGCATCGTAAATTACCGGATAGCCCAAATCGCGTATTATCGCTAAAGCACGGAAGTCAGAAACCAGATTATTATAGCCGAAACTCACTCCCCGCTCGGTAATTAAAATGCGCTTATTGCCTGCTGACTCCACTTTCCTAATCGCGGTTAAAATGTCCCAGGGAGCCAGGAATTGGCCTTTTTTAATGTTCACGACTTTGCCTGTTCTTGCTGCGGCAAGCAAAAGGTCGGTCTGGCGGCATAAAAAAGCGGGAATCTGAATAACGTCTAGAACTTCTGCGGCCTCCCGGACTTCCTCTTTGCAATGCACGTCGGAAAGAACGGGTATCCTCAGCTCTTGCTTTATCCTTGCCAAAATCTGGAGTCCCTTTTTCAGTCCCGGGCCGCGAAAAGAACCGATTGAGCTGCGATTCGCCTTATCGTAGCTCGACTTGAAGATAAACGGAATGTCCAATCTCCGGCAAATCCCTTTTATTCTTTTTGCCACCGAAAAGCAGAGCCGTTCGGATTCGATTACGCAAGGCCCGGCAATCAGAACCAGAGGACTGCCCCTGCCGATTCGAATGTTTCCTACTTTAACCTGACCGGCCATCTTCGTCTCTTTTTATAAGGGCCTTGATTTTCTCAAGGTCCTGCGGCGTGTCCACGCCGATGGTCTCAAACTTTGTTTCTATTACCTTTATGCGAAAACCTTCCTCCAGAACGCGCAGCTGCTCCAGCTTTTCTGCCTGCTCAAGCCGAGAGCTGGGAATGTTTTTATAGGTAAAAAGGAAGTCTTTAGTGTAAGCATAAAGGCCGATATGTTTATAGTAAACCGGTTTGATTTCGGCGTCCTTTGCCCGGTAAGGAATTTGCGCACGCGAAAAGTAGAGGACATGATTATTTTTATCTATAACTACCTTGACTACGTTTGGGTTATTAATTTCCTTGGCATCCTTTATCTGTTTCACCATAGTTGCCATATAAATAGCCTTGTCTCTCTGCAGCGCCTCCACGAGGCTGTCAATCATAAGGGGCTCAATAAGAGGTTCGTCTGCCTGGATATTGACTACCACCCGGACCTCTATAGGGCTTACCACTTCGGTAATCCTGTCGCTGCCGGAAAGATGGCCTTTTGCGGTCATTACGCAATTAGCGCCGAACTCACGAGCTGCGGAAAAAACCCGCTCGTCGTCGCAGGCAATAATAACATCGTCAAGAAGCAATGCCTTCTTTGCCCTCTCCCAGACATGCTGAATCATCGGCTTGCCGAAGATATCCGCTAAGACCTTGCCTTCAAAACGCGTTGAACTGTACCTGGCCGGTATTACTCCGATTGCATCCATGTATCCCTCGCTTTTATCCGCTTCAGTAACTCTTGCCTCGAAGCAGTAGCCGTTCCGATTTTACTTACTACGATGCCTGCGGCAAAATTGGCGATGTGCGCAGCCTCCAGTCTGGTAGCTCCGCAAGCCAGACTCAGGGTAAAGGCGGCAATCACCGTATCGCCGGCTCCGGAAACGTCAAATACCTCTTGGGCCTGAGTAGGAATATGGGTAATGCGGCTGCCTTCGAATAGCCGCATTCCTTCTTCTCCTAATGTAATAAGAAGCGCGTTTAACTTGAGGTATTTCAACAACTCTCGCCCCGCGAGATTCAAATCTCTGTCGCTTAGCAATCTATCAGTGTTAACCTTGAAGGTATTTGTGTTATCCTGCATTTTAAGGTTCCTCACCGCGCTCTCCGCCTCTTTGCGGTTGGGCGTAATGCAGGTTGTTCCGGCGTAATACTGAAAATGCTCCTCTTTCGGGTCAACGGTTATTATTATGCGTCCCTGTCTGGCTGATTCAATCACCCTTTTTGCCAACCAGCGGTTTATTACGCCCTTGCCGTAATCCTCAATTATTATAGCATCGAATTTGCCGATGTTGCTGCGAATATAATCGTACAGTTTGATATTAATTCTGTCGGTCAACGACTCGGTTTGCTCCCAATCCAATCTCACCACCTGCTGATGTCCGGCGATAATCCGGGTCTTAACCGTAGTGTGTCTCTTATTTACCAATAATACCCCTTCCCGCCGGATACCCTGCCTTTTTAATTCGGATAAAAGGATTTCTGCATTTTTATCTTTGCCTGCCACTCCGCAAAGAGAAACTCCCGCGCCCAGACTCTTGATATTATTTGCCACATTGGCCGCACCGCCGAGCGCGTAAGAGCGCTTGTCTGCCCACACCACCGGCACCGGCGCTTCGGGCGAAATCCTGTGAACGTTACCCCAGATATATTCATCCAGGATTAAGTCACCCAAAACCAGTATTTTCGCCCGGGGGAATCTTCTGATAATTTTTTTTAAATTTATCATTCCTTTATTTTCTCTATAACTGCCTGCGCCAGAAGCGGAAGCATAATCTCATGATGGCCGATAATGTAATAACCCCTGCCCCCCGTTAATACCGGGCGGCGCACTATGTTTTCCGACGGACGGTAGAGGTAAATCATATCAAAGTTTGCCGTAGTGAAATCCTTTACCTTAAACCCCAGATTTCTGGCGAGGTTCAGGGCTTTAAGGAACACCTCGGGCAAGACTACCGCCGACCCGAAATTAAGCAAGACTCCTCCCTGATTCATCCTGGAGACTACCTCAACCAGGGTGCGAAAATCGCGCAGGCTACCCTCGGCAGTCAAGCCGGCATTAAAATCGGGATGCTGGTGGATTACGTCTGTTCCTATAGCCACGTGGACGGTCACCGGGATACCGAGTCTGCCGGCCTGGTAAATGATGCTTAGTTTCTTATAAGGCAATCTCTGCTTTGCCATTGCCTCGCCGATTGCCCGACCGATGCCCAAACCCTTAGCTACTCCGCGGGCTATTGCCTGATTTAGAAACTGCGCGGTCTTACGGTTCATGCCGAAGCTTCCGTTGCTGAGCAAAGCGGCTACGTCCTCGGAGGTCTTCCCTTGATAAGCAATCTCAAAATCATGAATTATTCCCGCTCCGTTTAAGCTGAGGCAGGTGATGATTTGTTTTTTGAGCAGCTCGATAATAACCGGATTCAGGCCGCATTTAATTACGTGCGCTCCGCACATGAATATCACCGGCTTGTTAATTCTTTCGGCTTTAATAATCGCCTGCGCTATGTTGCGCAGTTCCTTTCCCTTTAAAATATCAGGCAATGAATTATAAAAATCAACAAAGCTCTTCTTTCGTTTCGGAGCGCCGGCGAAATCTGCCTTGTTGACCTTTAAGGCACCCGTCTTGGGCAAATAGGTTTTGACTTTGTTAAAATTTATCATTTTAGGTTAATTATTTTAGCACGATTTCAGAAGGGCGTCAATGGAATCCAATACCTTGTTTACGTCAATTTTGTGCATGCACTCAACGGTATCAAATTTACACTCGGGGCTCCTGCAGGGACGACAGTCGATCCCTGCGCTTACTATCTTAAATTTGCCTGACCAGGGCCCGTATCTTTGCTCATCGCTTGGGCCGAATAACCCGACAACGGGAACGTCCAGATAGCTGGCTAATTGCAAAACCCCCGTATCGCACACAACTACCAGAGAGGACTGTTTCAGAAGGAAGGCGAGTTGAGCTAAATTTGTTAACCCCGCAAAATCAAAGATTTTGCCTCTTGCGTCAGAAATTCTTTCCCCCGCAAAACTAGTACAGCCATCATAAATGTATTGGGTGAGTTCTTTGTCTTCTTCTCTACCGACAAGAATAACTGTATAATTCCTGGTCAAACTCCCGCAGAGTTGAACAAACTTCTCCCTGTCCCATCTGCGCGTTTTGCCTCCGGCAGCTGCACTTAAGATAATAATCTTATCGGCCTTGCCGATTTTGTTTTTTTGCAAAAGACTATCCATATAATCTTTGTCTTCCCGGCCGATAAAAAGAGATTTCGCTTCTGCCTTGCCGAAAGATTCCGGGTTCATTAATGCTTTCTGCAACCTGTAAAGATTTTGTTCTCTCATGTGCCTTAGGCGGGAAGGCATATGCAAAAAAGGCGAGGTTCTGCATCTGGCCGGAAGCAATGCTCCGTACAGAGTGTTGCGCAGGTCTATCACCGCGTCAAAATTCTCTTTCCTGAGCCTGAAGAACAGCCTGACTTTCTCCCGAAGCTGTGCATACTTATCATAAATTATGAGGTTATGGACATAAGGGTTATCTTTAAAAATTTCGCAAGGCCTGGGCCCGACCATTACGGTTATTTCGGCTTCGGGGTATTTCTGCCGCAGGATATCCAGAACCGGAAGAGT
>JBDRMR010000002.1:0-26491 GCA_043812035.1 Candidatus Omnitrophota bacterium
GTATTTCTTGTTTTTTTGACCGGCGCCGCGCTCTCCCCAGTAAAAATTAGGGAGTTCATAGTGAGCTACGTTTTGAATCCTTCCCGACATGGTCAATATCTTGCTGCCCACGGCGGCGATACTCTTATCCTTGATAATCGCCTTTATCAGCTCAATAAGCCAATTCTTATCTAAGCGGACGTCGTTATTTATTAAAGCAACGTATTTTGCCTTTGACGCCTCTATCCCCAGGTTGACTCCTTTACAGTAATTATTAACATCGTTTTTTACGACTTTAACCTTAGGATAACTCTTTTTCACAAACTTAATTGAGTTATCCGTAGAGGCATTATCCACAAAGATAACCTCCAGCTTGTTTCTCGGATAGTTTAATTTGAATATCGAATTTAAAAGTTTCTTAAGATACTTCTTGCCGTTAAAATTTACCGTGATTATACTCACCTTGGGACAATTATTTTTCATTTCTATTTCCTCCCTAATTTTTGCCTAAGGTAACTGCCATTTCCAGGAATGTTCTAAGTAGACAGTTCCGTGATCTTCGCCCCAAAAAGTCATTTTAAAGACAGAGACTCGGCATTTATATAATAAAGGCTCTCTTTGCTTTTTTTTCCAAACACCGACTGATAAGTAATAATCTCCGGTAAGCAGGGGGATATCAGGATAGATAACTGTGGCCGTTTCGCCTTCTAATTTTTTTAAAATACCGTGACAGTAGACGTCGTCGCAACGAAACAATCCCAGCCAGAGATAACAATCCTGGGGCTCTTTAAAAACATTAAATTTCAATTTTATCTTAAGATCTTCTCCGGTATTAAAGGCGCTCTTCGGATTATCCGACGAATCAAAGAGTTCGGCTGAAGATAAATTAATATCGGAAGACGAAACGTCTTTTTCTCTTTGGCGGACTGGATTAAAAGCCTCATCCGGTTTTTCGGATTGAGACTTTTTAAGTTTTTGCCACCACGCTCCCTGCTCCCATATGTGCCTTAAATTCAACAATTGAGCATCCTTATTTTCTCCGATAACTTCAAACTTATAAAAACCCACATGATAATCGTAAGCCCAGAGTTCGTCCTTATCCCAGATAGCCGCGGAGAGACGGTATTTTCCCGGCATTAGCAGCGGAGATTTAAAATCAACCCTGAAAAAGCCTTCTCCCTTATTAAGCTTGTCTATCGAGTGTCCGTCAAAGGAAGTATTCGGGCCATAACAATATACGCCGTTTTCGCGAAATATGGCTATGCCGAAATGCGGCTCTTCTATTTCTTTATCAACAACAAAGCCGACTCGAATGGAAACCTTCTCTCCAGGTTTAAATCTCTTTGTTTGCTTTCCGTTCGAATTATAGGTCTTGACTTCAACTATCCTTGCTTCTTTGCTGCCTTCTTTTTTCTCCCAGAATCTTTTATCCGCCCACCATCTTAATTTACTGTATCTTCGCTGGAGCGTCTCCGGAAGCTTCTTTTCGTTTAACAACTCCAGATAGCGTCCGGCGACCTTCTGAGGGTAGCCCTTCTGTACAACCTCTCCGTTTTCTAATAAAAATGCCTCTTCGCACAGCCGCTCGATAATATCCAAAGATTGAGTGGTAATAACCATGGTCTTGCCCTTTCTCCTGAATTCCTCAATCTTATCGAAACACCTCTTCTGAAACGAAACGTCGCCGACGGATAAAATTTCATCGATTAATAAGATATCGAAATCTATGTGGACGGCCACAGCGAAACCTAAACGCAAACGCATCCCCTGTGAATAAGTATGTAAAGGAGAATCCAAGAATCCGTCTAACTCGGAAAATTCTACGATACTGCCGTATTTTTCGTTTATCTCGCTGCGGCTCATTCCCAGAATGGAACTATTAAGATATATATTCTCTTTTCCGGTAAGTTCATCCTCAAATCCGGCGCCCAAAGTAAGCAGACTGGAAACCCGGCCGTTAATCTCTGCCTTACCCATGGTAGGAGAAGATATACCGGCAAGAATATTAAGCAGCGTGGTTTTGCCGGCTCCGTTCCTTCCGATTATTCCGGCGACCCTGCCCTTTTCAACCGCCATATTTATGCCCCTCAACGCCCAGAATTCGGTAGCTATCCTTTGCCCGGGAAGAGAAGGAAAGAATCCTTTAGCCAATCTGTCTCTTTGGTGAGCTAGAATATATCTCTTGCCCACATTCTCTAATCTAATAGCTTCCATATTATAACAAATCGGAAAAAGTCGATTCGTATCTTTTAAAAACCCAGAATCCCAGTAAGAACACGGCGAAACAAACCATAATAGTCCACGCCGTTAAGACATAAATATTTATACCTTCGGGTAAAGTTCCGGCAAATCCTTTAAGGAACGCTATCCGGTAAAGCGTAAAAAATCCCACAAACGGATTAAGAACATAAAGCTTAAGAAATTTCTCGGAAAAGTTGGCCACCATTGTCAGCGAATAAAACCCCGGGCTGAGGTAAAGCCAAGCCATAAGCAACAACTCTACTATATACTTTACATCGCGTAAGACAACCTGAAGGCTTGAAACAATAAGGGCAAGGCCTATTGTGAGGATTGTTTGAAGCAAGAGAATAATTGGAACCCAAAAAATTAAAATCGTAATTTGTATTCTAAAAAAAACCAACATTAGGAGCATAACAATAAGGGCGGGGAGGAAATTTATCAGGTTTGCTAAAACCACGGAAACGGGGATAATCTGGCGGGGGAAATAGGTTTTTTTAATCAACTCCCGGTTGCCAAACATACTCTCGGTCGCGGCGCTAACTGATGAGGAAAAACAGCTCCAGGGGAAAATCGCCGTCATCAAATAGATAAAAAAAGGATAGTTCTCTACGCGGGCTTTAAGAATCGTTGAAAAAACAAATTTAAAGATAAAAACCATAGTCAGGGGCACTAGTATCGCCCATAAAAAACCCAGGGTCGGACTCCGATATCTTATTTTGATGTCTTTTATGGCGAGGTCCCAGATTAAATGGCGATATTGAATCAGGGCTTTAATTTGAGTAATAATCGCGCGCATATCCCGATTATTTCCTGAGCAGTGAACTTCGCGCTCACCTCATATTTTTAAAAAAGTCGGCTATTCTTTTCCCGTCAAGGATTGCGTCTCCCATCGAGAAATATTGCCAGCAGCCGTATCGGCCGCAAGGTATAACGCTATTCTGATACAGGTAATTTAAGATTTTTTCTCTCGAGAGACGATAATTCTTATCATAGATAGGATACCCGTACTTTATATCGTTTATGTCTTCGGCGCAGATTCTATCGTCTTTATTGAGAATGCCTGCTTTTCTTAAATCTTTCTTTATGCGGGCGGTGATTTCACTTTTGTTCATAGGTTTATTTCCCGAATAAGATACCTCGACGTACAGCGAAGATTTGTTCGGAGGCACAAGAGAAGAGGAAAAATTGTGGGGGAACCCAACGCGGAAAAAGCTGAATTCTTTTTCAGGAAAATATATCCAATGCCAGGAATTATCCAATGCCCTGTCAATGCCTATATTCAAATTAAAAATCGAATTCCACTTCAGGTTCTTAAACGCGCCGTCGATGCGTTCCGGAAGGCCACAAAGAAGACGGCGGATCTCCGGTAAGGGTATTGTAGAAATTAAAAAATCGAATCTCTCTTTTTTATTCCCGTTTATTCTCATTGTCTTTCTTTCAAGGTCAATCTTAGTCGCCTTGCACCCCTTAAATATATTTATAATCTGATTTGCAAAGGCTTGCGAAATCGTACTTATACCGCCCTTCGCGGGGTACCAGAAGAAAGCGTTATAACCTAAATTCTGTCTGCTTTCTTTGATTGTGCCTTCGACGATTTGACTCAGGGTCGGTATAGGGATAAATCCGTCAATCCATTCACAGGTCAATTCGTCCAAAGAAACCGTCCAGAACTTAGTGTTATAAGGGATCATGAAATGAGAGGCAATGCCCCTGCCAAAAGTATTATTTATCCAGCGAAGGAAAGAGAGGTTGTTGCCCTTTGTTTTAAATCCGTTATGATGAGTTTTAAAAAACTCCAAAAGACATTCTTTAACGACCTGTTTAGGGAGTCCGTAAAGATTGGCCTGAAAAGGATACCGGGTAAATTTGCCGTACGAATAAATCCAGGCGTTTCTCTTATGTCTAATCAGATTCCTGCCGACTAATTTCTTAACCAGGCGTAAGGCATAATTGTTTTTGAAATGCAGCAAATGGCCGGAGGAGTCAAAAGTAAACCCGGCTCCATTGATTTTTTTTGAGCGGCACAAGCCTCCCACCTCGGCTTCCTTCTCAAGAATCTGACAATCTATGCCCAGTCTTTGCAAATGCCAAGCTGCGCTTAAGCCGGATAAACCGGCACCTAAAATAAGAATTCTTTTCTTAGCCATCGGCGGAAGCCCTGCCCATTCTTGCCGTCAGCGCGATAGAGACTACGGCAACCAAAACAACAACGATTATACCCGATGTGTTAGAGATTTGGCTTATCGCTACACCGGAAGACGAAAAAAACAGACTCAGCATAAGCACGAGCGAAAGCGTCTTTTTTTTAGAATATCCCGAATGTAAAAATCTTAAGGCGAGGTGGTCATCGCTTTTCTTAAAAATTGACCTCGCCTTTCTCATTCGCATCAGGATAAGAAACGCCGTATCAAAAATAGGAAATCCTAATATAAGCAACGGGCTAAGCAGGGCTATCTTTCTCTCCAAAGAAGCGTAACTTATCGCTAAGGCAACTGCCGCGAAGGTAAAGCCTAAGAAATGGCTCCCGGCGTTACCCATATAAATTTTTGCCGGCGGGAAATTATAGACAAAACAACCGCAGGCGGCGGCGGACAAGATTAAACACAATATGGCGATATTGACGTCGCCGTTTAAAAGAGCAATTGTAAAAAAGGCGAGGCTCGTAATCACGGCGCAGCCGGCGGCTAGCCCGTCCATAACGTCCAGGTGATTGAAGGCATTGGTAATAGCCAGAATCCAAATAAAGGTTATAATTAAATTAACTAAATTCCCTACGTAGACAATCTGGGTTCTTATGCCGAAGAAAATTAACAAGGCCGTGCAAATAATTTGAACAAGTAATTTATTGCCGACGGATAGCTCCTTCCAATCGTCAATTATCCCAAAAATCAGCATTATCGAAGAAGCGACAATAATGCCGGTTATCTCTGCGGACAAACCTTGATAAAAGGAAAAGCTCAATGATGAAATGAGAATAAAAGAAAGCCCCATACCTATTCCGCCCACTAAGGGTATTTTTTGAGAAATCAAGACATTATGCCTTAAGGCAAGTTTTTTAGAAACGGATATAAAAGATATTCCCAATAAAAAACAAATTATAAACGTAAATAGATAATTAATTAGCATTCTCTCTAAGTCTTAGTCTTTCTATTGAGTTCCGATATAATTTTTCGGTATTCTCCGCCATATTTTCAAGACTAAACTCCCGCCCCAGCGAATTTTTTGCGCTAGTTCCTATTTTTATCCTTAAATCTTTTTCCTTTATCAGGCAAGATAACTTTTCCGCCATGGCCCTTACATCGCCCGGCAGAACCAGGAAACCGTTCTTGCCTTCGGAAATAACCTCAGCGACGCCTCCGGTGTTAGTAACTATAACCGGCAAAGACGCGGCCATTGCTTCCAGCGCGGATATGGGCAGCCCTTCCCATAGCGAAGTAAGCACAAATACGTCTATCGCGGACAATATTCCGGGTATATCCCGGCACCAGCCAGTCAGAATGACCTGTTCATTTAAATTATATTTAGAAATCAAGCCTTCAACTTTTTTGCGCAAAACCCCGTCCCCCACCAGAATAAATTTTACTTTGTTGGAAATTTTAGCGCTTTGCTGGCTATTGGAGTCTTCAGAGGCATTTATCCTAGACGGGGACTTGTTTATTAAAAAGGCGAGTCTTATAAAATCCTGGGGAGATTTTTGTGGCTTGAAACAGGCAATCATCCCGATTAATAAGTCATTGGCGCCTAGCTTTAACTTCTCTCTTAACCCCTCAGGTTTTTCTGTAAATTCTCTGTGACTAATTCCGTAGCGGATAAGTTCGTATTTATCCTTGTCGCCGATCCGATTATCCAGCCCTTTTTGCAAATCATAATAAGAAACAGCGATTAGCTTATCGGTAACCAGGGCTGTTAATCTCTCCAGCCAAATTATAACCCTGCGCCAAAAAGGACTTTGATAATCGTTGAAACTCCAGCCGTGTACGGTATGAACAATAATTTTATTCCGGGCAAGACTCCCCGCCCAACGGCCGAGTATGCCGGCTTTAGAGCTATGGGTATGAACGACCTCTATCCTGTTCTTTTTGATAAATCCGTAAATCTGGCAGAGAGCTAAGAAGTCTTTTAAAGGATTTACCGGACGCTCTAGAAATCTTGATCTTACAGTCTTTAATTCTTTGATGGATAAGGCGTCGTCAATCAACAATCCGTCTCGCGCAGTGAAGAGAAAAAGACTGTATTTCTGTTTGTCCAACCGCCTTATCAGGCTTAGCAGCTGCTTCTGTGCCCCCCCTAATTCTAATTTCGTGATGACAAAGAGAAGATTGACTTTCCGCATCCCGATTATCTGAAATTATTATAACCTCAATTCAGGAAAGTTCAACCCTTTTTAGAAGATGGGTCTGGGTTAAGCAGGCCTCCCGAAACTATTAATTTTATTGCATCCTCAATTGTAATATCTAAAACTATTACTTCCTGGCGGGGCAGGAGAATATAGTAACCAGTGAAAGGGCCGGGGCTGGAGGGGATAAAGATATTTAAGAGCTCTTGTTTAGTCTTCTCCTTAGCCTCTTGGAATCCTTCGTTGGTAATAAAGCCCATTGACCAAACGCCCGCCCTGGGGTACTCTACTAAAACTGTCTTCTTGAACGTCTGGTGCTGGGTAGTAAAGAGAAATTCTATAATCTGTTTAACCGAAGGGTAAATTAGACGTATTAAGGGAAAGTGCCTCAGAGTTTTATCCAATACAAGATATAGTTTCTTTCCCAAAAAATGCGTAGTTAAAAAACCGACCAAAAATATAATAAATAAGAACAGGACTAAGCCTAGTCCGGGGATGTAAAAACCCAGAGTTTCCACAAGGTATGTGTTGATGAATTTGCCCAGAATGCTGTCCGCAAACTGAAAAAGGTTTACCAATATATATACGGTAAGCAGCAGAGGAAAAATAACCAGAATACCGGCTATGAAATACTTCTTTACCTTAGAAAGCATAGTTACATCCAGACCATCCAGACAAACAAAGAACTGACGAATACCGCTACTATGGTGAAGGGCAGGCCGATACCCATAAACTGGCCGAATTTAACCTGATAACCTTTCTTGCGCAACATCCCGACAACAACTAGGTTTGTCACCGAACCTATAGGCGTGATATTGCCCCCCAGGCATGTCCCGATTAAAAGCCCGAACAAAAAAGGATACATCGAAACGCCCAAATCCGCCGCTACCATCTTTGCTACGGGTATCATTGCTATGGTAAAGGGTATGTTATCCACAAATGCCGAAACCAAAACCGAAATAATAATAATCAAGATATAGGCGGACAGCACGCTCTGGCCGCTTAAAAATGAAATGTAACGGGCGATGTCTTTTATTATACCAGAATAAGACAAGCTGCCAACAAGAATAAATATGCCGACCAAAAAGAAAAAACTCTGCCAGTCTAAATCTTTTAACACCGATAAGGATTCGCGGTGCCGCAAACCGTGCCAAATCAAACCGATTAAACCCCAGAATAAACAGATCCCCGCCAGGAGGTATTGAGATTTTTCCGGAAGCAAAGACGAAACAATCAAACTTATAACCATAGACATTAGAAGCCAGGTCGGCACAAATGTTTTGGGCCTGACCGGACTTATCTCTTTTGGTTTGGATTCGTACCTTCTGAAAATACGCCAAATGATGAATAACGAAGCCAAGGCTCCTAACTCTACCGCAAAAAATATGCCCGGTTTACCTAATTGCCCTCCGGTTTTAGCTGCCGGCATCCAGAAGAAATCGTTAAAATTCATTCCGGATTCCATTGCCAAAATGATACTCGGCGGGTCTCCGATCATCGTAGCGCAGCCCTGCAGATTGGACGTAAGCGCTACGCCGATTAAAAGGGGAACCGGATTTATTTTCAGGGCGACGGCAATCTCTAAAGCCAGGGGAGCGATGATTAAAACAGTGGCTATATTTTCGGTGAAGCTGGAAATAAACGAAGAAAGTCCGCAAACCAAAAGGAAAGCAACGCTAACCCGTTGGCATTTGTTAACCAGCTTCGCTGCCAGATATGCGGGGACGCCGGAATACGCGAATAAATTAGAAAGCACCATTGTCCCCACAAAAACACCCAGAACGTTGTAATTGATAGAAGCGAGTGCCTGCCCTAACGTAATGCTATTTGAAAAAAGCAGGGTCAAAGCTCCGCCAAAACAAATCCAGATAGGATTAACCTTCCTGCTCAGGATCAATAAATAACAAACAAAAAATACTATTAGGATAAACAGCTTCTGCGGCATAAGACAAATAAACCCCGCACCTTTTATCACCAACCTGCACATAGGTGCGGATGAATATTGAAAAGGTGCGGGGCGAAAGTGATGGGGGCCTGGATTTATTCCTTAGCGATCGCGAATGTAATGACTGCCGCTAATATTAAAAATAATCCAATGCAACCGCGAATCACAAACAAAAGGTCTTTCCACCAGGCAACTATTGCCCAAATACCTAACGCAAGAAACACTAACCCCAAAATGACTTTAAGAACGGTGGAAATTGCTTTCTTTGCATCTACTTTTTTCTCTTCCTGCTTTACCTCTTCGGCCATATTTCACCTCCTGTCTTAACCAAATCCGAATTGGGTTGATAATTCCATTTATGTTCAAACGGCCTGCGCTACGACATCCTGTTTAGGCCTTGTTTTCCATCTGCGATGAATCCATCCCCAGTGGTCCGGATACCGTCTGATATAAGACTCTATAATCGCGGTAAGGCACTGTATATTCACTTGGGCCGTGTTATCAAAATTGCCTTCTCGCTCCAGATTAAACTCCGGCTCAAAAATAATCCGGTGCCTGTTATCCCCGTCCCGTACTATGAAACTAGGCACGAGCGCCGCCTTTGTGCGCAAAGCAAACACAACCGGGCCGGTAGCTGTAGCTGCCTTTTGGCCAAAGAAATTTACAAAAACGCCGCCGGTGCCGAAATTCTGGTCAAGCTGAATACAAACTATCTCATTATTTTTCAAGGCCCTTAATGTAGTGTTTACGCAGGCTTTGCGCGGCTGGCTATATATTGTTCTCAGCCCCAATCTATTCCTTATGCCGGAAAAGAGCCTCTCAACGCGCTCATCGCGCATCGGACGCATTATCCCGCCGATTGAATAACCCTCAAGCCTTAATCTCCACATCATTAAAGGAAAATTACCGAAATGCCCGCTCACCAGGATTACTCCTTTACCCCTGGACAGAGCCTCATCCAGAACACGCTTGTTCTGCATGGTTACTCTGACCTTGAGTAACTGGGGCTTGCCCATAAGGAAAAGTATTTCCACGCCAGACTTAGCTATGAAGGCGAAACAATCCTTGGCGATTTTTTTTAACTCTTGGGGCGGCTTTTCCCCGCCAAAGGCAAGGGATAAGCTATCCAGCGCAGTCCTTCTGTGTTTGGCGATGGTCAAAAAACCGATGTCAGCCAGGATTTTTGCGAACGCATAAAGGCATCCCGCAGGCAAAATCTTCACTATCAAAGAACAGGTTATTAATCCCAGCCAGCCAAAGAACCGGCCGATCTTCTTTCTTGATTTCTTAAGATTCATTTATGGATTATAGCAAAAGGTTTAAGAATTGCAAGTAAAAATTACAACTTATAGCCGATTTTCCGCAAGAGATCTTTGCGCCAGGAGATATCTTCAGATGCTTCAAAGCCCTTCGGGGAAGAACCGTCAACGACTCCTAAAATCCCCCTTCCCATATCAGTCTGAACGACCACAACCTCAACCGGATTTGCCGAAGCGCAAAATATCCGACATACCTCAGAGATATTCTTGATAGCGTTTAATACATTGATCGGGTAGGCGTTCCGCAAAAAAATAATAAAGCTGTGCCCTGCCCCGATTTCCATGGCGTTGTCCTGGGCAAGCTTCTTTAACTCTGCGTCGTTACCTTCGGAACGGACAAGACAGGCTCCCGAAGACTCGCAAAAAGCAAACCCGAATTTAATTCCAACTGCACTGCCTATCAAAACCTCATATAAATCTTCAACTGTTTTGATAAAATGACTCTGCCCCAGGATTAAATTTACGTCTTCCGGTTTCTGAATTTCTACAAGTCTTAACTCCAGCATCTTTTTCACCTCCCCATGGTAAGAACCTTGCCTTCTGTATCTATTTTAAAGCATTCCTTTAATATAACATAAGCGACATTTTCGGCCAGCAACCTGTTCCCTTTGGGAGTGCAATGGCCAAAATCTCCTGCAAACCTATCCGAAAAGTACTCATCGTAACCTGATTTCTCCACCGCCCTTTTAAACAGCCTCTCATTATCTACAAAAATAATGCCCTCCCGGCTCTTAAGCATCTGCTTTAAAGGTTCTATGCTGCGCATGGGATACTGCACGCATACAAGCCTTATCCCCCTTTGTTCCAAAATCTCCTTCGTTTGTTGAAAGTTTTTTTGTAGTATTGGATTGTAGCGCTCTAATCTTAACCTATTTACTTTTTTAAAAAGCTCTTTGGCCAATTCATCCTTCCCTTGCTCTTCATAGCACAAAGCTAAACTGCCGTATAACTCGTCATTTTCCGGGTTTATCTTTATGGCTTTTTTAAACATCGCTTCGGCTTTACCGTGTTTACCCGACTTTATATAATACATTCCCAATTCAATATAGGCTCCACCGTTTTTGGGGTTTTTTTCTATGGCTTTTTTTAATAACTCTTCCGCTCCTGGATAATTGACTCCACTTAAATGCGCGCCCAAAAAATAATACGCGCTATCGTTCTCGGGATTTATCTCTATAGCCTTTTTAAACATCTTGCGGGTTTTCTCGAATGCTCCTAATTCATTGTAACAGATTCCCGCGGCAATATATGCTTCATCGTTTCCGGCATTTAGCTCTATGATTTTTTCATATGCCTGTATAGCTTTTTCAAACATTCCCCGGCTTCTGTAATACTCTCCTAACTCGAAATACAGCCTTTCATCTTTTGAGCCCGCTTCCGTCTTTTTCTTCAATCCGCTGTCCGGCTCTTTAACGACTTCGTTATTTGTCAAGTTGCTCTTGCTGCCGGAGATTTTAATTTCTATTTCTTTTGGTTCCATTTCTCCTTGTTTATAGTTTCTAAATTCTTTAATTTTATATTTTAAATGCTCTTTAGCCAAATTTATTAACTTAAATACCCTTAATTTTTTAAAGAAGCGCTTAATTTTGAAAGGATCGTTATCGGGCGGCAGGACATAACCAAAATGCTTATCATTTACCCCCATCATCGCAACTACCATATCGGGATAAAATTTGTTTAAATTATCTTCTAATTGAACAACTATGGCACCCGCACTGGTTCCGGGCACTCCTTTATTAATCACGCTGAATTTTATTCCCGTATCTTGTTCATTTAAAATCTTTTCTAGTTGAGGGGGATAAGAATTCTTGCCCCCCAGAGCGGTGGTGGATTCACCTACGCACATAATAGTGAAATTGCCTCTTTTCTGAACGGCGATTCTATTTTTATATTCCTGCAAGGATAGAAATATAAATCCCCCCATTCGCAGACCGGCCTCAAGCAATACTACGCATAAAAATAAGCCAAATATTGCCAGAGCTATCTTCTGTCCGACAGAGGCTTCGCCTCGCGCTCTCATCTCTCCTCCAGCCATTCCGCAGGGTTTATTGGTATGTTATGCTTCCTCATCTCAAAGTGTAGATGCGGAAGCATGTTAGGATAATCCGCATTGCCGGACTTACCTACCCAGCCGATAGCCTCGCCCTGAGCCACCCATTGCCCTGCCTTAACCAGAACCCCCTGGAGATGTCCGTATATACTTACTAAATTATCCGGGTGATGCAATTCAATATAGTTGCCCAGATTCTTATGAAACCCGGCTTCCGCCACTAAAGCATTACGCACCGCCTTCACCTCTGTTCCGACTTGGGCGTAAAGGTCAATCCCTTCGTGTTTGCGGCCTCCTGCCCGCAAAGCTCCAAACTCTCCCGACCCTAAGTCGTCTCTGCGGATAATTATATATTTTCTATACTCAATAGGGCAGAGAAAATATTTCTTATCTATAAAATGCAGAACCGGGATAATAAAAATTAAAAAAATGATTAGGAAGACAAACAGAATTCTCTTCACTTCTTATTTTTAATGGCGCCGTAAGCCGCGAACGCTAAACAGATAAGAGCGAACCAATCGCCTAACCGTGTATAGAAACTGCTTTGGTTCGGAGCAAGAATAACACTCCTGGCTTTATAGCCGCTAACGAATGTCTGCTTGCCTGATTTACTGTCAATCAGCGGATAAACCTTACCGCGAGGCGTAATAAATCCGGATACGCCCGTATTGGCAGCGCGCACCAGATAAACTCCGTTCTCCACCGCGCGAAACACCGAGGCTTGCAAATGCTGATAAGGACTGGAGGTATCGCCAAACCAGGCGTCATTGGTAATATTGACCAGAAAATCCGCGCCCTTTTTAACAAACCGGCGTGAGATTTGGGGAAAGATATCCTCAAAACAAATAAGAACAGAAAATTTAGCGGGTAGTAGATAGTGGTCGGGGGTCAGGGTAAAAACCTTATAATCTTTACCGGGGTTAAAATCCCCGATAGGGACGACTGTTTCCAAAAAACTAAATATTCTTTTGAGAGGAATGTATTCGCCAAAAGGCACGAGATGCAGTTTATCATAGCGCTGGATAATTTCGCCGTGTTTTGAGATCAACAGAGCGCTATTATAATATGCATTTTCTTGTGCCCTCACTGCCCCTGCCAGAAGAGGGAGCTTAAGTTCGTAAACAAATTCTCCTAAATCGTCTCTAAGACGCGGGTCTTCCCCCATTATTCCCGGCAAAGCAGCCTCCGGCCAGATAATCAGGTCGGGATTGTCTGAAACAGCTTCTCGGGTAAGCTGTAGATATCGTCTGAATATCTCCTCCTTCGCGTATTCCTGCCATTTTATCGATTGCGGTATGTTGCCCTGGATGATTGAAATTCTTAGTCTTCTGCTCCCTTCGTAATGTGTCGTGCGTAATTTGTAAAAACCGTAACCTAAGCATAAAAATAATAACAATAAAGGTAACAGATAAGTAGTAAGGATTATCTGTTTCTTAATCTTAAACCTTAATACGTAATCCGTAATCCTGTAAATCAAAACATTGACCGTCATCACCAGAAACGAAACCCCCCAGGCTCCGGTAATATCCGCAATCTGAATCGCCGGCAGATTAAGATATTGGGAGTAACCCAATAATCCCCAGCCAAAACCGGTAAATAGATGACTGCGCAAATATTCGAGCAAGACCCAAACGGAGGGAATAAAAAATAGCGTATAGCGTGGAGCGTATAGCGGATAGCAAGCAATGATAAATCCAAATACGCCGAAATATAATGCTAGATATAAAACAAGAAGAATCAGACCAGCAAAGGTTACATGGAATAGCCAGTAGACAATGCCCAGCCAGAAAATAATTCCAGTAAAACAGAATAATAAGAATGCTTTAAATTTAGATTTATCCCGGAGAGCAAAGAATAAAGGGACAAACGCAAACCAGGCCAGAATCCAAAGGTTGAATTTTGGGAAGGAAAGAATTAATAATATTGCGCTGAGAATACAAAGCAACCAATCTTTCGTTTTCTTCAACGAGACAACGGGATAACGAAATAACGGGACGACCTCTTTCATCTTCCGCAGGTAGAGCAGTTGCGGCTGACGCAGGAACTGCAACTGGAGCCCGAGGTTATATTACTCCGGCTGTCCTTGGTAAAACTAGCGAAACTGGAAAACAAACGGCTAATCTTCGAAGACCGGCAATGCGGGCAAGTTATTTTTTCTTTGCCGTCTCTTATTAACAGTTCAAATTTGACCTTGCATTGATTGCATTGATATTCGTATATCGGCATACTTACCTTCCGTGGCACTTTTTGTACTTTATCGGCCTACCTGTCTTAGGGTCTTTTGCACCGCAGGGGCAGGGGTCGTTTCGCCCCACCTTGGCATAATTCTTTGTTGAAGGCGGCACAGAAACCGGCTGCTGCGGGCCGAAGCGGTGAGGCTGTTCAACTGCCGGTTGCTCCTGAGGCCTTTGGAACCGGGATACCTCGGGATGCAAAAATTCTCCCTCGGCTAATCTGAATACTCCTTTAATCCTCTCCGAGACAGCCGGCTGAATCTTAAAAAGCAGCTCAATCTCCTCTTCTTGAATAGAGGCGACCATCTGGTCGAACATCATAAATGCCTCGCGTTTATATTCAATCAGCGGGTCCCGCTGGCCGTACGCCCGCAGCCCGATACCCTCTTTTAAATCGTCCATAGCATAGAGGTGGTCTTTCCATTTACCGTCGACGATTTGCAAGAGCACTAATCTCTCAAACCCGCGCATCTGCTCAATCCCGATAGCCTCCGCTTTTTCTTCGTAAGTCCGGATTAAAATATTATAGATTTTTTCTTGAATCTGCCCGCAAGATTGACCGGTTAATTCCTCCTCGTTTATGCTAATCCCAAACTTTAAATATACGGCATTCACCACTCCGGCTAAATCGTAAGATTCCTTATCCGCTGCCGATAAATAATTCTTACAGCAATTCTCGGCTACCGCCTGCATCATTTCTAATATTTGCTCTTTAACGGAGCTTCCTTCAAGGATTTGGCGGCGTTGACCGTATATAACCTCGCGCTGTTTATTCATTACATTATCGTATTCAAGAAGATGCTTTCTGATTTCGAAATTGTGCTCCTCTACTCTTCTCTGAGCAATCTCGATAGATTTACTGATCCAGGGATGCTCAATAACCTGGCCTTCTTCGAGACCGAGTTTATCCATAATCCCGATAATGCGGTCCGAGCCAAACAGCCGCATCAAATCGTCGCTCAACGAAACGTAAAATCTGGAGGAGCCGGGGTCGCCCTGCCGGCCAGCCCTGCCGCGCAGCTGATTATCGATACGTCGCGCCTCGTGGCGCTCGGTGCCTAAAACGTGGAGTCCGCCTAAGCTTACCACCTTCCCGTGTTCCTCCCCGCTCTGCTTTTTAAACCTATCAAATGCCTTACCGTATTCCTCCTGATAATTAGGGTCGACCCTGGATAATTCTTGCTGTTTAAGTAAATTCCTGGCAATGTACTCGGGATTGCCTCCCAATAGAATATCGGTCCCTCTTCCCGCCATATTCGTGGCAATCGTCACAGCTTTACACCTGCCCGCCTGAGCTACAATCTGAGCTTCCAGCTCGTGATATTTGGCATTAAGGATCTGGTGCGGAACGCCCCGCCGTTTCAGCATCTCGGATAGGCGCTCGGATTTCTCTATAGAAATGGTCCCGACCAAAACCGGGCGGCCCTGTTCGTGTAGACCCGTGATTTCCTCTACCACCGCGTTAAATTTTTCCTCTTCGGTCTTATAAACACAGTCCGGGTAGTTTGTCCGGATGAGGGGGCGGTTGGTGGGGCTTACCACAACGTCCAGCTGGTAAATCGCCTTAAACTCCTGCGCTTCGGAATAAGCGGTCCCGGTCATACCGGCCAACTTCTCGTACATCCGAAAATAGTTCTGAAAAGTAACGGTGGCAAGTGTTTGATTTTCGCGCTCGATTTTCAATCCCTCTTTTGCCTCGACTGCCTGGTGGAGTCCGTCCGACCAGCGCCTGCCCGGCATAAGCCTTCCGGTGAATTCGTCTACAATAATGACCTGGCCGTCTTTAACAACGTAGTCCGTATCGCGCTTGAATAGACTGTGGGCCTTCAGAGCCGCGATTATATGATGGCGCCAGTCCATTGTCTCAATGTCGTGGAGACTCTCCACGCCCAGCATTGAGCAAACCTTAACCTCTCCTTCATCGGTAAGGTGGGCGGTGTGGGTTTTTTCGTCGACGATATAATCATATCCGCGCGATAAATCCTCGCCTTTGTATTTGGCGGCAATCTCGTCACGCTCCAGAATTATCCTCCCCTTCAAACGGGGGACAAGCTTGTTAACAACATAATATTTATCCGTCGACTCTTCGGCGGGTCCGGAAATAATCAGCGGCGTCCGGGCTTCATCTATAAGTATGGAGTCCACCTCGTCGACAATCGCGTAATAAAACCGCCGCTGCACCAAATCATTCAAAGAATATTTCATATTGTCGCGCAGATAATCAAAGCCAAATTCGTTGTTGGTTCCGTAAGTAATATCGCAGGCGTAAGCCTTAATTCTTTCTTCGTCGGTCATATCATGCTGTATGATTCCCACGCTTAGGCCTAAAAACTCGTATATAGGCCCCATCCAGTCGGCGTCGCGGCGGGCAAGGTAATCGTTTACGGTAATAATATGGACGCCTTGCCCTGGGAGGGCATTAAGGTATGCGGGCAAAGTCGCAACCAGAGTCTTTCCTTCTCCCGTCGCCATCTCGGCAATTCTGCCCTCATGGAGTATAACCCCGCCGGTTATCTGAACGTCAAAATGCCTCATGCCGATGGTGCGTCGGCTGGCCTCGCGCACAACAGCGAATGCCTCAGGGAGTATATCGGCGAATATTCTGTTACGCATCAGCTTCAATCGCTCTCTCACCTTCTCCTTCTCTTCCGTGATTGCTACCGAAAATAGCAATTCTTCCAATTCTTTAATTTCCGCCCCAAATTCTTCAGATTTATTAAGAACGTGTCCTCTGAACTCCCCGGTTTTTCTTCGCAGCTCTTTGTCCGAGAGACCCTGCATTTTCGGCTCAAGTTTATTCACCTCATCCGCGACCGCAGCGAGCTGGCAAATTTTATTTACCGAAGATAGCGGCATCTCCGGATGCAGAACGATATTAACTCCGGGATACCTGCGCCGGATTAGATTCTGTTTTCTCGTTAAAATTGATTTTTTAATGAAACTCAGCATCTTTTTTTAGCGTTTAGCGTATAGCGGATAGCGTATAGTTTTTAAGTTTGTATTAGTTCCTAACCGCTAAACGCTCTACGCTCTACGCTATTTATTTGATTTCTGTATTTTCAAATACGCCTCAATAAACCCATCAATATCGCCGTCCAGTACCGTATTGACATTTCCGGTCTCGCAATCCGTGCGATGGTCCTTCACCATTGTGTAAGGCTGCATTATATAAGAACGGATCTGGCTGCCCCATTCAATCTTTTGTTTTTGACCTCCGAATTGACGGTTAAATTCTTCTTCTTTTTTCTGCCTCTGTAGCTGGTAAAATCGTGCCTTCAAGATTTTTAAAGCCGTCTGTTTATTCTGATATTGCGAACGTTCATTCTGACATTGCACAATAATCCCGCTGGGTTTATGGACAATCCTCACTGCCGAATCGGACTTCTGCATATGTTGTCCGCCCGGGCCGGAAGAACGATAAGTCTCGATATGCAGGTCTTTTTCCGTAAGATTAATTTGAATATCCTCTTCAATTTCTGGAATCACATCAACCGAAGCAAAAGAGGTATGCCGGCGTTTGTTCGCGTCAAAAGGAGAAATGCGAACCAGGCGATGCACTCCCTTTTCCGACTTAAGATACCCGTAGGCGTACTCTCCTTCGATCAAGAAAGTAACGTTCTTAATGCCGGCTTCTTCTCCGGAAAGCACATCCGTAGTTCTGAACTTGTACCCTTTCCTTTCTGCCCAACGGCTGTACATCCTAAAGAGCATTTCTGCCCAATCGCAGGCTTCCGTACCGCCCGCTCCTGCGTTAATACTTAATATAGCGCTGCTGCGGTCAAACTCCCCGTTTAAAAGAATCCTGAATTCAAGATCGGCCAGCATTTGGCCGAGCGCATCAAGGTTTTTATTGATGTCGGCAATTAAATCTGAATCACTCTCTTCCACAATATGAACAAGCTCGGCCAAATCTTTATGTTTATCGTAAAGACTCTGCCAAGGCTCTACGGACGACTTGAGCGATTTGACCTGACTGACAATCCGGGCGGATTCCTGGCTATCTTGCCAGAAACCCGGCTCAGCCATACGGCGGGACAACTCTTCGATTAACTGTTTTTTGCTATCCAGGTCAAAGATAACCCCGCAGTTCTGTAAGCTTCTTTTCAATCTGATTCAGACGCTCTATTATCTCGCTCAACATAATACCTGCCTCCTTCCTATTCAGGCCCTAAGCTCTTTTTATGCCTTTTAACATAAGTTTGAACTCGTCTTTGTTATCGGCGAAGCTTATCGCAACCTCTTCGGTAACCTTGCCCTGTTTCACCAATCTTAATAAAGATTGGTGAAAAGTGCACATTCCGAAAATCTCGCCCTCCTCAATATAGCGGGGTATTTCCCGAATCTTTCCTTCCCGGATGAGGCGGGCAATGGTAGGGGTAAGCAGCATTGTTTCGTATGCTGGAATGCGCCCGGACATATCTCCGCAGGGAAGAAGCCTTAAGGAAATAACCCCTTTTAGCAAAGAAGAAAGTTCGATTCGCACCTGTTCATGCTGATAGGGCGGGAAAAAGTTAATAATTCTTTCCACGCTTTGCGAAGCGTTAACCGTATGCAGCGTGCTTAACACAAGAACGCCGGTCTCAGCGGCGGTTATTGCTGCGGACATCGTCTCATTGTCGCGGATGTTCCCGATGTAAATAACGTCCGGGCTCTGCAAGGTGAATGCCCTTAGGGCTACCGGATAAGAAGAAACATCCCGGCGTAATTCCCGCTGATTTATAATTGAATTCTTATCTTTAAAAATGAATTCAATCGGTTCTTCAATAGTTAAGATGTGTTTGCGGGCATTAAGGTTAATGTGTTCAATCATACTAGCAATGGTTGTCGATTTGCCCGAACCCATACTGCCGGTAAGCAGAACCAAACCCCGGTTTTCCAATGCTAACCGCTTAAGTACTTCGGCCGGTAAATTCAGTTCCTCCATAGTTGAAATAGTCGGAGAGATATTCCGTACCACTATGGACGGCCAGTTGCGCTGCTGAAATATGCTCACCCGGAAACGGCGGTCCAGTTCAGGAATAAAGAAAGCAAAGTCGACATCTAAATTTTTGTTAAAAAAATCTTTTAATTCCTCGGTAAGCATATCCTTAAGCGCTTGATTAACGGCTTCTTTAGTTATTATCTCGTCTCCCACGCCAACGACTTGACCGTCGATGCGCATTCGCAAATTGCCTCCGGCGCGGCAAAACATATCCGAAGCGTTCTTCTCAACCATTAACTTCATACAGTTTTTTATATCCATATCTATCCTCCGCAAGAAAATTCCTCAAATATATTATATCATCATATGTCTTATTTTATAGTTAAAATCTTGCTAATCTCTCTCTCCAGATTTAAGAACCTCTGTTTAAACTCGCTGCCCCGCAAATAGCCGCCCGGTTTTCCGTCAGCCTTCACCACGCGGTGGCAGGGAATAATTAAAGGATAGGGATTACGTTTTAAAATCTGCCCTACCGCGCGAGCTGCGCCGGGCCGGCCGGCCTTGCCGGCTACCCATTTATAACTGCGCACCTCGCCTATCGGTATCTTTAATACCGCCCGGTAAACCTTTTTTGCGAAAGGAGTCATCTTCCCAGCGCCTTCTTTCTGCGCAGAATATGATGATACGCTAAGGCAAAGCGATGAGATTCGTCGCGGATTCTCTGAATGAGAAATAAAGCTAAACGGCCGGGCTTTAATCTAACAGGCTCTTGCCGGCGAGGCACGAAAATCTCCTCTTTCTGCTTAGCGATGCTGATTACCGGAACCCGGAGACCTAACTCTTGAATCTGGCGTTCGGCGATATTCAATTGTCCCTTGCCTCCGTCTACAACGATTAAATCCGGAAGGGGCAGATTCTCCTTAATTACTCGCCTGTAACGCCGATACACCGCTTCCTTAAGCATCTGAAAATCGTCTATTCCGGTAACGCTCTTTATGCGAAAGCGGCGGTAATTGTTTTTGTCCGGCTTTCCTTCATAAAAAGAAACCATTGAAGCGCAGGCTTCGGAACCGAAAATGTTCGACACGTCAAAAGCCTCTATCCTCTGCGGCCGGACAGTTAATCCAAGAGCTTTTTTTAAATCCTCGGATTCTCGGTAGAGATCCGATAGCGAAGAAACGCTCTCTTCGGATATACTGCTCAGCGCCTGAATCTGATTACGCAAGCGCCCGGCTTCTTCAAATCTCTGCTTGGAAGATAACCCGCGCATCCGGACGGCAAGTTTGTTGATTAAGTCCTGCCGCCTACCTTCCAAAAACATGATAATGTTTTTGATGCTTTCCCGGTATTCCCTTTTGGTAATCTTGCCGATACAAGGCGCCGGGCAAAGTCCCAGGCGATAATATAAACAAGCTCTTTTAGGCATTTTCCAGCAGGAGCGAAAGCCGAAAATACCGCGTATTGTCTTTATGGCCTGGCGCAAAAGTCCGGCATTGGTATAAGGACCAAAGCAACGGGAGGAAGAATTTATTAGTTTTTTACTTGTCCGCCTTGCTATCCAAACTGTGGGAAATTCCTCTTCGGTTATGCATATTAGAGGAAAAGATTTATCGTCCCTGGAAACGGTATTATAAGGAGGCAAATTCTCTTTAATCAATTTGGCCTCCTTAATCCTTGCCTCCGCTTCCGACTTGGTAATAATATAGTCCACGCCGGCAATCTTGGAGGCCATAATTTGCGTTTTTAGCGGCAGGGGATGAGTAAAATAATATTTTACTCTTTTCTTTAATGAACCGGCCTTGCCTATATAAAGAATACTACCTTCTTTATTTTTGAAGATATAAACGCCCGGAGAATCTGGCAGACGGCCTATCTTTGTTTTATCCATCGAACTAAATTATCTATTTTTTCAACCTTCAACAATAAACAAACACCAAGGTATATCAACCCCGCCAGAGCGATGGTTATCATAAGTCTAAGAACCGGATTTAAATAAAACGCTATTTTATGAAAAAAGACCAAAACAAAAACAGCCATTATTAGACCGGCGCCGGTTGTCTTTAAAAGATATATATACAGGTCTTCGGTAAATATTGCGCCTATCCGTTTTTTAAGGCTTAAATAAAGAAGAGTAAAATTAAATACAGCGGACAGGGAACTGGCCAAAGCCAAACCGCCAACCTTCAGGGGAAACATCAGTATAATATTCAGGATTAAATTGAGCAGTAAAGCCAGCGAAGCAGCTACCACCGGGGTACGGGTATCCTGTAAGGAATAAAAAGCCGAGGTTAGTATGTTTACTCCGCCAAAAAACACCAGTCCCGCGGCGTAAAAGAAAAGAGCGGAAGAGCAGATCCGGACGGAATAATAATCAAAGCTCCCCCGCTGAAATAGAACCTCAATTATCGGCTGGGTTAAAACAACCAATCCAAGACTAGCCGGCAGCATCAAAAAATACACCGTGCGCAAAGAAAAACTCAGGGTCGACTTGAGGCTTTTAATATCTTGAGCGGCAGCATGGCTTGAGAGCGTAGGCAAGACTGCGGAAGACAAAGCAATCCCGAATAAAGCCAGTGGAAACTGAATGAGGCGGTTGGCGTAGTATATAGCCGCTACCGCTCCTTGACCGACGATAAAAGAAAACGACGCCAAAATAGTATCAATGAAAACATTCAACTGATATACTGCCACGCCGAAAATGCGGGGCAGAAGCAAACGGTTAATTTTTTTTATGCCCGGATGAGAAAAATTAGGTCTTATTCTTAAGAACCCGGGCCGGAAGCCTTGTTTAAAAAGAGAAGGTATCTGAATGCCGATTTGAAAAATCCCTCCGATAAGCACGCCCCAGGCCAAGCCGAATACGGGATCAGGCATAAGCCGATAAGCAATAACTATGCTGACAATCATGGATATGTTGAGCAAGCAGGGACCAAGGGCAGGCGAGGTGAAGGATTTAAATGTATGCAGAAGCCCCATTATATATGCTGCCAAACCGATAAGCAGCAAATAAGGAAACAATATTTTGGTAAGTCTAACGGTAAGCAAAAATTTATCCGGTTCTTTTAAAAAGCCGGGCGCGATAAGGCCGACTAAGTGGCGGGAAAGCAAGATGCCTGAAAGAGAAAGCACCGATAAAGTTATCAAAATAATCCAAAAGCCGTTGCTGATCAAATCCCAGAAATCCTTCTTTTCCTCTTTTGTCCGGTATTCGCAAAACACCGGGACAAATGCCGAATTTGCCGCTCCCTCGCCAACGAGGTGGCGTAACAAATTAGGAATCCTAAAGGCAACAAAGAACGCCTCAGAAACCGCGCCTGTGCCGAAAAACGCGGCAATTACAATATCGCGAACGAATCCCAGCAAGCGTGAGCATAACGTGGCAAGGCTGATAACGGATGCGGATTTTAAAATAGATTTATTCTTCGACATATTTTAATTGACGTGATTTAATAATTATGATATATAAATGAAGACATAAGTTATGGAGTTCGAAGAACGACATAACTTATTTGTCTGAATTTACCCTTGACATCGGAGATGTCAAGGGTTCAATTCGCCCAAACAACTTACGTCGTTCTTTCAGAACTTCCGTAAGTTGTGGGCTCATTGAAGGAGGGAAATTATGCCGCATCGCCGGACAGCTTTGAAATCGCTGCGTAAAGACAAAAAAAGACACCAATGCAATCTTAGGATAAAACGAGACCTTAAAAAGGCGATTAAAAAATTACAATCGTGTTTATCGACAAAAAATGCCCCTGAAGCAAAAACTCTATTATCCGAAGTATTTTCTAAGTTAGATAAGGCAGCTAAAAAAGGAATAATTAAAAAAAATAACGCCTCAAGAAAAAAATCCCGCCTAAGTCAGGCCCTTTTAAAAATAACACAATCTGAGGAAAAGCCGTTCTAACGCAAGATCCGGTTTTAACCTGCCGGTTTTAATGTCGATATCGCAATTGAGCAAAAACGACAATTTCTTTTTTTTCTCTTCAGAACCCAACCTTTCCTGATTCAGTTGATAGCGGATAGCTCCGAGAATCTTTTCCGGCCTTTCCCCTTTTAACAAAAGCTGACGGAGCAAGTTTAAAGCCGGCTTGATCCTGCGCTGTAAGACTTGGCGCGCGAGAGTAAACGCGCTCAATTCAATTGACTCGCGAAAATTTATCAGCTTTCTCGGACCGGATATCCGATGAAAAAATGAATCACGCCTATCGACGCGCCGGGCGTCCAAAACCAAAACCGTATGAGAGAATGGCTTTCTGATATAAGATAGTAAATACTCCTTTACATCCGGCCTTAATTTAGTGACGCTTTTAATCAGGATTAATCTCTGTTTCGCCTTTACAGGAAGCTGCAGAAGTTTCTCCTGGAGAGTCCTTAAATCTAATTCCTTTGCGTAGAGGGTTTCAAAATTAAAAGATTCTAATTGAGGGGCAAAAAGCTCCTGTTTAATTATTTTTAATTTTATATCTTTGGAAAACTCATCCTCTCCGACAAACAAATAAGTCATTACCAGACTTCCACCACCCGGTTAACCACCCGGCGGGCTAAATCATCTATCGATTCGTTTATCGCCGCCGATTCTGATTTTGCCAGGCTGCCTTGGGTGAAGTAGGTTGTATCGCCGATAAGATTTTTTACTTCCCATAACATAGCCTCCCTGCGGGTGTCGTAAAGTCTTAGATTTACTCCGAGGCTAATACGGTATTCTTCTATCTCCTCGTTATTCTGGCCGGTGTATCTTAATGCGTCTCGGCGGTAGTCAATCAATTCTCCTTCCAAAACTAAATCGGCGCCTCCTTCATTGACTATTCGTAAATTTCCGTCTAATATAAATTGATTGATTACCTGGCGGGTTATGTCTTTTTCTAAAAGGGGGTGATAAATCTGGTACTTTCTGGCGACCGAAGCCTCCTGCGTAATATCAATTTTATTAACAAAAGGACGAACGTATATGGTCCGATAATCTTTGCTAATCAAGGAACGCGTGGTGTATCCGCAGCCCATAAAAGTAGTAAGTAACAAGGAGTAAGTAGTAAGTAAAAATAATTGTGTGAATCTATTTTTTTTATCTGTGTGTGTCTGTGTTCGCATCTTCCCCCTCTCCTTGCTCCAAAGCCTCAAGTTTAGAGAAGGCCTTGGCCGCCCACGTACTCTTGGGATAATTCTGGATTATGGTGTTGTAATAAATCTTGGCTGCTTTGTAAGCCTTCTGCTTTTCGTAGAACACGGCGGTATCGTAATAGCTCTGGGCTTCTCTTTCCCTTAACTCCTGTATATTCTCTTCTGCCTGACGCGATAGTTCCGCATCAGGGTTAGACAGGACAAATTCCTTGAATTTTTCCTTGGCTTCGCGGGTAGCTTCTTGGTCATAATCCGGTCCGGTAGCAATGCTGGCCCGGCAAACAGCAATCTGAAATTTAGCCGGCTCAACCCATTCGCTTTTCGGATAATTGGCAACTACTTTATTAAACTCCTCTTCTGCTTCAAAATAACGACCCTGGCTTTTTAAAATCAAGCCTAATTTATATTGAGCTTCGGCTGCCAATGGGCCGTAGGTTGAATTCTCTACGACCTTTCTAAAAATCTCGATTGCCGGATTTTCTACAGGCAGCGTAATTCCCAGAGCCTTGCGCTTCTGGCCCTGCATAAATTTCTCGGCAATCCTGAACTGTTTCTCAATAATCTCGTTCACCCTTGAGCTGAACGGGTATTTATCAATCACCTTCTGATAAGCTAAATAGGCGTCGTAGAGCTTACCGTTTTTTTCTTCAATCGCCCCCAAATAATACTGCGCTTCCGCAGCTTCAGTGCTTTTTGGATATTGCTTTATGAGTTTCCTGAATTCATTCTCCGCCTCTTTTAATTTATCTTCTTCATAAAACTTCAGCGCATAATCTAACTGCTCCGTAGGAGTGGGTCTTACCGCATATTTAGGATTAACCCATCTTCCGGATTTCGGCGTCCAAATCCAGAACGCATAAGCAGAATTAGTTAAAAGCAGGATAAAAACTGATATGAAAATAACTTTCCGCATAGCAGTTCAATTTAACATAGATAAACGGCTTTGTCAACCCCGCACCTTTTCTCTATTTAAAAATATGTTAAAAACATATTTTTGTAAAAAAGGAAGATGAATACTAAAAAGGTGCGGGGTCAATAATTCATCCTTCCCGGTCAAATCGATGCAAACCAAATGACCGCGATATCTCTACCGCTTCAACGTATTCCTGTTGCGATATGTAGCGGTCAATCCTGGGGAATTTGTATGCTTCTGCGCAGGGCCGGTATTGAGCCATTATATTTATATAGGTATCCGGGGATATCTGCCGGGAAATAAATTCCATAATCTCCCTGGTTCCTGCAAGTCCGTTCGGCAGGACCAGATGGCGGACCAGCAAGCCTCGTCTGGCTATGCCTTCGCTGTCTATCTCCAAATCTCCTACCTGCTGATGCATCTTTTTTAACACCTTTTTTAAATTCGGGAAATAATCATCCGCGCCGCAGAGTTCTCCGGAAACGTCGGCTGAAGAGAACTTCGCATCGGGCATGTAGATATCCACGATGCCCTCCAGCATATCAATTGCCTCTCCGGATTCATAGCCGCCGCAGTTATAGACCAGAGGAATATTCAACCCCTGCTCTGCTGCTAATGAAAGGCCTTCCAAAATCTGAGGCATAAAATGAGTAGGAGTCACCAGATTTATATTGTGACACCCTATAGCCTGCAAGCGAAGCATATAAGAAGCCAATTGTTCTTTCGTTACTGCACTGCCTTCGGCAATGTGGCTGATTTCGTAGTTCTGGCAGAATACGCACTTAAGATTGCAGTGAGAAAAAAAGATTGCCCCTGAGCCGTGCTTGCCTACAAGACAGGACTCTTCGCCGGAATGAGCAAAAGCCGATGAAACAAGTAAATATTTCCCTGCGCCGCAAAAACCTCTTTTGTCTTCTGCTCTATTTACCTTGCATTGCCGTGGACATAAGGCGCAGCGGGAAAGGATTTTCTTAAGCTGCTCAACCCTCTTCTGCAGCTTTCCTTCTTTGTAGGCCTTTACGTAATTTGGAACAAATTGCATCGCATCAAAGATTGGCTTAAAAGAGGAGCTTATCCTGTTCTGATAAAGAAACCCGCTTATCCCCAACGGCTTTACCGCAGCCAGAGCAGATATACTCGTATAAATAACCGTCGGGGAGAATCAAAAGGAGCCTCTCCTTAACCGGCATTGAACAACCACAGTTATCACAGTAAAGCCTGGTTGCTATAAAGTCCTTATATTGATGATTCTCTTGCATTCTTTGGTTCCGCCTCGATTGGATTTAATTTCAAGAGGGCCCGGCTAAATGGTGAGCGTATCTTAAAGGTTTAAGAAAAAGCTCCTTTATTTTTAGCCGGCATCTCGTAAATCCCGCACAATCGGCTTTTTGCGCAGCCGATGCTCGGTATATCCAGTATTATGCCCATATGG
>JBDRMR010000003.1:0-36091 GCA_043812035.1 Candidatus Omnitrophota bacterium
TGTGTTTCGAAACAAAACTCACGCTCATCTTCTCTCTCTGGCGCGGATGGCGGCCAATCGGAGCCTCGATAACGTCCTCGTTAAATTCTACCCTGCCCTTTACCAAAGCCACATACTTGCGCAATACCGAATGCCGGGCGAACTGGCGCGCTAAATGGTGGTGAGCCGGATTGTTTTTAGCAATTACCAGGAGCCCCGAAGTATCTTTATCCAGGCGATGCACAATGCCCGGCCTCTGGGGGCTGACGGAAGACAAACAGGGGCGGTGAAAAAGCAGCGCGTTTACTAAAGTGCCCGAATTAACCCCGGCTCCGGGATGCACAACCATCCCGGAGGGCTTATTTATCACGAGCACGTCTTCGTCTTCGAAGCGGATATCAAGGGGAATATCTTCCGGCGCCAGGGCCACAGCGGCCCTTTCCGGAATCTGCAATTTAAATATCTGTCCGGCCCGGACTTTATAATGCGCGTTTAGGTCCTTGCCTTCCAGGAAAACCCGCTTCTGCTCTATCAGCCTCTGAATATAATTGCGCGACAGGCCCAAATTCTGCTCCTGCGAAAATTTCAGCAGATACATATCCAGACGCATAGCCGCATCTTGCGGCTCGACCTTCAAGGTGAACTCTTCCATATCCGGATTAACATAACCAAAGAAAGGATAAATGTAGCTATGCAGAAAATTTGAAAAACAGTCAGCCCGAAGAAAAATATTTGGGTATCTGCCCGGAAAAACTCTATGAAAAAGCGCCAAACGGAATAAAGTAATAGATAGAGATAAAAGATTTCTCCTTTTCGATGAACCCGGGTCTGCTTCAGTCTTAAAATAACAAATATGCCCAGTAAGGCTAAAGAAGAATAAAGCTGAGTAGGAATAAGGATTGCGTCGTTAACCGGGAAATAAATGCCGAAGCGCAGGGCCTGCCTTCCGTAACAGCAGCCGTTTAAAAAGCAGCCTATCCGGCCGATAGATTGTCCTAAGGCCGCGTAGGGAACAACCAGGTCTAATGTCCTGTACACATCCAGGCGCTTATGCCTTAAATAGATTACGCCCGAGATACAGGCAAAAATAAGTCCGCCAAACCAAGCCAGGCCGCCGCGGTTCAGCATAACGATTTCTACGGGATTATTGAGATAATAATTGAAATTTAAAACAATATAGAGGAACCGCGCGCCTATTATGCCGCTCGCAAGGACTATGAAAGAGAGATTAAAAATCATCTCCTGGCTCAAGCCCTGCCTCTTTGCCTGGCGGGAAAGCATTAATGCGGCGATGCTAAACGCCAAAACTACCATCAAGCCGTAAGAGTAAATCGTAAATGGACCGAATGTGCAGATTACCGGATGCATCTACCCTCGCCTCTCGCTGCCTTTTTGTCTTTTTTAAATATCACAGAATACGCCAGCAATACAGCTCCGACGGTTATCGCGCTGTCGGCGACGTTAAAAACCGGCCAGACGCGGAAATCCAGGAAATCTATTACCGCATTTAATCTCAGGCGGTCGATAAGGTTGCTTACCGCTCCGGACAATATCAGGGCGAGCGCAATTTTTACCAGCGGCAATTTTATCCGGCGCAAATTAACCAGGATGAGAATAACGACCGCCGCGGCAATCAACATAAGAATATAAACACGGCCTCTTAATATTCCGAACGCCGCTCCGCTGTTCAGGACGTAGGTAAGGTGAAAAATATTCTTTATTACAGGAATGCTTTGCCCCGGAGAAAAATTACGCAGGACCCAATACTTTGTCAGCTGGTCAAGGATTATGATGCCGGCAATTAAATATGCTGTTATCGTTTTTCTTTTGCCTCCTGACACTTAAGGCAAAGACAGGAATAAGGAATCGCCTTAAGTCTCGTTATAGAAATAGGAGATTTGCACTCTTCGCAAATTCCGAAGCCCCCCTCTTCTATTTTCTTTAAAGCCTCGTCTATTTCATAAAGCAGTTTCCTTTCTTTAGAGGCCAGGTCCAAAGAAAACTCCCGGTCGTAGGTGTCAGTGGCAAGGTCGGCCATATGCAAAGCGTATCCCGAGATATCTCCGGCCGCTTCCCGCGGAGATTTCTTAAGCGTTTCCTCTAAGGAATGCTTTATTCCTTCTATGAGCTCGTCTTTTCTTTTAAGAATTAATTTTTTAAAATATTCTAAGTTCTTTTTGCTGAGTTTATTCTTCCCTTTCACTGCTGCTACCTCCTTATCTGCCTAACGCATCTTTCGCAAATATCGGGATATTGATTATCGCTGCCGACCGCAGTGCTCCAGTTCCAGCAGCGCACGCATTTTTCTCCTTCGGCTTTCTGTATGCTGAATGAAACGCTTTCGGGCAAGCCTTCCTTTATCTCAATCGAGACCCCTGATACTTTAAACATCTCGGGCAAATCCTCTTTTAGGCCTTCTAAATATTTATAATAAAATTCCCCGTTTGTCAATAGAATTATTTGAGCGTCGAAGGAGCTGCCTATCAAGCCTTGCCCGCGCTTCTCTTCCAGGGCTTTGGCAACCGCCGGGATCAATTCCATAACCGGCGCAAGAGCGGAATCTATATCTTTATTTTCTTTTACCGGCTCGTCTTGCGCAAAAACCGGATTCCTCTGGGGCCAGCTAACGAGATGGACGCTGGGTGCGGAATTATCTTTTTTATCTTTGGGCATGTGTCTGAAAATTTCTTCCGCCGTGAAGCTAAGAATAGGCGCCATAATCCTGACCAGGACATTCAATATCTCATAGATGACCGTCTGCGCCGCCCTGCGCTCCGATGAATCCGCCGCATAAGTGTAGAGCCTGCCTTTAGCCATGTCCAGATAATACATCGATAATTGTTCGTTACAGAAATTGTAAATTTCCTTATAAGCCCGGCGGTAATCAAAGTTCTCGTAAGCTTTGGTTACGCAATCGAGCGCCTGCTCCAATTTAAACAGCATCCACTTATCTATCTTTTTTAAATCCTTATAATCGGTTTTATGGCCTGCGGGGTCAAAATCATACAGGTTGCTTAAGATGAACCTTGCCGTATTTCTAATCTTGCGGTAAGCCTCGGACAGCCTGGTCAATATTTCGGGCGATATGCGGATATCCTCATTGTAGTCGCTGGAGGCAACCCAGAGCCGCAGTATGTCCGCTCCGTAATCCTTGATAATATCCTGGGGAGAAATCACGTTGCCCAAAGATTTAGACATCTTTCTGCCTTCGCCGTCAACCACAAATCCGTGGGTGAGGACCGCTTTAAACGGCGGCTGGCTGTCTATGGCCATGGAGGGAATCAGCGAAGTCTGAAACCACCCACGGTGCTGGTCAGACCCCTCCAGGTACAGCTCGCAGGGAGAGCCGCCCAGCTCTTTTCTCCTTTTCAGCACTGCCTGATGGCTGACTCCCGAATCAAACCACACGTCAAGAATATCGTTGGCTTTGGCGAATTTATTGCCCTTGCAATCGGGGCAGATAAAGCCGGCGGTAAAATCTTTTACGTCTCTTGTGAACCAGGCATCGGTTCCTTCTTCGGCCGCGATGGCCGCGAAGTTATCGATAATTTCCGGATACAGCTTCTCGTCCCCGCAACCTTCGCAGTAAAGCGCGGGAATCGGCACTCCCCAGTAGCGCTGCCGGGAGAGGCACCAGTCCGGACGCAGTTTCACCATCGCCGAAATCCTCTCTCTGCCGGAAACGGGGACCCAGCGTATATCTTTGTTTATAGCCTCGAGCAGTCTCTGCCTTAAATTGTGTTCGTCGATTTTCATAAACCACTGCTTCGTAGCCCTGAAAATAACCGGGTCTTTACACCGCCAGCAATGCGGATAAGAATGGCTGACCTGGTGGCTGAAGAGAAGTAAGCCCGAGTCCTCAAGCTTGTCTAAGATAAGCTTATCGGCCTTATGGACGTGCAAGCCCTGAAATTCTCCCGCAGATTTATCAAATACGCCCCGGCTGTCTACCGGCATAACCGCGTCCAGTTTATACTTCAATCCCGTCAGGTAATCTTCTTCGCCGTGGCCGGGAGCGGTATGCACAAGCCCCGTTCCTTCAACCCGGGAAACATAATCCCCGAGAACGACTCTGCCTCTCCTTTCAAGCCAGGGATGAAGATATTCTAACCCTTCCAACCGGCTCCCCTTAAACTCCTCAAGCACCTTATAATCTTTAATTCCGGTTTGACCTAATACCCGGCTTAATAAATCTTTAGCGATAACCAGATTGCCCTTTTCCGTCTTGACCAAAGAATACGCAAGCTCGGGATGCACGCAAACGGCAACGTTGGCAACCAACGTCCAGGGAGTAGTCGTCCAGATTGCTAAATAGGCCGGTTGCATGCCGCAAACTGCATGTCGCAAGTCTTCTGTCTCAACCTGAGACCTGAGACCTGAGACAAATCAGTTAGCAGTTTAAATTTAACATATATCGATGGCGAAGTGCGCTCGCTATATTCTACCTCCGCCTCGGCCAGCGCTGTCTCGCATTTATAGCACCAGTTAACAGGTTTGAGCCCGCGGTAAACATACCCCTTTCTGACTAAATCCGCGAAAGAGCGCAAAATCGCCTCTTCGTAATCCGGGGTCATAGTAATGTACGGATTCTCCCAATCGCCGAACACCCCCAATCTCTTAAACTGTTCTCCCTGGATATTGACGAATTTCATAGCATAGGCCTGGGCCTTCTTTCTGAATTTAACCTGGCTGATATCGCTCTTGGCGATTCCCAGTTCCCTGAACAATTGATGCTCCACCGGCAATCCGTGACAATCCCACCCGGGCACAAAAGGAGAACTAAACCCGCGCATAGTTTTATATTTGACCACGATATCTTTTAAAGTCTTGTTTAAAGCGTGTCCGATGTGTATGTCGCCGTTAGCGTAGGGAGGTCCGTCGTGGAGAATATACTTAGGCCCGCCCTCGGACTTTTCCCGGATAAGCCGGTAGAGGTTCGACTTCTGCCACCCGGATAAAAATTCAGGCTCGCGCTCAGGCAGGTCTGCTTTCATCGGGAAACCGGTTTTCGGTAAATTTAAGGTCTTTTTATAATCCATCCTACGCCGTCAAAAACAACTCAATCTTTGAAATTCTTTAAATCTCTTTCTTATGTCGCCGTAATCAACGCAGGCCAGGCGCTTCACGCCGAAATCCTCCACGGCAAAGGTGGCCATAACGCTTCCGTAAACAACGGCCCTCTTCATATTTGTCCGGCTGAGCCTATTGCATCGGGCTAAATATCCTATAAAGCCTCCCGCAAAGGTATCGCCGGCTCCGGTCGGGTCAACAATTTTCTCCAGCAAAAAGGCCGGTATCGAAAAGATATAATTATCCGAAAATAGCAAAGTTCCGTGCTCTCCCTTTTTGACAACGACGAATTTAGGGCCGGATTTCAGCAGGCTCCTGGCTGCCTTTACTATGCTGTTTTGGCAAGTGAGCTGTCTTGCTTCAGACTCGTTTAACAGAAAGACGTCAACTCTGTTCAGGAGTTTAAGCAGCTCTTTGCGCTTGTGTTTTATCCAATAGTTCATAGTATCGCAGGCGACCAGTTTAGGGCTCAGCTGATTCAATACTTTCTCTTGCAACAGCGGGTCGATATTTGCCAAAAACAAATATTTACTTCTTTTATATTCCCGGGGGACGCGGGGATTGAATTCCGAGAATACGTTCAGGCAGGTAGACAAGGTCCTGGGGTCGGAAAAATCCCAGCCGTATTCTCCTTCCCACCTGAAGGTTTTACCTTCCTTAATCGCTAACCCCGCTAAATCAATTCCACGCTTTTTAAGAAGCCTTAAATACTTTGCCGGAAAATCTTTCCCCACCACCGCTACCAGATTTACGGCGTCAAAAAAACTTGCGCTGACGGAAAAGTAAGTAGCAGAGCCGCCCAAGACCTCCTTAACTCTGGCTTGCGGAGTCTTTATTGTATCCAGGGCTACCGAACCTACGACAAGAATGCTCATTTTAGCGTATAGCGTAGAGCGTATAGCGTATAATAAAAATTAGCGTTTAGCGTATAGCGTAGAGCGTATAGGAAATATTCACTTAATATATTTACCGATTAGAAGATTGAGTTTCTTCTTTACCTCAGGGGCAATCTTTTTCGGGTCGGTAACAATCGCGTATTTTAAGGCGCTGCCGCAAGGGCAATGCCTCTCTTCGCCAAGAGAGGATATTGCTTTCTTTAATATTCTTTTGGAATTTTCGACGTTTTTCTTCAGATTTTCCAGAATCATATCAACCGTCACCGAAGCGTGGGACTTATGCCAGCAATCGTAGTCGGTTACACAAGCCAGTGTCGCGTAGCATATCTCGGCTTCTCTGGCCAGCTTTGCCTCCGGCAGATTGGTCATTCCGATTATGTCCATGCCCCAGCTGCGATAAAGATTTGATTCCGCCAAAGTCGAAAATGCCGGACCCTCTATATTTACGTAAGTTCCGCCTTCGTGTATATTCAATCCGAAACCTTTGCCTGCTTCAAGCATAGCTGCGCTGAGTTCCCCGCACACAGGGTGAGCAAACTCGATATGGCAGGCTATGCCCTGGTCAAAAAACGTCATGTTTCTGGCGTGATTGGTCCGGTCGACGAATTGATCCGCCACTACAAAATCCAAAGGCCTGATTTCTTCTTTAAGGCTGCCGCAGGCGGTAACCGAAATTATCCTCTCGACGCCGAGTTTTTTCATGGCGTAGATGTTAGCCCGGTAATTTATCTGGCTGGGCGGTATACGATGCCCCTTTCCGTGTCGGGGAAGGAACGCCACATCTTTACCCTCCAGGTTTCCGATTGTAAACTTCTCGGAGGGGGCGCCGAAAGGAGTCCGGACAGAGACCTCCCTTGCCCCTTTGAAACCTTCGATTTTATATAAGCCGCTTCCTCCTATAACCCCTATTCTCCCCATAATTAAGAGACACCCTTTCTGCCAATAGCTAATTTTATTACTGAGATAACTCTTCCGCTCGCCTTAATGCCGCCTTTACCGATGCTTCTAAACATTGTATACTTTTCAGCACCTTTAACCCTGCTTCGGTAGTCCCCCCTTTAGAAGTTACTTGTTTACACAATACGCTTGGGGATAATCCTGTCTCTCGCAAAAGAGCGATACTGCCCTCTGTAGTTGAATCGGCTAATATTCTTGCTTGTCGAGGGCTAAAACCTATTCCTTGAGCCGAAGCAGTAAGCGCCGGAATAAATTCGTTCTTCGCGAAATTGTCCCAATCTTTCTCGGGTTTATCTTGAAGTAAGTAATAAAAGTATCCCGGGCCGCTGCCCGATACCGCAGTCACCGCATTCATCAAGGGCTCCTCCACCGGCATAGTCTCTCCTAAATTGTCGAATAACTTTTTTGTGATATCTAAATCGCCCCCGGAAGCGAAGCTGCCTCTGCATAAACAGCTCATTCCTCTGCCTACCTTTGCCGGCAAGTTCGGCATCGCCCGTATAACCCTTACCTGACCCAGTCTATTCTCGATATAAGCCGTAGATATTCCCGCGGCAATGGAAATAACCAGCTTTGCGTCGATAGCGCTGCTTATCCCCTTTAATACCTCGTCGAAATCCTGGGGCTTTACCGATAGTATTGCCGCGCTGACCGCGTTTATTAAGCTTAAAATATCGACGGCTATTTTTATGCCCCGAAGTCCCCCGGTCTTGCTCTTATCTTTATCGAAAGCCCAAACCCGGAATTGCGGCTTAAGCCTCTCGCCTATGGCTGAGCCCATATTCCCGTAGCCGATAATGCCGATGCTTTCTTTCATCTTATTATATTACAAATTAATTTTTGTATATTTTAATAGATAAAAGCTGCGGGGTCAATTAAAAAAGAATAATTCCGTAGACGCTTTATATAACTCTTTGTAAATCTTAGGACTACAAAACAATTACTGCCTGCCCCGCACCAGTTTGGTGCTCTGACTGAATCTTTCTAAAAACCTCAATTGATTCTCTCCCCCGGGCTGGCTTCTCCTTATTGAGGAGAGGTCGCCTGCCTTAGTCTCTCCATAAATTCTTTGATGCTGTGCGTGCGGCTAAGGACCTTCTGGATAATTTCGGAAGATACAGGATTAGGCTCTACAGGGTCGATTGTATCGCAGACAATGAAGTTTATCGAATGCACATCGTTGCCGATATAGTGGGTAAACATATCTTTAATAACCGGATGAAGCGGGATGTTGTCTTTAAATTTGGGGAAAGGGAAATCCTGGCTGGAATTCATGGTAATCTTTCTGATGATATCCCTGATATCGCGGGTATAAACCAAGATTTTCTTCGCCTCCAGAACAGGGACGGGTTCTTTCCTGCAAAGATAGTAAGCGCAAAGCAGGTTGATTGCGGTTATGTCATCGCCGATGCAATGATAGAGAAGGTCCCAGATGCCTGGCTCAACGGTTATCCTCTCGGTTTTTATCTGCTCAAAAAGTTCCTTTTCGTTGGGCAAGGGGTTAGCCATTTATAGTTTAGAGATCGATTTTCGCAACCTCGGAGATTGCCTTATCCAGGTCCTCTATTTCAAAGGGCTTTAGAAGATAGGCTGAGGCGCCCAATTGTTTGGATTGCTCTACTTTGTCTTTTTCAGTGATGCGCGTAACCATAATGCAGATTGCGTCTTTGTCTATTTCCTTTATCCTTCTTAGGGTCTCAACGCCGTCAATGGGGGAGTAGGGCATATGCACATCAATCAGGGTAACGGTGGGCCTTTCCTTTTTGAAGACTTCAACCCCAGTTATGCCATCGGTAGCTCCAAAAGTTGTAAAACCTTTTCTTGAATATATCTTCTGGGTAAAGTCCACTATTGCCGGCTCATCGTCAACAATTAAGAGTTTTAAGGGCCTGTTGTTTTGCATTTTTCCTCCCTAAGTTTTTACTGCTTAGTAAGTAACGAGCTTATCTTATCAATATAAACATCGAGTGCCTCTGTTGAAAAAGGCTTATAAAAATTAGGAAGCTTTACCGTAATTAGCGCACCTTCACCGGGGCGAGCCTTATACTCAAATACGCCGCCCATCTTCTCAATAATTCCTTTGGCGCGATAATATTCTTTCCGGACATGTTCAGGCATATCATCCCAACTCCAGCCAATACCGTTATCCTCCCAGGTAATGACTAGCCATTTCTTGCCATCGATGAGTTCTTCACCAGCCTTAAGGTTTATCCGAGGAATACCAAGGTTTAAGAAATCGAAATCCATCAGAACAGCCTCTTGCCTTTTACCTTTTCTTGCTTGAGCTCCTCTTCGCTTATATTCCTGGCTATGGGTAACTCGATAAAGAAGGTAGCTCCCTTTCCCTCTCCCTCGCTCTCTGCCCAGATTCTTCCCTTATGGCGCTGGATGAGCTTTCTGGCATTATACAGGCCCATTCCCCTTCCTTCAGTGGAGGCCTTGCTGGTAACAAAGGGAGCAAAGATGGTGCGCAGCTTCTCTTGGCTTATGCCATAGCCGTTATCGGAGAGGCTAATCCTTATAACGTCTTGATTGGGAACCTCTACTCTTAAGCTAATGTGCTTCTCTTTTGTGCCCAGGAGGGCATGGATGGCATTGTCAGAGAAGATTGCCAGAACCTGCATAATCTCCTGTTTTACTCCTCTGATGAGAGGGATGTCCGGGGGTAGCTCTTTGCTAAAGTATATGCCCTGATGTTTGAAAATTGACAAGTAGAGCTTAAGGTAGCTTTCTATCGCCTCTTCTAATTTTAGGAGCTTAAGCTCAGGGGAGGTTTCTTTGCCGAAGTCCGCAATTGCCGTTACCATAGTGGAGACCCTCTCTCTTGCCTCAAGGATATAATTAAAAGCGCTCTCTGCTTCCTTATATTCCTTTTCATCAGTGATGTATTTTAAGAGGTATTTCTTCAGGAAATAGGTTTGGTTAAGGATGATGGTCATGGGGTTTTCTATCTCATGAGCCAAAGAGTAAGAGAAGAGGTCCATCTCCATTATCCTGGCCTGGCGCTGTCTGTCCTCAATCTCCTTCCAGAAGCGGCAGTTCTCAATGGCAAGAGAGGTTGAGTAGGAAAGCGTCTCAAAGACAATCAGGTCATCAGGGGTATACATCTGGTTGCCGGACTTGGGGCCCAAAACCATAAATCCTAAGAGCTCATCCTCAATGAAGCAGGGGATAAGTAAACCGGAGTCTCCTGCGTAGGCAGAAGTGGTAGAAAGGTATTTTAATTCCTCGCTGATTAGAGGTCTTCTTTCGGCATTAAAGGCCTTGATTAGCTCAGAGTCAAGAGGAAGGAATTCCTGGAATCTGGATTTTGCCTCCTTAGGAAAGTAATGCTTGAGCTGATATGATTTATATTCCTCATCCTTAAGGTAAATGCCGGCAAAGGAGACTCTTACAGTATCTACTACGGTTAGCACTATTGCCTTGAGGAGCTTATCCAGGTCTCGGATGCGGGTCATAGTCTTGGAGAGCTCTCGCAAGGCCCGCTGGTAGCGTCGCTGGTCTTTGAGGATAATATCCTCTGCTCTTCGTCTCAAATATTGATAGATAAAGGGACCGGAGGTTGCAAGAATCAGCATCATCCAGGTAGCTTGTATCCATAATCCATACCTATAGCCCAGCCAGAACGGAATGCCTAACACTAAAGCGTAAACAACAGCAAAAATCCCCGCGCGGGTGAGGGCGATGTTGATGTCCATAAGGCGAAAACGAAGTATAGCATAAGCTACTATAATAATATAGATTGCTACAGCATAAGTGCCAAATGGATTTAAAAAAGGTATACTTATACCATAAACCAGAAGGAAATTTGCCCCCCCGCCAATATAGCCAAATAAAGAACCCCAGAAAAGATATTTCAGCTGATTTTTTCTAGCTCCAACAGATGATCTATACGCGCTAAAAAGTTTATTTATCCCATAAATAATCATAATAATAAAAAATAATATAGCAAAATGATAGGCAAGGCCAGGTGTTGCAAAATGTTTTACATATTTTATATTTAATTTTGGAATAGCATCTGCCATCATATATCGAGTAGGACATAGAAGTGCAAATAAAATACTTAAAGAATACGCAATTTTAAGTAACCATTTCTTTTCCTTAATATTTAATAGCGAAATAACAAAGTGAACAAAAAGTGTGGGAATAAAGAATACTCCAACCTGCTCTATTCGTGTCCAAATAAGAGCCGTTAATCTTTTATCGCACGCTATTAACCAAATCTGACTAAAACTCCACCACGAAATGCTGAACGAATAAAAAGCAAAAGACTTATTTATAATATTCTTAGGATTTCTTATTAAAACAAATACACCGAGAGAAAAAGTCGTCAAAGCTGTCAACCACAAGGCAACAATAAAATTAATATATAGAAAATTCATTAAACACCCGCTGTTCTTTTTGCCATTGTTAAATCACTGGCAATAAGCGCAGCTCCCAATGCTCCGATAATCTGAGGCTCTTCTGGAATATAGACGGTTACATCAGGAAGTTTAGACTTTATGCTCTCTATCACACCGATATTTTTGGCAACGCCACCTGTTAAGGTAACTGCATTTGTTAATTTAATCTTATGAGCAAGGCTTAATATCCTGTCCGCGATTGCATTATGGAGCGCTTTTGCGATATCTTCTCTCGTTTCCCCCTCAGACACTAGAGAAACGACCTCGGACTCTGCGAATACAGTACACATACTGCTGATCACCAGAGTTTTTTTTGACCGCAATGAAAGTTTACCTAAATTTTCTACAGTCGTATCCAATGCCTTTGCCATCTCTTCTAAGAATCTGCCTGTCCCAGCCGCACACTTATCATTCATATTAAAGTCTATTGCCTCACCGTTTTCGTCAAGCCGGATTGCCTTACAGTCTTGACCTCCTATGTCGATTACTGTCCTTGTATCCGGAAATAGAAAATGAGCCCCTCTTGCATGGCAACTAATTTCAGATATTTCATCAGATTTAAAAGGAACTATCTTTCTCCCATATCCAGTTGCGATTAAATTGGCTATGTCCTCAAAAGAAATCTTTGCTTTACCAAGAGCTAACTGCATACATTTTTCCGCAGCCTTTTTGCTATTGGAACCTGTGCGGAGTATCTCATACGATAAAATTCTCTTATCTTCATCGATAATTATTGCCTTTGTTGAAATAGAGCCTATATCAAGGCCGGCAAAAATCATTTTTAATATCCCTTCTTTCTGTTTAAAATTTCAATAAAAGCATCTATGCGTGTTTTAATTTGACCATCTGAATAATCTCTTCTATCAATACAATCACCTTCTATTACAAGAATCGGAATATTTTTGGCCTGGAAAGTCTCCTTTACAATCTGGGTATTAGCGGTAAGATATCTACAGCCCCAGTGGGCGAATTCCACTAGACCGCCAACTTCATATTGCTCAACCAAAGAGATTGTATAATTAAGCCATTTATTAGAAAAATCCGTGGCAGGATTAGAAAGAAGTTTTTTTGCTAAACTCCTAAATGGCTGTTCCGGATCCATCTCAGGCCAATAGACGTAATTTACCTCCTCAAACACTATGGCTGCTTTATGCCTTATTTCTAAATATTCTAAAGGTTCTATTGTGTAATACGGTCTTAAATGACGCCATAAAATCCTGTGTCTTTCCTCATCCAAAGAGCCTTTCCCGTTATCAACTCTTTGCTTTAATTCATTATATAAGGTTTTACATATTTCTACCATTTCCTTACAGCCAAATGTATGCGCCAACATAATTGCGTAGTCAATTGCTTCGATACCCAGCATAGGAGTAGGCTTATTTTTTCTTAACTCATTCACTTTAAGATAATAATTCCGCGCCTGATTAGAGTAATCTATGGCTTCCTTTAGTTTGTTGAGGTCGAATTCTCTCTTAATTTTTTGAGCCATTTTTTTTGTTATATCTTCAATCTGCCTTGCTACATAATCTACCACATAAACTCTACTGTAATGACTTGGTATATCTATATAATAAAACTCTTTATTATATCTTTTACTAAGACTATAAAATGTCTGGGCTGAGCCATGGCAGTAAAGAGAAGTAACGATAAAAAAATCCGGCATTGGCATATAATTATCTATGGCTGCCCCTATTGTACCGCGCAAGAAAGAACAAGTATCCCTTGAATAGTTGTTATCTTCGGCTATCGTCAAAATATCATCTGTCAAGTGGGAATTGGCGAACATTGATATAACACTTTCGGGCGGAAAAGGGACGATATCAAGCGCGAACAGCATCTCGGTAGGAACAAAAGAGTTTCTCCATGCAACCACGGAATCTTTTTGATATGCTCTTCTAAAAAGCTTTCCAATTAAGGCAGATCTTAATTTTGTTGCTCGTAATGTGTGGAAGGGAGAAGTCTGTTTTTCCCGGCTTTTTTTTAATAACTCACATAGATTTTGAAATTGTGTTTTTCTAATATTTTCTTCCATTATGTTCACTGTCATTGTGTAAGTAAGGCAACTGTTTTTCTTGATTTCGCTAATTTTAGAGTCTCTATAAAAGCCTGAACACGCGTCATAATCTGGCCCATTGCACTTGTGTTATGCTCTGTTTCTATACGTAAAACAGGGATGTTATGAGAAGTCAAGGTTTCCTTCATATCGGGAAATTCAAATAGATATGGGTCGTCAAACTTCAAGATATAATATATAACCCCATCTATATTAAATTCTCTTATCAATTTTAGGAGATAATCGGCCCTTTGGTCTATGCTTACTAAGCTTGCAGAGGCTGGTTTGACCTTAAGATATCTTCTTGCTATAGCCCTAATTAAATCCGTATCTTCATCCACTGAACCAGTAAAATATCTAAGTCTTGTGCAAAAATCCTCACAAACGACTATTCCGCCTTTTTCTTCTATAATATCAAGGAGCCAAGGCTGGTCTTGGAAACTACCCGTCAGAAGTATTCTAAGCCCCTGTCGGTCTTCTTTTCCGGGTTTTATTTGAGAGAGCAGCGTTTCTAATGAATCATTAAAATCTATTTTATTACTTACCATTGCCAATTTACAGACCTCCAAGAATTGTTGACTGCTAATGGATGGATTGTCCATTTTTCTTAGGTTATTTAACTCAGTTAAGAACTTCCTGGTTTTATTGCATATTGAAATTGCTTCTTTAATATCTGAATTACTAACCTTGATCTTAAAATGCTTTTCGAACTCTTCAATTAATGAATGGATACTTTCCATATAATGTGTATTGGCATCATCATTAATAAACTTAGGTATATCAAAAAGATGACAAAATTGAGTATTGATATATCTTATCCAGGCATCGTAAAGTCTTTTGGTGGCATCAGTGGAAGCTCCAATAATCATACCATCTAAAAAGTTATAATCTCCTCTTAAGGCGCATTCTAATATGCTTTGCACACTCCCGCAAAGATTCCCTGAAAGATAAGTTTTTGAGAGACTCAAAGAAATAGGCGCCCCCATAACTCTGTAAGGCAAAAATCCAGCCGCTATTATTATTTCTTCAGGCACATAGGTATTGCACCAACCCATAATCGGAAACTTTTTATTTAAGATAAGGCGTTTACTTTGTTCAGTTTGTTCTTTAATGAAATTATCTATTAATGTTTTATTATCAGCGAGCGGAATTCCTTTGACTCCCTGAAACTCTATTTGACTTCCTATTTTAAGAGAAGTCTTTATAGCCTCTAAAAATTCATCTTTATCAAAAGGTTTATAAATATAAGCTAAAACACCCAACTCCTCTGCTTCTTTTTTAGATTCCTCAGAGGCGTAACCCGTAATTACAATTTCAGGAATTTTAGTTTTGTACTTATCTTGAGAGATATCCCTTAATTTCTTTATCGTCTCCAAACCATCCATCCCGGGCATGCGTATATCAGCAATGATTAGATTAAATAGACTGTCTTCAACTTTCTTAATAGCTTCTTTACCGCTAAATGCTGATTCAATTTCATAACCACAGGACTTAAGATACTTAACTAATGTTTTCGTTACCAGAGGATCATCATCAATCACCAAAATCTTCTTTGCCATATCTAACCCCTTCTTATCTATTGTTTTCTTCCTTCGCTTAACTTACTCCTGTTTGTTTATCCAGCCACTCATCGAGTCTCTCTCTCCGAAACCGCCAGACTCTGCCCATCTTAACCGCCGGAATCCTCTTTGCCCTTGCCCAGCGGTATAATGTCCCTGGATGGATGCCCAGATATTCGGCTGCTTTTTCTATGGTTAGGAGTTTATCTTTTCGCATCAATCTACCTTAAATAAATTTAGTTATGTCTTCTACAAATCGGGCGGCGAATTTAACTGATTCTCTTGCTTCGTATTCGGTAATATCCCTTAAAATTCCATATACTGCCTTGTTGCGTTTGCGGCGCATCTGTTTGAGCAATTCTAATATCAGACTCCGCTGCTTTTAAGATAGCTTTAACTTCTTCCTGGGAGACTTGATATTTCTCTATCAGTTTTTTCTTCCGCAGGTCCTCAAATTTCATCCGGCTTGCCGATTAAGATGATTTTCTTATTTTTTAAGATATCTACCGCAAATGCCTTTTTCTCGTCAATTGCCTTTCTCCATTCTCCCGAGCCGAAGGTAACTGTTGAAATCTCTCTTTTTAATTTCTCTTCAAGCCGAGCGGTTATTCTGCTTAAAGCGTTTAAGTTTACCTTACCAATAACGCATATATCAATATCAGAGCCTGTCCTTTCTTTATCTTTTGCCACCGAACCATAAATAAAGGCGCATTGGACATTTCTTAGTTTCTTAAGGCCTTTGCGTAAAGCATCTCCGATTGCTTCGGTCTTCAGAATTATACTTTTTATCTCAGGGTAAATCGGACATTGCTTATTGAGATAGTAGAATTTGATGTTTGCCTGCTTTTCTGAATTCAAGATACCCGCTCTTTCTAATTTCCTAAGAGCGAGCTGCACGGGACGGGGAGAGCTTCCGATAAGAGTACAGAGCTGGCGCAGGTAGAATCTGTCTTTAGGGTTAGTAACGAGCACTGAAAGTATGTTTCTTATAGTTTTGGAGAAAAGAATCGATTCTCTCATCTTTGTATTGTATTATGATACAAATGTATCACATAAGAATACGACTGTCAATTAAAAAAGAGATTTTTGAACGACTAAAAATACTCCTGATATATTTCTTTTAATTTATAGACGATGTAAGACGGGAAATTGCGGAGGTTCGGCTGGGGCAACGACGCCCTGTGCTCCAATTTAATCGCATCGGCTATTAAGCCGAAAGATGCCAAATAATTTAAAATCGGCGCGCCGTATAAAAGGTGTTGGCGCATCAGAGGCGCCAGCAAGGTAGAATTGGTGATTCTGGCCATCTTTACCGGCAAGCCAACCACCACCTCTAGCGATTCCAGGAATCCGTCCAGACAGGCGGTTCTTCCGCTTACGTATAAAGTGACCTTTTCCGGAAAAACGGGCGATGCAATGGCAAGAATATGGGGCTTAACCGCGTCTCTGATTGCCTCGGCGATACACCGGGAACCCCTCGAAAGAATTTGAATTATCAAATTCTGGCTTAAGGTCGAATAATCTTTGTCCTTCTTGATAATTATTTCCTTATCCGGAACTTCTAATTGAGATATATCTTTGAGGCCGGAGCCGGAACCGCGCTCGGGGTTCTGGAAATTATAGTTATGCTGAACCCGGCCGTAAGAAACTTTTACTTCTTCGGCCAGAGAGTAGGGTATGTTTAATTCCCGGTATAGTCCGAGCGTCAAATCCTCCCCGCCTATGCCGAGCATCTGGCAATGCCTCAACTCGTTGTCATAAAATATTAAAATCTGGGTAATATCTTTACCTACATCGCAGAGAACGTTCAGCCCCTTGGTTTTACCGGGATTAAACACCGCCTGACTGGCCGCTAATCCCGACAAAGTAACGCCGTTAAGTTTAAGCCCGAGGCGGTCCGCAATCTCCGTAATCGTATTGATATAAGCGCTCTTTACGCAAATGAGGTACATATCCACCTTAAGCTGATGTCCGTACAGGCCGAGGGGGGTGGTTACTTCGTCCTCGCTGTCGATTCTATAACTTAAAGTTGCCGCGTGAAGCATTTCCTCCTCAAGGCAAGAACCCAAAATCTGCGCCTGCTGCCTGGCCCGCCGAATGTCCGCGTCGGTAACGGACTTGTTGCCTCTTTCTGCCAGCGCAATAACCGCCTTGCTATGCTTGGCGATTATATTCTGACTGGCAATCCCCAAATATGCCGACCTGACCGTTGCTCCCGACTTTGACTTTATTTTTTTTAACAGCTGTGAAACCGACGCAGTCAGGCCTTGAATGTCCTGCAGGTATCCCTGCTTAACCCCGACAGCCGGAACGGAGTCCCACCATAGATTAACCAGCTCTTTTCCTCTGAAAGCTCCCAGGCATGCGGCGACTTTGCTTGAGCCTATATCAATGCCACATATATATTTCATCGCTATAATTATTATTTATATTTTATAACCGGCTCTCTGAATCTCAAGTCAATATAGTCCACAGTAGTCAAATCCAGTTTTATATCGCTGATGAGCCTGCGCAAAATTGATAAGTCTTTATCCAGAGAGCTGATTACTCCTAAATTTATCTTGCAGCCGGTTGAGGTAAACAGGATAACATCGTTGATATTATTTAAATCCGCCTCTTTTATCTTAATATATTCGGATAAGACCTTATCCTCCTTCAATCCGCTAAGAAATTCCAAAATCGCCAGGAGCGAATCTTCGTTATATTTCGCTCCAGAGCGGGGATTGGGAATTCTTGAGTCCAGGCCGACAATTAAAGGCAGCTGCGGACTATTCTGGCTCTGGCGGGAGAGACGGAATAAAACCCCCTCCCTGTCTGCGTAGAAGTCGTCCGACAATCTTAACAGCGCAACCGGCCGGCGCGGCTCGAAATCAACAACGATTCTATCGGGCGGCACTTTCCGGAGCGCTATTTTTTTATAATCGGGATATATGCGGCTTAACTCCCGGGCTTCTTGGCGAAGATTTATCTTGAATATATTTTTACCGGAAAAATAAACGGAATCCTTAACCTTAAAATAATCGGAGTCCGTTAAATAACGGTGGGAGAAAAAAACCGAGAGAAAAACGGCGGCTAAAGATAAAATTATTATTGAGATTATCCTGAACGGGAATTTTAGCTTTCTTTTCTTCATGCTCTTAAGCTGATTTCATAAGGTACTTTCCTATACCGCAAGCGAGCGCTCGCAAGCAAGGCGCAAAATATGAAGGCACAACCGGTCAAAGCTTATCCCGCTGGCTGCCGCTGCCTTTGGCAGGAGAGAAGCCTCCGTCAAGCCGGGGATAGAGTTAACTTCGAGAATAAACGGAATATTTCCTGGGCTTAACCTCATATCCACGCGGGAAAATCCAAAGCACCCCAGGGCCCGGTGCGCGCTCAGCGCGACCCTCTGGGCCTCGGCGGTTATTTGAGCGGGCAAACTTGCCGGAACAACATACTCGCTTTTACCGGGAGTATACTTTGCTTCATAATCATAAAATTTATTCTGCGGAATAATTTCCACGACCGGCAATGCGGAATCCCCCAATACGCCGACGGTAATCTCCCTTCCCGGTATATACTCCTCAACGATAATGCGCTCGTCAAACTTAAAAGCAAGTTTGGCCGCCTGCTCTAATTCCTCCTGCGCCCCGGCTATGGATAGACCGATGCTTGAACCCTGCGCAGCCGGCTTCACTACAAACGGTTGAGTTAAGACCGGCGTAACCTTTCCGCGCAAATCCCCGCAATCCTTAATCGAAAAGATAACGTAATTCGGCACGGGCAGGCCCTGTTTTTGAAAAATCTTTCGAGAGGCAATCTTGTCCATCGCCAGGCGCGAAGCAGCCGGACCCGAGCCGGTATAAGGCATCTCTAACTCTTCCAGCAAGGCCTGAATTTGGCCGTCTTCTCCAAAGCAGCCGTGGAGAGCGATAAAAGCGACGTCTATTTGCGTCGTCCGGATAAGCTTACAATTTTGCTGCCGGTCGTCGGTCTCGATATCGATTGCGACTGTATCTAAGTTTTGTTTTTTCAAGGAATCGCATACCGCCCGGCCGGACTTTAAAGAAATCTCCCGCTCGCTGGACGGCCCGCCCATCAGGACTCCGATTCTGCCGAAATTGTTTAACCTTTCTTTCATTTTACCAGTTACCGGTACTAAGTCCAAATTTTTATCTCCGGCTCCAGAATTACGTTAAATCTTTTCCTGACCTGCCCGGCTACGTGCCTCATTAGCCTCCTGATATCCGAGAAGCCGGCTTTCCCCTTATTGACGATGAAATTGGCGTGCTTGTCCGAAACGGCGGCTTCTCCGAAGGACAATCCCTTTAAACCGCAGCGCTCGATAAAATAAGCTGCGGACGGCTTGACTCTTCTCGCCATCCGCTCGGAATCGGGATTCTTGAATACGCAACCGGCGGAGGGAAAAGATAAATCCTGGGTCCTGCGGCGGTAGGCCAGATATTCGTTTATGGATTTGCCGATTGCTCTCTTGCTTCTTTTAACGAGTTTTAAGCGGGCGCCCAGGATAATGTAGCGGCCCAGATTCGAGCTGCGGTATCCGAACCGGATGTCTTTATTCCCGAGAATCTTAATCCGGCCGTTGTGGCCCATTACCGAAACGTCGAATACGCTGTCGCCTATCCCTCCGGCATTCATCGCCAGGGCTCCCCCCACGGTTCCGGGAATACCGGACAGCAATTCGCATCCCGAAAGGCCGGATCTGCGGGTGTAGCTGACCAGCCGCGCCAAGCTCAGGCCTGCTCCGACGCGGAGCATCCGTTGGTTAACTTTTTTTATACTCTTAAAGCAATTCGAGGATAATTTAACCACTACGCCTTTTATCTTTCCGTCATTCACCAATAGATTGCTCCCTGCCCCGATAATCCGCAGAGGCATCTTTTTGTTTTTGGCGAATGCAACTAAATTTCGCAGGTCCGGTATATCCTGAGGCTCAGCCCAATACCGGACAACCCCGCCGACTTTAAAACTGGTATGCCCCGCTAACCGTTCGTTTATCCTGAATTTCCCTTTTAAGGACAGCTGCGAGCTCATCGCTTATTTTGGTGATATCGCCCGCACCCAAAACGAGGACGACGTCACCGGCGTTTAAAGTTTTGAGAACATAATCAACTATATCATCCTTGTGCAAGAATTCGGCGCCGGGATGCTTTCTCGACTCCAATTTTTCGCATATCGAACGGCCGCTTATTCCGTCAATCGGGGGCTCTCCGGCAGGATATATATCCGTAATTATAGCCCGGTCGGCCAAATCAAAGCAGCTCCCGAAGGAATCCAGAAGCAATTTTGTCCGGGTATAACGGTGAGGTTGAAATATAACCAGCAAGCGCTTCGGGCTCAATAACTTTATCGTCTCTAAAGTCGCTTTAATTTCCGTAGGATGATGACCGTAATCATCCAAAATCAAATAATCCGGAGACTCGAATTTTATCTGCAGGCGCCTTCTTGTCCCCTTATAATTTATCAGGGCTGACTTAACGGTTTCCAGGCTTATACCCAGCTCCAGGCCTAAACCGATTACGGGAAGGGAATTCAGAATATTGTGCCTGCCGCCTACGCCGGCCTTAAATCTGGCGACGAATTTATTATTCAGGATAAAGTCGAATTCCGACTTGAAAGGTCCGGGGGTTATGTTTAAAGCGCGGACATCGGCGTTTTGCTCTAACCCGAAAGAGAGGGCCTTCTTCTTGTATCCTTTTAACAGTTTTGTTAAATGGATATCATCGCGCCACCAATACAAACAGCCGTTATCGCGGGTCTGGTTTATAAAACAGCCGAACGTTTCTAAAACGGAATTAAAATTCTTGTAATAGTCGAGATGTTCGTAATCTATATTGGTTATAATCGAATAGTCGGGATGATAATAAAGGAACGTGCCGTCCGATTCGTCTGCCTCGGCGACAAAAAATCTGCCTTCCCCTAAAAGAGCGTTACCCCCCAAATTCTGAATTATTCCGCCCACGGCGACAGTGGGCAATAAGCCGGCTTCCGACAAAAGACAGGACGCCAAAGAAGCGGTTGTGGTCTTGCCGTGCATCCCGGTTACGGTTATGACTGTCTTGTCTTCCATAAGATAGGCGAGGATTTCGGCGCGCTTCATCAGCCTGATTCCCCGGCGCTTTGCTTCTTTTATCTCCGGAATGTTTTGCGGTATGGCCGAAGAATATACGAGCGTATCCACCGCCTCTAAATGCCGGCTGCTATGTTCGGTCCACACCGTAACGCCTTCGCTGCGCAGGCCCTGCACAATATCGTTCTCCTTCAAATCGCAGCCGCTTATTTGAAGGCCGCGCTTCAGCAATAAATGCGCGACCGCGCTCATCCCTATTCCGCCTATACCGACGAGATGGATATGTTTAAACATTTAACGCCAATTCCGCCAAGGCTTTGTCTGCCCCGGGTTTTGAAAATTTCGATAAATTTTTGCCCATCGAACTCCTTAAGGCCGGGTTATTAAACAGCTGCGAAATCTTTTCTTTCAAAATCTCCGGATTAAGGTTTTCTTCCTCGATTACGGCCGCCGCGTTGTTCCGCAGAAGCAGCAGGGCATTCTCAAGCTGATGGGCGCGGACATAGGGATACGGAATAAAAACTGCCGGCAAGCCGAAAAAGGCGAACTCGGTAATGCTTATCGCGCCGGAGCGGGAAATAACCATATCCGCAGCCGAATAGGCGTATTCCATTTTGGCGAGATATGGAAAAACCTCCGCCCTAACGCCCGAATCCCCGTAGGCGCCTTTTAAAAAAGGCTCATCCTGCCTGCCGCAAAGATGAATAACCTGAAATTTTGATTTCTCTTCGAGCAGGCTCACCGCTTGAAAGAACACTGTATTTATCTTATGAGCGCCCTGACTGCCTCCCATTACTAAAATAGTAAATCTATCCCATTGGAGTCCGAAAAATCCGCAGGCGCGCTTTTTTTCTATCCGGTTTAGGCTCGGCCTTAAAGGATTGCCGGTCAACTCCGCTTTAAAAGAATTGCGTCCGAAGCGGTCTCGGGTGCGGCCAAACCCGCAAGATATCTTATCTGTAAAATAAGCCAGTATGAGATTAGCCCGGCCGGGCGCGACGTTGGGCTCGTGAATCAATGTCTTGATTCCCAGAATGCCCGCAAAAAACACTATAAAAAAACTTGCGTATCCCCCGAACCCGACTACGACATCGGGCCTGAATTTTAAAAGCAGGGCCGCGCTTTGAAGAATTCCTCTTACTAATTTTAATACAATAGTCAAGCCCTGTAAATTAAAATTAAACTTGAGCGGGACAAGGCAGACGTAAACGTGAGGGTAATTTTCGGGAACGATAAAAGAAGAAATCTCTCTTTTGTCCACTACCAGAAGTATATCGGCAACGCCCTCTCTTGCTTTCAATGCGTCGTAGAGGCTTAAGCCGGGGAATATGTGTCCGCCCGTGCCGCCGCAGGCTATAAGGACTTTCATAACGCCTCGGAGCTTCTGACAACGTTTAAAATTAGAGCTACGCTGAGCATGTTAAAAATCAGCGCGGAGCCGCCGTAGCTGATAAAAGGAAGCGGCAGGCCCTTGGTAGGCAATGCTCCGCAGACGACGGCTATGTTGATGAATGCCTTTAGAATAATGGAGAGCACGAGTCCCAGACCCAAATAATAGCCGAACGTTTCGGGAGAATTTTTAACCGCCTTTAAAACGCAAAACAGAAAAATTATAAAAAGCAGAATGACGCCGGCAGCGCCAAAAAAACCCAGCTCCTCGCCTATAATAGAGAAGATAAAATCGGTGTGGGCCGCAGGCAGAAAAAACAGCTTCTGCCGGCTGGCGCCTAAGCCCTGCCCGAAGAATCCGCCTGACCCCAGGGCTATTTGAGACTGAATTATCTGGAACCCGCTTCCGCCCGGGTCGCTCCAGGGATTTAAAAAAGCCAGTATGCGCATCCGGCGATACGGCACGCTGAATATCATAACATAAAGCAGGGGCAGGCAGGCCAGTGACGTAAAAATCAAATAGGAAACCGGAATGCCGCCTATGTAGAGCATTAAACAGACTACGATGAAAATTGCCAGAGCCGTTCCCAGGTCCGGCTGCAGAAGTATAAGGCCGCAGATTAATCCGGTAATCAGCATTACCGGCAGATAGCCGCGGCTAAATTCCTGCATAAGATTTTGTTTGCGGGTGATAAAATCGGCTACGTAAATAATCAAAGCTACATTCGCTAATTCCGAAGGCTGGAAGCTGAATTTTCCGAATCTAAACCAGCGCTGAGCTCCTCTGACGGAATAACTTACTCCCGGAATCAATACCAAAACAAGCAAAAGGACGGAAAAAATCAATAAAGGCTTGGATAGATTCTTTAGCCTTTTGTAGTCTGCGCCCAGGACGAACAAACTCAATATTGCCCCGATGCACAAGAAAAGCAGATGCCTCTTTAAAAAATACATTGCGTCATTAAAATTTTCCTGCGCATAGATGCTGGAAGCGCTGTAAATCATTACTACGCCGATACAAATCAGGATAATCGTGGTTATTAGAATACCTATCCTAAGCTGTCGCATGGCCCTCGGCTAATTTCTTAACCGCTTCTTTAAAAACTTCTCCCCTGTGCTCGTAATTCCTGAACATATCGAAACTGGAACACATCGGCGAAAAAAGAATGCAGTCTCCCGGCAGGGATTCCCGGAAGGCAATCTTAACCGCCTCTTCTAAGCCCGGCGCCTCTCTTACCGGCAGCCCGGTCTGATAAACCTGTTTGATTTTATCTTTGGATTCGCCGATAAGAACCAGGCATTTCACCCTCTTGCAAACCAAATCGCGTATGTCGGCGTAATCAATGCCCTTATCTCTGCCTCCCGCGATAAGAATAACCGGCTTTTTTGTATTGAGCAGGGCAAACGCCGTAGCGTCCAGATTTGTGGCTTTGGAGTCATTAATGAATTCTCTATCCTGGAATGTCAATACCCGTTCTAAACGGTGAGGCAATCCGCTAAAAGAGCGGAAAACCTCTTTGCATAAATCTGCGCCTATTCCCAATACGGAAGCCACCGCAGTTGCCGCGGCAAAGTCCGGGTTGGAGTGCATCCTGCCGTCGAAATAAACCACCCTGGCGCTTGCTTCTTTAGCCAAACCTTTGACCAGGGCATCATCGTAATTTAAAACCAAATAATCCGTTTCGTCCTGATTCATAAATATGCGGGTTTTTGCAGAAAAGTACTCCCCGAGGCCCGCATATCTGTCTAAATGGTCGGGCTTGAAGTTCAAAATTACGGATATTTTCGGCTTAAAGGATTTTATTGTCTCCAGCTGGAAAGAGCTGACCTCTAACGAAACAAAGTCTCCGCTTTGTATTTCATCTACATAAGCGCAAAACGGCGTGCCGATATTCCCCAGAATAAATACTCTTTTTCCCGCCGACTCTAAGACTTTCCCTATCAAAGTGGCGGCGGTGGTCTTTCCGTTCGTTCCGGTGATAGCGATTACCGTGCCGGCGCAAAGCATCCAGGCGCATTCTATTTCGCCGATTACCCGCGTGCCGGACTGATTTGCCCAAACCACGGGCTCGCTCCTGTTAACCACTCCGGGGCTAACCACGACTAAGTCCTGGCCCCGAATAAATTCCTGCGTATGCCTGCCCAGCTCTCGCTTTACCGCAGAAGGTAATTGCTGCGCGTAAGCCGAGACTTGTTCATTATCCTCTTTTTCCGTTACGCTGACCCGGGCGCCGAGGTTATGCAAGAGTCTGGCGCAGGCAAAGCCGCTCCTGCCCAGCCCTACGACAGTAACTTTCTTATTCTTGAAGTAATGCTGGTTAATCATTACCTGATCTTCAAGGTTACAATGGTCAACAGAGCCAATAAAGCTGCGATTATCCAGAAGCGGACAATCACCTTGCATTCCTGCCAGCCGATAAATTGCAGATGATGGTGCAGCGGAGCAATCTTAAAGATGCGCTTCTTTCGCATCCGGTACGAACCTACTTGCAAAATAACCGATATAGCTTCGGCGACGAAAATCCCTCCCACAATCACCAAAAGCAATTCTTTCTTAATCAATATTGCCACCATTCCCAACGCTCCTCCCAACGGCAAAGAACCCACGTCGCCCATAAATATAGAAGCGGGGTAGCAATTATACCACAGAAAACCAAGGCCGGCGCCGACAATGCTGGCGCAAAAAATAGTCAGTTCGCCGGCGCCCTCTATGTAAGGAATAAATAAATACTGGCTGAATTTTACGTTCCCGGCGACATAACTTAAAACGCTGAAACTCAAAGCGACCATAACCACTATGCCGATAGCCAGGCCGTCTAGGCCGTCAGTCAGATTTACGGCATTGGAGGAGCCGCAAATCACTAAAGCAACAAACAGAATGTAAAAAATGCCGAGTTCGAACTGCGGATGTTTTAAAAAAGGCATATCCAATTGGGTTGAAAATTTCGGGTTTAAAAACAAAAAAACGCCGACCGCCAAACCCAGGATGACCTGACTTAACAGTTTTGCGCGAATACCCAGACCCTTAGACCGCTTTTTAAGCTGTTTATAGTAATCGTCAATGAAGCCGGTAATGCCCAGCCAGAGAGTAACAAACACGCAAATAAGAATAGACGCGTTGGTGACGTCCGCCCAAAGAAAGTTGGAAACCAAAACTGTCCCCAGAATCAAAATTCCGCCCATCGTAGGCGTCCCCTGCTTTGTCTGGTGCAAGTCATACAGCCGCGCGCTTTCTTCCTTTCTTATATTCTCGCCGATTTTTGCCGCTTTCAATTTACGGATTAACAGGGGATATAGAATGAGACTGAGGACGAAAGCGGTGAAAGCCGCCATAGCCGCACGAAAAGTAATGTAGCGGAAGATATTAAATCCGAAGAATATGTCTTTTAACGGATAGAGTAAATGATACAGCATCTTATCGCTTAAACCTTAACACTAACTCCATCTTCATCAAGCGCGAACCTTTAACTAAAATTAAATCCCCCTGAAAAGGCTTAAGAGTCCCGAAAAGCAAATCGCGCGCTTGAGCGGAATTTTCGCAGGTAAAGATACGGTCCTTATCCATTCCGGATTTGCGCGCCTCTTCGGCAGTAAATTTACTGAAATTGCCCACGCCGATAAAGGCATCGCAGACCCCGGCAATCCGGCTGCCGAGCCGGCGATGGAACATCTTGGCCGATTTTCCCAATTCCAACATATCGCCCATCACCAGAATCATTCGCCCCTTAACCCTAAATCTGCTCAATGCGCTTAGCGCTTCTTCAAAGGAAACGGGATTTGCGTTATAGGAATCGTCTAAAAAGGCAATGTCTTTTGACTTAACCAGCCTTAGCCTCCCGGAAGAAAAAACGAACGTTCCCAGGCAACGGCTAATGGAGCGGTAACTCCACCCCAGCAGGCGGGAAACGGCGACGGCGGCGAGCGCATTATAAACATTGTAACAACCAACCGCGCTCAGCCGAATCCTTTGGCCGGGCTTCGGACGACCGGACGCCGGATTTACGCAGAATTCTATAAACCCCGCCCTTTCTTTCCCTGCGCCTACACCCTCTTGTAGAAAGGGCGGGGCCAATCTTATCCGGGCGGCGTTAAAATCGCTTTGATTTCTTGTGCCGTAACTTATAACGATAATTCTCTTATTATTTTTTAACTTTCTTAACCGGGAATCGTCTGCGTTCAAAACGGCAATCCGGGGGGGTTGGAGTTTTTTTAACAGAGCGGTTTTCTCTTTATAAACCCCTGCCAGACTTCTTAAATTCTCCAAATGCACAGGGCCGATGTTGGTAATGACTGCGAAGTTTGGCCGGGCAATGCCCGATAAATAAGCAATTTCTCCGAAATGATTTGTGCCTAATTCCAGCACAACCGCATCGCAGGATTTGTCCAATTTTAATAATGTTAAAGGAACGCCGATATCGTTGTTCTGAGTACCTTCGTTCTTGAGAACCCTTATTCTGGAGGAGAGAATCCAGGCGAGCATGTCTTTGGTAGTGGTCTTTCCGTTACTCCCGGTAACCGCGATAACAGGGATGTTAAACCTCTGCCGGTGGAACCGCGCCAAATCTCCCAGCGCGCGCCGCGTATCGGCAACCCTGATATAAGGAATTTTTCTGCCAACCGTCGGCCGCGAACTGTCAACCGCTCCTATTATTGCAGCCGCGCCTTTCTTAACCGCTTCCCGGATAAAATTATGGCCGTCAAAACGGCTGCCTTTTATCGCCACGAACAGCTCGCCGCGCTTTATTGTGCGCGAGTCTATGGAAACCCCGCTGACTCTCAATAGCGGGTCTCCGGGCAGCGCCCTTGCGCCCACAGCCTCTGTTAACTCTTTAAGTCTAAACATTCCCGCACAACCTCTCGGTCGTCAAAATTAATTACCTTATCTTTGAATATCTGATAATTCTCGTGGCCTTTTCCGGCGACCAGTATTATATCATCCTTCCCGGCTCTGGATAAAGCTTCTTTTATCGCGTCCCTCCTATCGATGACCGCCTTAAAATTCCGCCTGTTAATTCCGGAAACGATATCCTCGATGATTCTTGCCGGTTCCTCGCTGCGCGGATTATCCGTGGTGATAATTGCAAAGTCCGTTAATTCGGACGCAACTTTACCCATTTCGGGCCTCTTGGCCTTGTCCCGGTTTCCGCCGCATCCGAAGACCACATAAAGACGGCCTCTGCATAACGGGCGCAGGCTGGTAATCACGTTCTTCAGGGCATCTTCGGTATGGGCATAATCAACAAAGACATAAAAGTCTCTGCCTGTGGATATCTTTTCCAGCCTTCCGGGCACTCCGCTGAATTTTTCAATTCCCGCCTTTATGATTTCCGGCTCTATCTTTCGAGTCAATCCGAACGTAGCTGCCGCCAGAATATTGTAAAGATTGTGTTTTCCGATAAGAGAAGAATTTATGTTTATGCCGTTAATCCCCTCCGGAAAAACCTTGCCGGTAACCGTGCGCGGGCACAACGCAAGTTCCGTGCCCTCAAGGCTGAATTTAAAATCCTTAGCGCAAACGTCGGCGCCGCTGCCCAGGCCATACGTAATCACGCGGGACTGCGTTAATTCTGCCAACTCCGGAGCGCAGGCGTCATCTATATTTAATATCGCGAATGCATCCTGCGGCAGCTCCCTGAACAATTTGCTTTTGGCGATGAAATACGACCTTATGTCGCGATGGTAGTCCAGATGTTCCGGCGAAAGGTTGGTAAATATGCCGGAGCAAAATCTTACTGCCCGGACTCTCTCCTGGTCCAAAGCGTGAGATGAAACCTCTATTATAACGAAATCAACCTTATCTTCCCGCATCCGGGCTAACAAGGCTTGAAGCTCGGCTGAGCCGGGGGTGGTATTACCGGCGTTGAATACCCGGCCCTTAAACCGGTAATTAATCGTTCCGATTACGGCCGGCTCACATCCCGCGTATTTTAAAATCGATTCAATCAGATAAGAAACCGTGGTCTTACCGTTTGTTCCGGTAATCCCGACCAGCTTCATCGAAGAAGAAGGATGTCCCCAAAAAGCCGCTGACAAATCCGCCAATGAATTGCGGGTATCATCCGTCTTGATGTAAGAAATTTTTTGGGTCTGCGGCAACCGGTATCCGGTATCTTGAAAAACAACTGCCTTTGCGCCTCTCTGAACTGCCTCCCGGATAAAATTGTGGCCGTCAAAAGCCGTGCCTTTGACTGCTACAAAAATAAACCCCTCCGAGACCTTTCTTGAATCGGAAGTTACGCCTTTAACTTCAAAATCGCAAAATTTATCATTGGGGGGATAACCGGCTGATTCAATCAGTTTCTTCAGTCTCATTTTTTACGACAAGATTGCTTGACGGCAAAGGCTGCGTCTGCAAATACTTCAGAGCGTCATTGCAAATATTTTTAAAAGCGGGGGCGCAGACAACTCCGCCGTAATAAACCGGCCGGGGCTCGTCCACAATTACGGCTACGGCAATCCTGGGACTATCGGCGGGAGCAAATCCGATAAACGAAGCTAAGAACCTGCGGTGTGAATACCGGCCGTTAGGCTCTATTTTTTGCGCCGTCCCGGTTTTGCCTGCCACCCGCATTCCTTCAATCCGGGCCAACTTGCCTGTGCCGTTTTCAACCACGCCTACCATAATTTCCTTCAGCTTCGATGCGGTCTCGGCAGAGATAACCCTGGTTAAAACCTCGGGATAAAACCGCTTAACCGGCACGCCCTCCTCGTCCTGGACTCCGCTAACCACATAGGGTTTCATAAGGCTCCCCTGGTTGGCAATGACCGAAACGGCGCTGGCTAACTGTAAAACCGTAACCCCGACTTCCTGGCCGAACGGAACCGCCCCGATTGAAACCTCGGACCACTGGCTTGGTTTCCTAACAATACCGCCTATCTCGCCCGGTAAATCTATTCCCAATTCTTTTCCGAACCCAAACTTCCTGATATATCTATAAGTCAGCTCCTTGCCCATTTTCTGAGCTACCTTGGTAACGCCTATATTGCTGGACTGCTCAATAATCTCCCTGAAGGTAAGCCAACCGTGAGGCCGATGGTCATGGAGTATATGATTAGCTACCCGGTAGGCTCCGTTCTCGCAAAAAAATCTGTCCCCAACGCCGACTATGGATTCCTCCAGGGCAGCTGAAGCTGTTATAATCTTAAATACGGAACCGGGCTCAAACAAATCGGTTATGGCGCGGTTCCGCCTTATCTTATCATCGGTTTGCGGAGTTTTATTTAAATCATAAGTAGGCCGGTTTGCCAAAGCAAGGATGCCCCCTGTTAACGGATCCATAACCACTATGCTTGCGCCTTTAGGCTTAAACTTCTCGACGAGCCGGTCAAGCTCGCGTTCGACGATAAACTGAATAACTTCATCAACCGTCAAGGTAAGATTATAGCCGTTGTTCGGCAAAACCAGCTTTTCCCATAAACCTAATCTTTCCTGGCGGCCGTCGCGCAGTATTACTTCCCAGCCGCTGGTGCCGGCCAGATACGGGTCATAGGATAACTCGATTCCCTCCAGGCCGTTGTTGTCCAGTCCGGCAAAACCAATCAGGTGACTGGCGAGATGAAGGTTCGGATAAACCCTCTTGCTTTCCTTGATAAAATACACTCCCGGCAGGTCGAGTTCCCTGATATCGTCGGCCGCTTTACCGGCCAGCTTTCGCGCTATCCATACGAAGTGCTTATGAGAATCCAGCTTGCTTCTCAAATAAGCTCCCCCCGCCTCCCGGGATGAACCTGCCTGCCGCGACCCTGCCCAAGGCAGGGACTCGGCGCTATTTAAAACCGGAAGCAATTTCTGAACCGTATATCCTTTGTCCTTTATTTCCTGAGGAACCACGTAAAGAGAATCCGCGGGCAAATTTATTGCCAGAGGTCTTAGATTGCGGTCAAAAATAGTGCCGCGATAGGGTTCTAAATTGATATAGAGATTCTGCTGCTTCCGGGCAAGGAAAACAAGATACTGATTGCGGAAACATTGGATATAAAAAAGCCGGCTGAGGCAGATTGTAAAGAACAGAAAAAAAATACAGAATACTAGCCTTCGCCGGCGGCTGGAATTATTTATATACACAGTTTAGGTTTAAGTACGATACAGGATACTCAACGAGGCTCAACAGGTGTGGCTTCGGCTTGCGACTTTAATCGGAACAAACCCGAAAGTATGCCGGCCGATTCGTCCGTCCGGATATCGCTTTCGGCAAATCCCCAGACGCTCGGTAAACTTGCAAGCTGCTTCCCATGCGGCCATTCAAAATCATCAATCGGGCAGATTTTTGCTATAGAAATCAAAGAAGTCCGCTGGTCTATGCGGTACTTCAAGCTCTTGTTCTCGTCCAACAAGTTTCTCAGATAAGCTAATCTTTCCTGCTCCTGATAAGCCAGCTGGACTATCCTGGTCTGCTGATGGACATACACAGAAGCTATAGCGGTAATAATTAAAATTATCATTAAGAATTTAATCGGGTTCAATTTTATTTCTCCCGGGTATTATTCTCTGGGCTTATTTTCTCTGCTGCCCTGAATCTTGCGCTGCGTGAAGAAGGGTTATCTGCGCGCTCAACTTCGGTAGGCCGTCGTGGCTTAGGGGTAAGAATCTGGAGTTTCCCCTCGGCGCGGGCGGAGCGGAAATTCACTTTTACGATTCTATCTTCCAGTGAATGAAAGGAGATTGCTGCAATCCTTCCGTGCGGCGCCAGTAAGTCTATCGCCTTTTGCAGCCCTTCTTCCAATGCCTCTAACTCGCGGTTAACGGCAATTCTTATTGCTTGAAAAGTCCGCGTAGCCGGATGAATACGCCCGAATTTGTAATGGCGAGGCATAGCTCTTATCACTATATTGGCAATCTGAGAAGTGCTGTTTATGGGCGCCTTTTCCCTCTCTCCGACCAATAAACGAGCTATGCGGTTGTGAAATTTTTCCTGACCGAATGACCACAAAATAGAAGACAGCTCTTCTTCGTTAAGGTTATTTATTAAATCGTAAGCCTGGATAAAACTGGTTCTGTCCATGCGCATATCCAGGGGGCCGTCCGATTGAAAGCTAAAACCCCGCTCGGGATTTAATAACTGGACCGAAGAAAGTCCCAAATCAAAGAATATAGCGTCCGCTTTGCCGATATTCACCATTGACAAGATTTTGTCCAGGTCGCGAAAATTTCCGTGAATTAAACTAACCGCGCCGCAGGACGCCGCGCTCAGCCTGTCTCTGGCAACCTCGAGCGATTCGCCGTCGCGGTCGATTCCCACAAGCCTGCCCGCCGGCAGAATCCGCTCCAATATCTTGGCAGCGTGGCCTCCGCAGCCTACGGTGCAGTCCACCACAGTCATACCGGGGGAAAGTTTTAAATACTCTAAAACTTCATCGCACATCACCGGCTTGTGAATTTCCGGCTTGACCATCTCTTCAAGCTTCCATAAGCTGCTCGGCGATGTCCTCGAAAACAGGCTGGTTGTTTCCATAAAACTCCTTCCACTTGTCTTTCGACCAGATTTCAATCCTATTAGAAACACCGACGATCATTACCTCCCTCTTTATGCCGGCATAATCCTTCAAGAACTGCGGAATAAGAATCCGGCCTTGCTTATCCGCAGCTGCCTCCACCGCTCCGGAAAAATAAAGCCGGTTGAACGTGCGGGCCTGCTGTTTAGTGATGGATAAGCTTTTGAACTTTTGCTCCTGGGCTCGCCATTCGTCTTCCGAAAACATAAACAGACAGCCGTCCAGGCCGCGGTTGATAAAAAATTTTTCAATGAAATTAGACTTTGCCGATTCGCGGATTTTAGCGGGCAGGATGATCCGACCCTTACGGTCGATTGTATGAAGGTATTCGCCGTAAAACATCTTTCCACTTTACTCCACTTTATGCCACTTTATATGTCAAGTATAGATAGATTTCTTTTCTTTGTCAAGCAAAAGTTTCATTAATGAAACTTTTGCTTGATTCTGAGGCAATGTGCCAAGATTCTTCGCTACGCTCAGAATCGTCCATCGAAGTCCTGAGCGAAGCGAAGGACGAAGAATCTGCTTTGATATAATTTCCTAGGTCATCAAGCAAAAAAGTAAATAATTTTTAAAAGCACTGCTTATTGGGTAGTTTTTCGGCTATAAGCCGAATTTATAGTGTAGCTTAAGGGTGGAGGGATTCTCCCGCTTGGCAGGTGACGCACAAACGTATATCTTTTCTTATCTGGCGGGCTAATTCCCGGACAGAGGCAAATTTCTTCTGAGAGCGGATTTTTTTAACGAATTCTATTTGTATTTTGCGTCCGTAGAGATTGCCTTTAAAGCCGAATATGTGCGCTTCTATGCTCGCTTGCCCCTTAGATTTATTTCTATCCGAGGAGCTGACCGTCGGCCTATCCCCGATATAGCATATTCCGCCGAAATACTTGCCGGCCAATTTAACCTTAACAGAATAAACCCCGAAAGGCGGAACCACCTCGTGTTCGGCATCCACATTCGCGGTAGGATATCCCAATCTTTTGCCGAGGCTGTAGCCGCGGGTTACTTTCCCGAAGATAATTACCGGACGGCCTAACAATTTTGAGGCTTTGGAAAATTTCCCGGCCCTGATTAAACCCCGAATCCGGCTGCTGCTGACCTGTTTGCCCTTAAGCTCGAGCATATCCATTACGAATAATTTAAACTTTTTCCTGCCCGAATACTCCTTCAGCAGCTGCCAATTGCCTTCGGCATTTCTGCCGAAGGTAAAATTCCTTCCGATAAACACGACCGCCGGATTTATTTTCTTCAAAAGAATTTTTTTCAGGAATTCTTCGGCCGTCATTCTGCGCAAGGCCCGGGTAAAGCGGACAACCAAACACAAATCAACGCCTGATTCCTCCAGTAATTTTAAGCGGTGGGGCAACGAATAGAGCAGGTCTTCCTTCTGGGGGTGGGGAAAGAACGTTACAACAAGGCTAATTGTGCGGATTCTTTTTGCTTCTTTTATTAACCTTGAGATAATTCTCTGGTGCCCGCAATGCAAACCGTCGAAAACCCCCAGGGCAACCGCGGGTCTTTTGCGCGGGGACCTAAAGTGAATAAGGCCGTATGCTGTTTTCATTTATTTCCGAAAGTGAAATTGTCTTGCTGATATCAAAAGGTCCGATACTCTCCCTGGTAATCTCTGAAATATGCCCCACGCAGTCCAGGTCTTCGGCAATATCTTCGGCTAACTGCCGGACGTAAGTTCCTTTTGAGCATCGAAGATAAAATTTTACTCTGGGCAGGCTGAATTCTAACAGTGTAAGCTCTCTAATTTCCACCGGCCTGGCCTGCCGGACTACTTCTATGCCCGAGCGGGCTAGAGAATATAATCTCTTTCCTTTGTGTTTAATTGCGGAAACCATCGGCGGGACTTGATAAACCTTGCGGACATAAGTTCGCAAAACATCTCTAACCCTTTCCTCGGTGATATGGGTATAATCTTGAGTCCGGATGACCTTGCCCTCGCGGTCGCCGCTGGAAGTGCGCTGGCCTAAGGTTAAAGTGGCCGAATATGCCTTATCGAAGCTGGAAAAATGGCCAAACAATTTTGTGCACCTGCCTACCAGAATCAATAAAACCCCCGTGGCTATAGGGTCTAACGTGCCGGCATGTCCTACTCTGCGAATCTTGAGCTTTTTGCGCACAAAATCCACCACATCGTGAGAGGTCATACCTTCTGGCTTATTAACAAGTAAAATTCCATCCTTCATAATAATACAAAGACTTCGGAAACCCTGCTTGCCTGACGGTAGGCAGGTATTCTCTCTCCGTCGATAACCTTACGCCCTTCCCCATCTAACGTCGCAAAAGACTTACTTTTACGACAGTCAACTAATGCCTGAAATCAGCCAACCTTGACGCCGGCGCGTCAAGGGTCCGCTGGATTGAGTTGTTATGCATTTAATAAGATTCACTTGTTCTAGGGTCACCTTCTATTATAGTAGTGTTGTATGAAAAAGTAACATCTCCTTTGCTGAGCCTAACTTTATATAGCTTTGTTGAGCTATACTCAGCAGTAAACACTATAATCATTAAATAACATTCTTCGTTTCTTTTTATTATTGAAAATGCGGCGCTTTTCACTGCGGGGTCGGAAGGCTCTATTTTACCTAAAATATTTTCATAGGTTTTTTGATCTACTTCTTTTTTGATACCATTTTCATATATCCAGAAATTTAGTGGTTCATTTTTGCCGCTTTCTTCTGTATAGTGCATAATGAAAATTCTATCTTTATTGATAAAATTTTGACAAAATTCAATTGTCTGTTTTTCCCCAGTTTTTTTAGCCTCCACTAACATTTGCGGGTAATTTTCCCCCTCGATTATAAAATTAACCGCAGTGTTAATTATTTTTTCATTTTTTGCTTCGCATAATAATATTTCGTTAGCGGATATACTAGAAGGCATGACCAGTAATAAAACTATCATGAAAATACACCGTATTTCTTTTATCATATGTTACTCCTCCTGGTCTAACAATTGATAGACGAACTTCTTTTTTCCTCTGTAATTTCCTTGTAAAGATTAAATTACCTTTCCGCCAGCATCTCTGCTGCTTCCTCTAAATCTTCCGGAAACACATCCACATAATACCTTCGTTCTTGACTATACTGATGAGTATTGCGTGGCATACCTATCCACTAACTCGCGGATCATCTTCTGATATTTCGCGTGGTATTGTTCTGCCCGGCGCTTAAAAAAATCCACGCTTGACTTCTTTAGAGATAGCGTAACCTTTATTGTCTCTTCCGGCATAACCAACTTCTCTGGTGGTGGAAGAAAATCATCAATCCTGGTCATCTTTCCAATAGGTTTATTTGGATCAGTCATCTTTCTTTTCATCTTTCTTTTCATAGTACTGTTCCCCCTTTCTCCAATATCCGGCGCCAAATATTCTAATCTTGCCGCCGCGGTAGGTAAATCTAACCGTTAGGATTCTACCTTCAACCTTTCCAATACAGAAAAATCTCTCCTCTTTTTTACTGTGTTTGGAGTCGGTATAAATCTTTCTTTTAGGATCCTTAAAAGCCTTTGCAGCTGTAACAAAATCAACTCCATGTTTATGAATATTGGCTAATTCTCTTTCAAAATCCCAAACAAAACTACTCGGATCCTTGTCCATATTATAAATATACCATAGAGATGGCTATTTGTCAATAAAATTATACATATATTTATACATACTATTTACCCTTCAGTCAACATCTCTGCTGCTTCCTCCAGACCCTCCGGAAACACATAGACTAAATGTCGCAAAACTATTACTTTTGCGACATAGCAATCAGTTTACATTAGTCCTCGCCTACCTGTTTATGTCGTTTTAGAAAAATAGAGACATTTGCCTTCTCTGCAACCATGGGGATTTCGCTCACTGTAAAGGCATTGAATATTTCTGCGTATAGGCAAATCTACATTAAGATATTCTTTTGCTAAATTATACCCGACACCCAAGGCGGTTCTCACAAAACTCTTGCAGCACATTGGCCCTACATCGTTCGCTATTGCTTCCACAGTTCGTACAAAAGCATGCATGGTAATTGCCGATTCTCTATCTTTAGGACAAGTTGCACCCATAATGGTGCCAAAGGCTGCACCAATCCCAATGGCAACACCACAACAGCCATTTAAAGCACAATAGCCGGCAATAGACTGTGTTTGTACCCGCATCAATGTGCTGTTTATTTTTTCATCAGAAATTTTTATTGTTCCTTCATTTCTCAAGGCAGCAAGAA
>JBDRMR010000004.1:0-17980 GCA_043812035.1 Candidatus Omnitrophota bacterium
AAAAAACGTCTTTATATGATACAAAAAATCGGCAATTTTGTCAAATACTTTCTGTGGACAAGATAGAAGAAAGCTCAGCCAGGCATTTGAATATGGGCTCGGCTTTATCGTTATCAAGCGTGCCTAATCCGCAAGAGGGCGTAAGCAGAAGCCTTCTTTTAAGCACCTCGCGCTCTATCCCTTTGTTAATCAATGAGTTAACGCCATCTCTAATTTTACTCTCAAGAATGGGGGCGTTGATTTCTGGACTGAAGGCGTCTGTGGGCACAATACCCCAAGCAAGCATTCCTCCCCTTTTGAAAAAACTAATAAGATTTTGCGTATATAGCAAAATCCGATCAAGGAAGTTGAAAGCATCAAAGCTTATAATATTTATTGTGCTAATATCTGTAAACATAGACCAATCGGTATTACCACAACAGTGAACCCCTATTAAAACAGAACCCTCATCAGTAGAACCTGAATCCTCCATTAAATCTTGGATATGCCTCTCCACAACCTCCTTAAAATCCTCACCCGACTCGGCCAAATATCTGACTACTTCTTCTCTATTTATGGGTGTATGAGCGGAACCAAAACTGCCCAAATATGGTTCATCAATAAATATAATTATCTTTTTCTTGAATTTTTTAAAGAACCTTATCTGCCAGGCCATCTTCATAGCTACGACTTTTGAAATTGCCTGTATAAATTCATAGTCGTGTAAAAGAGCTATCCCGTTTTCATCCTTTATACTTGCAGCCATAGTAAATGGACCGGTAACCTGGCATTTAATATACTCCACATCTTTTAAATCAAACCTATCCAATCTTTGATAGAACTTGTGTAAGCCTAAAGCAAAGTCCTCAGAGATTCTAAAATAATCCAAATCCTCAGCCTCTAGATGCTCGTAGAATTTTAAAAATTCTTCGTCTCTTTTTTCTGGACTAAAAAGAACGCCTTTGTTGTCTACTTTAATGCAAGGCAATCCCTCGCAGAACTGTGCCACCATTCCTTCACGAATATCTCGCTTTGGAAGCTGGGGCCAGAAAGGAATTTTGGGCGTGTATTTAAAAATTAAATCCAGGGCCGCCTCGATATCCTTATGCGGCAGACTTCCGATTCCCGTTGCTAAGCCTTTAATATCTCTCACTTCTAATCCTGGTTTTGTCGTTTTTTTATTTCAGAGGTTAAGTCTCTGGTGAGTTTCTTAAGCCCGGGGCTGATTATCACCGGATACGTTGCCGGTTTAACCAACCTCTTGTATTCCGCGCTTAACGCCGCGAGGTTATTTCCGGCGTAATCCCGGATTTGGCTCAACGCCGGCTTGTTATAAATTATTTCGCCTCTTTGCATAACTTTATTTAACAGGGGCCGGCCTCTTACTCTCTCTCCTTCTAAAGCCAGGATATCTTTGAGGAATTTGCCTTTTGAGCCCGCAATCCGGTAAACCTGTTTCCTCCCCGGGAAGGTAGTCTTTTTCTCGCTCAACTTCATCGTCGGCAGAAAATTACCTTCTCTGTCCATAACTTCGCTGATTTTATAGATAACATCCACGAAAGGAGCGTCCTCGCTTACCCCCATCTTGGTGCCTACGCCGAAGCTGTCGATTGCCGCTCCCTTTTTCAGCAATTCGGCGATTTTGTATTCGTCCAAATTGCCGCTGCCGAAAATTCCGACTTCTTTCAAGCCGGCGTCATCCAGCATTCTCCTTGCCGCTTTAGACAAAACCGCCAAATCTCCGCTGTCCAGCCGGATTCCCAAAAGTTTATGTCCCTGTTTTTTTAAATTCAGCCCTACCTTAATCGCGGCCTTAATGCCTTTTCCGGTATCGTAAGTATCGACCAATAAAATTGTCTTATCGGGAAAGCTGCGGGCATAGCTGGCGAAGCTATCCGATTCTTTTTTAAAGCACATAATGTAAGAATGGGCCATCGTTCCCGCGACCGGGATTCCGTAAATCTTGCCGGCGAGCACATTGGAGGTGCCGGCAAATCCGGCTATGTAGGAGGAGCGCGCCGCTTTTAAAGCTGCGTCCTGCCCGTGAGTGCGGCGAAGGGCAAAGTCAAAAACCTTCCTGCCTTGCGCCGCCAACACGACCCTGGAAGCCTTGGCGGCAATCATTGTCTGCAAGTTCACCGTGTTAAGCAAAAACGACTCTAAGACCTGGACCTCTATAATGTTGCCGGTTGCCCGGATAACCGGCTCGTTGGGAAAGAAAATCTCTCCTTCGGGCATTGCCCAGATTTCGCCGCCGAATTTAAACCGCCTTAAATAATCCAAAAAATCCTGTTTGAATATATTCTGTGTTTCAAGGTAGGCGATATCTTGAGCGGTAAATCTTAAATTTTCTATGTACCCGAGAGAGTCCTCCAAGCCCGCATTAATCAGGTATCCCCGGCTGGAAGGCAGCTGGCGGACGAACAAGTCAAAGGTAGCGAGCTCGGAACTCTTGTTTGCCTCCCAATAGCCCTGGGCCATGGTTAATTCGTATAAATCCAGCAATAGAGAGATATTATTCCTGGGCTCTTGTATCATTCTCTAATCAAGTAGTCCTTGTAGTCTTCCCGGGGGAAATAATTATCCTGGAATACGATATTCCCTTTTTTATCTATCAATACGTATGTCGGCACGCCTATTAATCTGTGAGAATAAGCGGCGCTGGCTTCGGAATCCAGGACTACTTTGAAAGGCAAGGGCTTGCGCTGAAGGAACCTGCTGACTTTCGATTTTCTCTCCTCTATATTTATTGCCAGAACTCTGATGTTATCCGAAGATAGAGAACCGTAAATTCCGGTTAAATAATCAAGCTCCTGGATGCAAAAAGGGCACCAGGTAGTCCAGAAGAGCAGAATAGCCGGATTTTCTTCCCTGAATTCCGATAACGTTATCATACTCCCCTCCAGGTCAAAAAGGGAAAAGTTGATTTCCTTATCGGCGATTCCGGCCTCTTGAGCATAAGCTAAATCAGTCGCTCCCGAAAACACAAAGTAAATGCCGGCTACGATTAGTATAACAGCGCAGATTTTCTTCATAATCTCCATCCAGTATCCGGATCTGGGCAGCGCAGTTAAAATCGAGCCGAATGTGCCTGTTAGAATAAGCAGCGATCCCATTCCGTAAGCGAAACTAAACAAAAGAAATGCCCCGTAAACAAAGTGCTTCTTTACGGCAACAAACGTTAGAATCGAGCCTAAAACCGGCGCAACGCAAGGGGTTATCGCCAAGCCCGAGATAAGCCCTAACAAAAAACAAGAAAGATAAGTTCCGGATTTCTTGAATACCGGGAATCTCGGCACAGACGACCTTAACCCCCTGCCCGTCCAGAGAGAAATTCCGAATAAAACAATAATCAAGCCGGCGGCAATGCGAACTGAGGGCAGATTGGTGAACCGCCCGAATATCGAGCCGGTCAGCGCGGCAGCCAAGCCCAGGATAACATAGGTCACGCTGATTCCGCCGACATATACCAAACTTAAGGTAAAGCCTCTTAGCCTGGAACCGGAGCCGCTTATTCCGACGTAAGCTGCGGTTATTGGCAGCAAAGGGTAAATACAAGGAGTAAAACTTACCAGAACTCCCCCAAAAAACGCCCAGAGAAAATCAAGAGGACTGCCTGACAGATTCATTAATCCAATCTATATATTCCTTATTGCCCGATATAATCGGCAGGGCGATAACTTCCGGCACCTCGTAGCTATGCAAGGACTTAACCTGCCTGACGATTTTTGCCATCAGTGACTTTTTTGACTTGGCAATCAACAACACTTCTTCGGCAGAATCTATTTTCTTCTGCCACCAGAATACGGAACTCACCTGAGCAACGATATTAACGCAGGCGACTAATTTCTTCGCTACCAAATCTTCGGCAATCTTTTTAGCTTCTTTTATACTTGCGCAGGTAATCAATATAACAACGTTCATCTCTCTACTCTCTACTCAACCAAAGAGCTTCTTAACCAGCCTCGCCGTGCGCTCGCCGAGGCGCTGGCATTGCTTTATTGCCCGGGCGTCAGGAGCGTTAACCCCCACAGGGCCGTAATGGTCTCCGCTGTGGTCGCCCTGCACCACCATGCCGTGGATAAGCATAGCATTTATGATATCTAAAATTGTAGTTTCGTTGCCTCCCCCTATATTAGCGCTGGATGAAAAAGCCGCGCCCACCTTTCCTTGCAATTTTCCGTGAATCTTTACCGAATCGTCCAGCAACTTCTTTATTTCGGCGCTCATCGAGCCGTAGTAAGTCGGCGACCCCAGGACTATGCCGTCGTAGTTCAATAAATCGCCGACCTTAACGTCCTCGACCCGCTTTAAGTCTACCTCTGCTTTTTCTTTCTCGGCTGCTTTGGCAATCTCATTTGCCATTTTTTCGGTGTTTCCGGTCCGGGAATAATAGGCGATTAAAATCTTCGCCATCTCTACCACCTCCTTCAATGAGCAGATAACTTGGTGTCTTCATTTGATTTTTTAGCGGCATTATAGGCGTCAAAAATACTCCAGATGCCCAGAACGCAGATAACAACCAACCCGAAGCAAAACAGGAAGACCCCCAGGATAATCTGCCAGGAAGAGACAATCTTTCCGTAAAGCCAGAAGCCGATCAATATCGCCCCCATGATAAAAATGAACATACTCAAACTGGAGAAGAATATAATGGTCAGCCCCTTCTTTATCTGACCGTTGTAAATCTGGCCCAGGCCGTTGAAGATAAAAGACAGCACCGCAGCCAGGCCGGGATGAGACTCAATGTGTTCCATAGCCCTGCCCTCCTATTACAACAAATATTCCTTCTTTATCCTGCTCATGCTTCTGAATATATTTACCTTAAAAAATTAACCTTATTATCGCGTCTGCCCAAAACAGGCTGATAAACGCCGCCGTTGACAGAAACGGTCCGTAAGGCACGGTGTGTTGCTTTTTAACAACGAGGTTCACTATTCCCACTGCCGCGCCTAAAAAAGGAGCCAGGAAGAAAGTCAGGACCGCGGCCTTCCAGCCTAAAAATGCGCCGATCATTGCCAGCAATTTTACGTCTCCTCCGCCCATTGATTCCGTTTCCCCGTCAACCGGGCCTTTTTTAAGGAGTTTAAAATATATCAGGTCAAAGGTTTTGCCGGTAATAAAGATAATCCCTCCGCCCGCTAAGATGCCGAGTAAAGAGTCCCAGACGGGTAGCAGGTAGTAGTTAGCAGGTAGTAGGCAGGGTTTAATAATGTTAAACGTCAAACCAACCACTATTCCGCCGATAGAAATCTCGTCGGGGATAATTCGGTGAGTAATGTCGACAAAGGTGGCAATTATCAATAAACAGGCAAGGAGCGCAAAGTAAATAAAATTAAAGCCCAAACCGTAGTTGACATAAAACAGGAGGAACACACCGGCCGTGATAAGCTCAACCAGGAAATAACGGAAAGGAATCCTTTGCTCGCAGAACCGGCATTTCCCCCGCAAGATAATATAGCTGATAAACGGAATATTGTCGTACCAGGGAATCTGCTTTTTGCATTTCGGGCAGTGGGAACGGGGCTTGACTACCGACTCCTGTTTAGGCAGCCGGTAAATACATACATTCAGGAAGCTGCCGACTATCGAACCTAAAACAAATATGAGTACCTTATCAAGCATATCCGCTTCTTTTGTTTAATTCCTTCCGCAAAGCCTGTTTCATTGCGTTAATGGTTATAAAAGACAGGGTCTTGTCCGTCCACTTCTCAAAAGCCGCAACGCCCTGATACAATAACATGCCCAGGCCTCCTGCAGCGCGTAATCTTAAAGATTTGGCATCCTTGATAAGCTGAGTCTCTCTGTTATACACGACATCGTAAACATATAGCTCGTCATGAAGAAGAGCCTTATCAATCACCGAAGCGTCGCCCTGCTTCATGCCTACCGGAGTAGTGTTTATCAGAAGCTGGCAGTCTTTAATTACTCTGGGTATGCGCTCGGCAGAAACAAACTCGATGAGCTTCATAATCCCCGGAAATTGCGAAAAATGCTTCTTGGCCGAATCCGCGGCTTCGGCGCTTGCGTCGAATACATTCACCCTGTTAATCCGGTTTCCCTTACAGCATAAAGCTGCGATGACGGCCCTGCCTGCGCCGCCGCAGCCTAAAACAAGAGCATTTTTTTCGTAAGTATCGAAGTCTAAATCTCTACTCAGGGATTTTTCAAAACCAAGGGCGTCGGTATTATAGTATTCGAGCTTTTCGCCGACCCTCTGCACCGTATTTACGGCGCCTACCAAATCTGCGTAACGGGATATCATCAAAGCGCCGGGCGCGCTTTTATCCGGAGGAAATTCTTTTTCTAATATTTGTTTTGTTCTTACCTTATGGGGAATAGTAACGTTGAATCCCGATATCTCTTTTGCGCGCACTTCATTTCCGTTAATGTCCTTGACGGCAATATCTTCGAGTAAAAACGCCTCTAATTCTTCCGGCTTTACCGGAAACAGCCTGTATTTAGCATCAATGCCGAGGTGTCTAAAAGCAGTATTGTGCATCACAGGAGATAAACTGTGTTTGACAGGATAGCCGATCAGGCCATAGATTTGTCCAGAGGGGGGATTCATGCGATATTGTTTAAGGCATTAACGTAAGCTAAGATAGAGGCTTCGATAACGTCGGTGCTTGAGCCGCGGCCGGGGAAACTTTTGTCCTTGTGAATCAGGCTGAGATTTACGCTGCCCTGAGCATCTTTGCCCCGGGTAACCGCCTCCAGGCGATAATCCTGCAGCCTCACCGGAATTCCCGTAATCTTATCGACGGCTTTAAAGCAGGCGTCCACAGGCCCGTCGCCGCTGGATACGGCCTTGATTTTCTTGCCCTTATGCCTGAGAACCACCTCTGCCTGGGGTTTAATCTGAGTTCCCGAGTGAACAACGAATCCGGCCAGTCGCCAGACAAGTTTGGTTTGTTTGCGCATCTGGTTTTCGACAATCGCTACCAAGTCCTCTTCGAATATTTCCTTTTTCTTGTCGGCCAGCTCCTTAAATGCGATAAACGCTTTTTCCAATTCCCGGGGCTTAAGATGCAGCCCCATTTGCATTAATCTCTGGGTGAAGGCGTGTCTGCCCGAATGTTTGCCTAAAACCAGGCTTGCCTGGGTAAAACCAACGTCTTTAGGCCGGATAATCTCATAGGTGGCCCGTTTCTTTAAAATCCCGTCTTGATGAATGCCGGCTTCATGCCTGAATGCGTTGCTGCCTACGATTGCCTTATTGGGCGCAATAACAAATCCGGTAAGTTTGCTTACCAGGCGCGAGAGCTTGTAAATTTGGTTCTTTTTGATATCCGTTTTTAAATTTCCGAAAATATCTCTCCTTGTATCCAGGGTCATAACTACTTCTTCTAAAGAAGCGTTGCCGGCGCGCTCGCCTATGCCGTTTATAGTGCACTCGACCTGCCGGGCGCCGTTTTTCACTGCCGCTAAGGAATTGGCTACCGCTAAACCCAAATCATTGTGGCAATGCACGGATATGACCGCTTTATCTATATTAGGCACGTTTTCCATTATCGCGTTGACTAAACCGCCGAATTCTTCCGGCTCGGCGTAACCTACCGTATCCGGGATATTTACCGTCGTCGCTCCCGCGTCAATTACCGCCTCAATCACCTTAAACAGGAACTCCTTTTCACTGCGAGTGGCGTCTTCCGGAGAAAACTCTATATCAGTACAATATTTTCCGGCGTATTTTACCGCCTGCACCGCTAAGCGCAGGATTTCATCCTCCGCCTTCTTTAACTTATATTTCATATGAATCTTAGATGTTGCCAGGAATACGTGTATGCGGCGGTTTTTTGCGGGTTTTACGGCCTGGCAAGCAGCGTCTATATCGCGTTTTATCGCTCTGGCCAGCCCGCAAATAACCGGACCCTTTACGGATTTAGCAATGGCCCGGACAGCCTCAAAATCTCCCTTTGAGGAAACAGGAAATCCGGCTTCGATTATATCTACTCCTAATTGAGCCAGCGCTTCGGCTACTTCCAGCTTCTCTCTTTGATTCAAGGAAGCACCCGGCGCCTGCTCGCCGTCCCGCAAAGTCGTATCAAAAATAATAATTTTATTCATATTATTGTTTTTTACGCTTAGCTCATAGCTCTTGGCTCATAGCTGATAGAATTTAACCGCAAACTATCAACTATGAGCTATCAACTACGAACTATTTCTTCATCCACGGCATCATCTCTCGAAGCTGCCTGCCTACCTCTTCTATCTTATGCTCATCGCCTTTTTTAAGGAGTTCATTAAATACGGGGCGCCCGTTTTCGTTCTCCTTAATCCATTCCCGGGCAAATTTTCCCGATTTTACGTCCTTAAGAATCTTTGCCATTGCCCGTCGGGTCTTCCCGGTAATAATCTTCGGCCCCCGGGTAAGGTCGCCGTAACAGGCGGTGTTAGAAACGCGCCGGCGCATACCGCTTATCCCTGCCTCCTGAATCAAATCCGTAATGAGTTTTAATTCATGAAGAACCTCAAAGTAAGCAATCTCCGGCTGATAGCCCGCCTCAACCAGCGTATCAAAGCCGGCTTTGATTAACTCGGTAACTCCGCCGCAGAGCACCGCTTGTTCTCCGAACAAGTCTGTTTCGGTCTCCTCGGCAAACGTGGTCTCGATTACGCCGGCCCGCGTTCCGCCGATAGCTTTAGCGTATGCCAGCGCCAATTGTTTTGCCTGCCCGGTTGCGTCCTGGTGCACTGCCACAAGGCAGGGAACGCCCTTGCCTTCCTGGTACATTTTTCTCACCAAAGCTCCGGGACCCTTAGGCGCAACCATAAACACATCGGTTTTTTTGGGCGGCTTTATCTGTTTAAATCTGATATTAAAGCCGTGAGAAAAACAGAGGGCCTTACCTTTCTTCAGATTCGGCTTTATGCTCTGTTTATAGACCTTTGCCTGAACGTGGTCCTGTGTCAAAATTTGAATAATATCGGCAAGCCCCGCTGCCTGCTCCGCCGAAGCCGGAGTAAACCCGTCGTCCTTAGCCTGACGGTAGTTTGGCGTGCCCTCCAGCTCCGAGACAACTACATTGATTCCGCTATCCTTCAAGCATAACCCCTGGCCCCTGCCTTGTATGCCGTAACCGATAATTGCTACGGTCTTATCTTTTAACAAATTTAAGTCCGCATCTTGGTCATAGTATATCTTGGCCATTCCCATCCCCCTTTCTATACAATCGCCACTCTTCCCGTGCGCATTAATTCCTTAATGCCGTAAGGTTTTAATCCGACAAGGAATCCCTTTACCTCTTCCGATGTCGCGCAGACCTCGATTATTGCCTCGTTATCGTTGTGCCTGATAAGGCGGGTCGTGCGCTTATGTTTATTCAATAATGTCTTGACCTTGCTTTGTGTGCCCTTCTCATACCTTATCTTCACCAAAGCCAACTCCCTCTCCACGAAATCTTTTTTAGTAAGGTCGGTAACGGAAATTGTATCAATCAGCTTGCGCAGCTGTTTTATAATCTGCTCGAGGATGCGGGGATCGGGAGTTTCAACTACGATGGTCATCTGAGAAATAGACGGGTCTTGCGTCTCTCCTACGGCCAGAGAGCTGATATTGAAGCCCCGGGCGCTAAAAAGTCCCGCAACCCGCGCCAGAACGCCGAATTTATTTTCGACCAATACCGAAAGTGTATGTCTCATTATAGCTCATGGCTCATAGCTCATGGCTCATAGCTCATAGATTTCAACTATGAGCTATCAACTATGAACTATGAACTAAATTACGCCATGCCTCCAATCATACGGTCGATGGCTTCGCCGGCAGGCACCATCGGAAACACGTTCTCTTCCCGCTCAATGTGGAAATCGATAAAAACAACGTTATCCGCTGACAGCGCCTTGTCAATAGCCGGGCGCACCTCTTCCTTCTTGGTTGCCCGCAAACCAACCGCACCGTAACTCTCGGCTAACTTCACGAAGTCCGGATTGCACAGCTCGGTGTATGAATAGCGCCGTTTATAGAATAATTCCTGCCATTGCCTGACCATGCCCAAATAACAATTATTCAAAATAGCCACCTTAACATTTATCTTATTGTTTACTGCGGTAGCCAATTCCTGAATATTCATCTGAATCGAACCGTCGCCGGCGATATCAAAAACCTGCTTATCTGGACATCCGACCTTGGCTCCGATGGCTGCGGGAAAACCATAGCCCATTGTCCCCAGGCCCCCCGAAGAAAGAAAATGGCGCGGCTTGTCGTATTTATACCACTGGGCAGACCACATTTGATTCTGACCTACCTCGGTAGCAATAATCGCATCGCCTTTGGTTGCTTCGTAAATCTGCTCGATCACGTACTGAGGCTTAATCCTGCCTCCTTCCTTGTAGGTCAGGGGATGCTTCTTTTTCCACTGCTCGATTGCCGCAAGCCATTCCCGCGTATCGGGAAGTTTATCCAGCTCTTCAAGCAGCTGCCGCAAAACGTATTTGGCGTCTCCTACAATCGGGATATCCACCTTTACGTTCTTGCTAATCGAGGAAGGGTCTATGTCAATGTGAATAATCTTCGCGTGAGGAGCGAAAGCATCCAGCCTGCCTGTAACGCGGTCGTCAAAACGCGCCCCCACGGCTATCACCAAATCTGCGTTCATCATGGCATAATTAGCGTATGCTGTCCCGTGCATGCCCAGCATCCCCAGGCACAGAGGATGAGTTCCGGGAAAATCCCCTAAACCCATCAGCGTCAGGGTAACCGGGATGTTCGCTTTTTCCGCTAAAGTTTTCAATTCCGCTTCGGCTGCCGAAGGAATTATCCCTCCGCCGGCGTAAATCAGCGGCTTCTTTGATTTGGCGATAAGCCGGGCCGCCTTTTTAATCTGGCCGGGATGGCCGAAATAAGTAGGCTTATAGCCCCTGATTTCTACCTCTTCAGGCCATTCAAAGCCGGTTTCGTGAGTCTGGACATCCACGGGAATATCGACAAGCACCGGCCCCGGCCTGCCGGTAGAAGCAATGTGAAAAGCCTCGCGCACAATCCGGGACAGCTCTTTTACGTCCTTTACCAAATAGTTGTGTTTGGTAATCGGCCGGGTAATGCCGGTTACGTCCGCCTCTTGAAAAGCGTCATTTCCTATAAGATGGGTCTTTACCTGCCCGGTTATCGCTACAATCGGTATGGAATCCATATAGGCGGTGGCAATGCCTGTTGTCAAATTGGTCGCGCCCGGCCCTGAGGTAGCGATACAGACCCCCACCTTTCCCGTAGCGCGGGCATAGCCGTCAGCGGCATGCGCAGCGCCTTGCTCATGACGGGTTAAAATGAATTTAAGCGGGGCATCGTACAATTGGTCGAATATAGGCAGGACCGAACCTCCGGGATACCCGAACATAACCTGCACCCTCTCGCACTTCAAACTCTCGATTAAAATCTGCGCACCCTTCATTGCAAAACAGCTCCTTTATCCGCCGAACTAACCGATTTGGAATACCTGGCCAGATATCCGGAAGTTACCTTTGGTTTCGGAGGCTTAAATTCCCTCAGGCGCCTTTCCAGTTCGCGCCCGGAAATCAACAGCTCTAATTTCCGCTTCGGTATATCTATACTAATTTTATCACCGTTTTTAATAACTGCAATCGGCCCCCCTGCCTGCGCCTCGGGCGAGATGTGGCCTATGCAGGGACCCCTTGTGCCGCCGGAAAATCTTCCGTCGGTAATCAGGGCGACTGACTTAGAAAAACCCATGCCCACAATAGCGGAAGTCGGAGAAAGCATTTCGCGCATTCCCGGCCCGCCGGCAGGCCCCTCATACCTGATTACCGCTACGTCTCCTTTTTTTATCGCTCTGTTCATTATTGCCCTCATTGCGCTTTCTTCGGAATCAAAGGTCCGGGCTTTGCCGGTAAAGCTTAACATATCTTCGTCAACCGCCGACTGCTTTACCACGCAGCCGCAGGGCGCAAGGTTTCCGTAAAGAATAGCGATTCCTCCCTGCTTATGATAAGCCCTGCTCGGCGGCCTTATCACGTCTTCGTCGTAAATAACCGCTCTTTTGGCTATCTCTTTCGTCGTGCTGCCGGATACGGTGCTGCAATTTGCTAATTTAGGCAAAAGCCTGTTTAAAACCGCCGGAATGCCTCCGGCGATGTCCAAATCCTCCATAAAATATTCGCCGCCCGGGCGAAGATTGGCGATATGAGGAGTGCTTCTGCTGATTCTGTCAAAATCCTCTAAGGTGAGTCTGACGCCCGCCTCATTAGCTATTGCCATAAGGTGTAGGACCGTATTTGTTGAGCCGCCCAGAGCCATATCCGCCCTGATGCCGTTTTCAAGGGCGCTTTTGTTTATTATCCTGCGTGAAGTTATGCCTCTCTTAACCAACCCGACAATCCTCTGTCCGCTTTCGTAAGCGAGCCTTCTCTTTTTATTTAATACGGCCGGAGCTGTCGCGCAATAAGGCAGGGATAAGCCTATTGCCTCGGTGATACAGCTCATCGTATTTGCCGTATACATCCCCTGGCAGGAGCCGCAAGAAGGGCAGGCTTCCGCCTCCAGGACCGCTCTTTCCTCCTCGCTGAGCTGTCCTTTTTTAAATCTGCCAACCGCCTCAAAAGTGTCTCTGACTAAAGAGAGTCTTTTTCTGCCGAAATGGCCGGCAAGCATCGGCCCTGCGGTTACGACAATCGCAGGGATATTTATTCTTAATGCCCCCATAATCATGCCCGGGGTGATTTTATCGCAATTGGTCAGAAGGACCAAACCATCCAGGGCATGCGCAGAAGGTATGGATTCGATTGTATCGGCTATTATTTCCCTCGAAGGCAGGGAATATTTCATGCCGGAATGCCCCATGGCTATGCCGTCGCAGATTCCGGGCACGCCGAATACAAAAGGAGTTCCGCCGGCATTCTCTATCCCTCTTTCGATATATCTTTCCAAATCGCGCATACCCGTATGACCGGGGATTAAATCGGTAAACGAGGAGGCTATCCCGATAAACGGCCTGTTGATATGAGAAACAGATAAGCCTGTGCCATAAAGTAAAGCGCGATTAGGCATTCGCTCAAGACCTTTTTTCGCCTTATCCGAACGCATATTCATCTCCTTGATATCCAAGTTCAGCTCATAGCTCTTAGCTCATAGTTTTTACAAAAACTAACCATGCCGCCTATGAGCTATCAGCTACGACCTATGAGCTAACTAGTCTGCTCCCTCAAAATGCTCCTGCGCCCCCGGCTCTTCTTTCTTGTGCCGGGTTCGCCTGATTACTCTTTTTAAATTTATATACTTATCCGCCAGTTCCTTGGTATTTACAACGTTTAACTGCTTGAATAGGAAATTAAATTTTTCCTCTACCGGGGCAACTATCGCATCCCTTATGTTCTGGGGCAAGCCAAAAATATCTCTCTTAAACTGCCCCAGCGCCTTTTTTCTTGCCGTGTAGATAAATTGCTCCTCGGTCTGCTCCTGTTTTCTCTCGCCGGAGAGATTCTGCTTTATCCAATCGTATATCCGGTCCCTTAGCTCCTCGGGTAAATGCGAATTTTCGTAGACCATATTCTGGAACTCGGTGGCCAGATGAACCTCGGCAGCCTCTGTCTCGGCGAATTTATGGAATGCCTCGGCCGGCAATGTCGAGGCGCCGTGCTGGACGCACCCGGCCAGGCCGAATTCTTCCCGGGAAATGCGGGATAAATTCTTCAGAGTATCAAAGTCGATTTGCACCTGGGCAATTGAGCCGTCGGGAAGCACCACGCCGCCGTGAGTCGTGCCGGTCTGCACGCTAATCTTGCTGATGCCTTGTTTTCCTTTTCGCAAGCGTTTTTTGAATCCGCTCATAAACGCGCGCAGTTCCTCGGGCGTGGAGTTTTTACCGCCGACCTCCCCTATCTCTCCGCCGACCGAAATATCGATGCCCCTGGGCTGGATCTTGCGGATAAACTGAGTCAGCTTCGCGCAAGTATCGTAATTGAGATATTGTTGTTTATCTACGGTGCTTTTTGACAGGTCAACTAAGGTCGAAGAATCGATATCGATATTATAGAACCCCGCCTCTACCGCCTGGGTAATCAATATTTCTAAACCGCCTATTTCCTTTTCCGGGTTATCCCGGAACTTCTTGGCATTGAGCTGAAAATGGTCTCCTTGTATAAACACCGGCCCCTGATAGCCTTCACAAACGGCGGCGGCTAAGACGCAGACGCTGTATTCTACCGGAGGCTGGCCGGTATAGCCCATTTCCGAGCGGGCAATCTCAAATATGAAAGCCCCGGCATTATTTTTTTTTGCCACCCTGAATATCGCCCTGGCCAAATCCAGCGTTAAGGTCCTCAGGTTTATCGCCGGGACGGTAAAATTAGGAAAGAACTCTCCCCTGCCGCGGGCAAAATAAAGCTGGTTTATAGAAGACGGGTAAATTCCCTTTTTGTAAGCTATATTGAGAATCTTCTTGCCCAGTTTCTGCTTAACCTCCGAATCGTCGGTTAAAACTAACTCTCTGGCTAAATCCAGTATGTCAATTGGCTTGCGTCCCATCAGCTCCGACACCTCCTCAAATGAGGGCATAACTTACGGAGCGTAAGCGAACGTAAATTATTTGCCCGAATTTGACCCTTGACATCAAAGATGTCAAGGGTAAGTTCGGCCATACGACTTATGTTCGCTACCGCTCCATAAGTCGTGGCCTCACTTAGGTCAAAATGCGGATCAGCCGATAAAAGTTGTCAACGGACAGCTCTTTCTTACTAACGGCGTACTCCAAGTCAACGATATTGATATTATCCGAACTCACGCCCACGGCCTTGCCCCGCTCATTACGTAAAAGAACGTCTACCGCTGCCGCGCCCAGGCGCGTAGCCAGTATTCTGTCCTTGGCGCTGGGAACACCCCCCCTCTGGATATGCCCCAGAACGACTACGCGCGTCTCAAGCGAGGTAAGCCCGGTAATCTGTTTTGCGACATCCCCGGCACCAGCTGCGCCCTCGGCAGTAATAATTATCCAGCTAATCTTGCCGCGGATATTACCCTCTACTATATTATCGCACATATCCTGAATATTAAATTTTTTTTCCGGAATCAGCGCGTCTTCGGCACCGCCGCCTAAGGCGACCTGCATAGCGATAAAACCGCAGTCTCTTCCCATTACCTCCACTATGAATATTCTCTCCATACTGGTTGCGGTATCGCGTATTTTATCTATCGCGTCCAGAGCCGTATTTACCGCGGTGTCCGCGCCGATAGTTGCTTCCGTTCCGTTTATGTCGTTGTCTATTGTTCCGGGAATCCCCACGCAGGGAACATTCCATTTCCGCTCAAGCGCAATCCCTGCCCGGTAGGTTCCGTCTCCGCCGATTAAGACGAGCGCGTCAATGTTGTTTTCCCTGATTACGCCGACTGCGCGCTTCTGGCCTTTTTCGGTCAGAAATTCCTCGCAGCGCGCGGTCTTCAGAACCGTCCCTCCGCGGTTGATGATATTGGATACACAGCGGTGACCCAGCTGTTTCAGTTCGCCGTCGATTAATCCGGCAAAGCCCCGGAAAATCCCGGTTACTTCTAATTTATTATAGACGGCGTAGCGTACTACAGACCTAATTGCTGCGTTCATTCCCGGGGCATCTCCTCCTGAAGTTAAAACCCCTATTCTCCTTATCATCTTAACTTTTACCTGTCATAGCATTTGCCGCCGTAGGCGGCATCCCGCCACGATTAATCGTGGCGTGGACATACCCGGAGCGTCTCCTCCGGAAGTCAACACACCAATCCTTTTCATTTTTATTTAAGTTCCTGACTCCCAGCTTGCCAGATATTTTTTTTGCTGCGGAGTAAGTCTGTCGATTTTTACTCCCAAAGATTTTAATTTCAAACCTGCGATGCTTCTGTCGATTTCTTCGGGAACCTTGTAAACCTTATTTTTCAATTTCCCGTGATTCTTGCGTATGTATTCCGCGCTCAAGGCCTGGTTTGCAAAACTCATATCCATAACCTGCGCGGGATGGCCCTCGGCTGCAGCAAGATTAATGAGGCGGCCCTCGCCCAACAGATAAATCCTGCGTCCGTTAGAAAGACAATATTCCTCCAGGCAATGACGAATCGCCCTTCTCTTCTTGGCAATTTTTTTAAGCGAAGCGACGTCGATTTCCACGTTAAAGTGCCCGGAATTAGCCAAGATAGCTCCGTCTTTCATTAACGAAAAGTGCTTCTTGCCTATCACGTCCCTGTTTCCCGTCGTAGTAACAAATATATCTCCGCTCCTGGCTGCGCCGACAAGAGGCAAAACGCGGAAGCCGTCCATTAACGCCTCAAGGGCGCGCAAGGGGACTACTTCCGTAACTATCACGTTTGCGCCCATCCCCCTGGCGCGCATAGCCACGCCCCGGCCGCAAAAGCCGTAGCCGCAGACTACAAAGTTTGTGCCCGAGAGCAATTTATTGGTTGCCCGCAGTATCCCGTCGATTGTTGACTGGCCCGTGCCGTAGCGGTTATCGAACAGATATTTCGTATTGGCGTCGTTCACGGCGATTATGGGATATTTCAGCTTTCCTTCTTTCTCCAAAGCCCGCAGCCTTATTACGCCGGTGGTTGTTTCCTCCGTCCCCCCCATAATATTTCGATGAACGCTAAACTGCGAGCGGTGAACGGTGCTCACCAGGTCCGCGCCGTCATCCATGGTAATTTCCGGCTTGATTGCTAATGCCGATTTTATGTGGCGATAATAGGTTTTATTATCCTCTCCTCTGATTGCAAATACCGGAATCCTTAGGTGCTTCGCGAGGCTGGCCGCTACGTCATCCTGGGTTGACAGCGGATTTGAGGCGCAAAGGGCCATATTTGCCCCGCCGAGCTTTAATACCTCGGCCAGAACCGCGGTCTCTGTAGTCACGTGCAGGCAAGCGGAAACGCTTATTCCGGCTAAAGGCTTTTGCTTCTTGAATCGCTCGCGGATTAAACCTAAAACCGGCATATTATTACGCGCCCACTCAATCCTCAATTTACCTTTATTTGCTAACGAAATGTCTTTGATGTCATATTTCATCTCTACCTCGCGGTAAGTTATACTGCCTTCTGTAAATCCTTTACCTTATCCAGTCTCTCCCAGCTAAATTCAGGCCGGCCAAAATGACCGTGGCAGGCGGTTTTCTGATATATAGGCTTCAGTAATTCCAGATTTTTAATTATCCCCTGCGGAGTAAGGTCAAAGGCTTTCCTTATCACCTTGATTAATTCATCGTCCGGAATTTCAGAAGTGCCGGACGTATCCGTCATAATCGAGACGGGATCGGGCCTTCCTATAACGTAAGCCATCTGCAGTAAGCATTTCCGGGCCAAACCGGAAGCTACGATATTCTTAGCTACGTATCGGGCCATATACGTCGCAGACCGATCAACCTTTGTGGGGTCTTTCCCGGAAAAGCAGCCACCCCCGTGGGGCACGCTGCCGCCGTAAGTATCGACAATAATCTTCCTCCCGGTCATGCCCGTATCGGACTGGGGTCCGCCTATAGTGAATTTGCCGGTCTCATTGACATAATACTTCGTACTGTTATCGAGCCACTCTTTTAATACCGGCTTAACAATATTATCTATTATCTCCTGCCGGGCCTGATCCGTGATAAAATTACCCGAGCTATCAAGAATCTCTTCGGTATGCTGACAAGCCAGAACAACCGCATCTACCCGCTTAGGTTTATCGTTTTCGTATTCCACCGTAACCTGGGATTTACCGTCGGGACCTAAATATTTCAAAATACCCTTTCTTCTTACCTCCATCATTCGCATTACCAGTTTATGGGCAAGCATTATGGGCAGAGGCATATATTCCGGAGTTTCACAACAGGCATAGCCTATCATCGTGCCCTGGTCTCCCGCTCCGCCTTTATCAACTCCCTGGGCGATATCCGGAGACTGATTATGGATGGTATTAATGATTGCGCAAGTCTGGTAATCAAAGCCGTACTTAGGATGGATGTATCCGATATTCTTTATTACCGTGCGGGCAATGTTATGGATATCTACATAGCCGCAGGTGGTTATCTCGCCGCCGACGATAACCAAACCCAT
>JBDRMR010000005.1:0-4660 GCA_043812035.1 Candidatus Omnitrophota bacterium
CTTATTTACCAGGTGCTCGTGAAATATTCCGACATTGCGGTAAAAAATTGTGTACATCTTAAACGACTTCAGCTCAATGCAGTATTTGTCCGGCGAATACTCGATTCTTATGACCGCGAAATCGGGCAGGCCTGTCTTGGGGCATATACAGGTAAATTCCGTGACCTCGAGGTTTATGCTGTATTCCTTATCGGGGTATTTGTTCTCCCAGGCCTCTATTGCCGGCGTCTTTAACTTCCTTACGCTCTCCTGCAAATCTTCGTATGAAGTTTTTCTTTTTGCCCGCATCCCGCTCCTTTATCCGTCAACTGTTAACTGACAACTGTCAACTTATTTCACTCCCGCTATCTTGTGCATCTGCGGAATTCTCCTCACATCCGATAGATACTCAAGAGCGAAGTTCTTGAATTCCCGAATCTTATCCGTGAGCTGCATGTCGAATTCGAAGGAATTCGGCTGCAGGACAAAAGGGATATCGCGCTTAAGCTTAGCCAGCAGCTCCACCGCCCTTTTTAAATCGGCTAAATCCGTGCTTTTGCATATCACCGCCTTGACAAATACCTCTTTGCGCAAAGCGATTCTCAGGAATGCCTCGTGCTCACCCCGGAAATCTTTTAATCCGGTTGAAGAGGGCAATTTAAAATCCGCGGCAACGATGTCGATATATTCAATAACATCCTTCAAAGCTTCGGGCAGGGTTGCGTTTGTCTCTAAGTAAGTCCTGAGGCCCTCCTGTTTAACCAGGGGCAGGAAATCCTTTAAGAAATTACTTTGAACTAAAGGCTCGCCGCCGGTAAGGGAAACGGAATGAAAGTCGCCGGGCTCTGACTTTACCCGCTCAAGCAATTCAGGAGGTTCGTATTCCTTAAATGAACGCAGCTTAGTATCGCAGAATCTGCAATGGTCCAAATTACACCCATAGAACCGGACAAAAACCTGCTTTTCTCCTAAATAGATTCCTTCGCCCTGAATGCTCTTAAAAACCTCGGCTACCTTCGCCTTCATTTTACAAGAGGGTCGGGGATGCCTGCTTCGGCAAAGCCTTTTGCGCGGAAATAACAACTATCGCAATTGCCGCAGGGCCTGCTTCCTCCCCGGTAACAAGACCAGGTTAATTCAAACGGAACAGCTAATTGCACACCCAACCGAATAATCTGGGCTTTGGTCCTCCGAATTAAAGGAGTTTTAATCTTAATTTCTTCTCCCTTTACGCCCGCTTTTGTGCCTGTAGCAATCACCCTGCTGAATGCTCGATAAAATTCTGGCCGGCAATCAGGATAACCGGAGAAATCTACTGCATTCGCACCAATGAATATTGCTTCTGCACCGATTTTTTCTGCAAAAGACAAAGCAAAACTTAAGAAGATAATATTGCGCCCGGGCACGTAGGTCGCCGGGATATTCGCTGTTTTGCCTACCGGCTGTTTGGCCTTTAAACAAATGCGGCGGCTCTTATCCAAAAGGCTCGAGCCCTTCCACGGGAACCTGGTTCTTAAAATCCGGTACGGGCAATCAGCCGCCCCGGCAATCTTTTTTGCCGACTCGATTTCCCTTTTATGGCGCTGGCCATAATCGAAAATAAGGCAGCGGCAGGCGTAATTCTGCTTCTTGGCAAAATAAAGCGTTACGGCCGAATCTAATCCGCCGGATAAAAGAACAATCGCCTTTCTCATTCGCCGTAATAAGTGGCCGAGGACCTGTCCGATTCCCAAACAGTGACTGACTCCGGATTTACGGTTTGCAACTTGAGACTGTCGTATATATATTTGGCTATATTCTCGGAGGTGGGGTTTATCTTGTCGAAATAACCGAGGCGGTTAAGATGCTTGTGGTCCAATTTATCCAGAATCTTATTCAATCTGAATTTTAACTTTTTAAAATCCATAAGCATTCCCGTCTTATCCAATTTCTTGCCCGAAACAATCACCTCCGCCTTCCAGTTATGCCCGTGGAGCTCCTCGCATTTTCCGCGGTATCCTCTTAAATTATGCGCGGAGCTGAATTCTCCGGTTACTTTAATCTCAAACATTGTTTATCCTTTTGACCTGCGATAACCGGTAACCCAGGAAGCGCACCGCCTGGCGCGAGAAGCCGTCCGGGTCATCGGTAACGTAAAATCTGCATTTGCCCTTTAACTTTGACTTCTTATTCACAAGCCCGCCGTCCTCCAGAACCTCTGCGACCTCCCTTGCCACCTCCCGGGCGGAATCTATCAATTTTATATTTTTACCCAGAACTCTCTTTAAAACCGGCGCAAGCAACGGGTAGTGAGTGCAGCCCAGAATCAAGGTATCCATTTTTTTATTTTTCCCGAGAAGCGCTCCGAGATATTTTTTGGCAATGCTTACCGTCTCCGGCAGATTAAGCCAGCCCTCCTCGACCAGCGGCACAAACAAAGGGCAGGCCTGGCTTATTACCGTGATTGCCGGACTTATTTCCTTAATCCGGCTTTCGTAAGCCCTGCTCTTTACGGTCGCGCGCGTGCCGATTACCCCGACGCACTTTGTCTTTGTCAGATGAGCCGCTTTCCGGGCCCCCGGCTGAATTACGCCGATAATCGGAATCCGGAAATGCCGGCAGACTTCGTCCAGCGCAAGGCTCGAAGCGGTATTGCAGGCAATAACGATGAGTTTTACCTTCTGCTTCAGCAGAAATAAGATATTGTCGAGGGTAAATCTGACAATCGTATCGGCGGATTTTGTGCCGTAAGGAAGGTGCGCGGTGTCGCCCAAATAAACTATGTCTTCGGCGGGCAGCTGCCGCATCAGTTCCTTTACCACCGTAAGGCCGCCGATGCCCGAATCGAATACTCCGATTGACTTCATCAAGAATAATTGGTGGAGGTGCGGGGTATCGAACCCCGGTCCCTAAGCAATCAGATAAAAGTCGCTACATGCTTAGTCTGTCTTTTGTTCTTTGCCCCGAAAAACTCCGGCAGACAGGATTTCTTCGGGACGCAGCCTTCAGTTCTCTCGCCCCGCGCTTTAAGGCGGAAGCGCAGGACCAGCCTGTAACTACTCTAACTCAGCCTTCAGGCAGGCTAAGCGAGGCCCGACCTTAATTGAAGATCGGGGCTTGGACGCCTGCGAAAGCCATTGGCGCCATTAGTGCCATTTCTGGCATTACTGGCATCGTTGGCCTTAGTTGCACTATGTTATAGTTGGCGTTTGTGTGTTGCAAGGATTGTTAACGCGGCCAACCCTGCGTCCGCGGCATGCTACTTTTACCCGGCTTGCCTAAGTCGAGCCCATTCACCCCCAATTTTTCGTTCGTTTCCTGCTTTTTATCGCTCTTCTTAATTCCAGCTCTTCTTGACGGCGCTTGATGTCCCTGCGCTTATCGTAAAACCTTTTGCCTTTACAAAGAGCGAGCTCTATCTTTGCGTATCCGCCTTCGTTAAAATAAAGCCGCAGGGGAACCAAAGTAAACCCCCGCTGCAAGACAGACTCCGCAATCTTGTTGATTTGGCTCTTGTGCAAAAGCAAGCGGCGTATCCGCAGAGGATCTGCGTTAAGGTAGCTGGCCTGCACGTAAGGGCTGACGTGCATATTATACAGCAAAACCTGTCCCTTTTCAACCCGTGCAAAGCTGTCATTCAGGTTCGCCTTGGCATCCCTGATTGACTTAATCTCGCTTCCCTTAAGCTCGATACCCGCTTCCCAGGTCTTAAAAATATCGAAATCCCGCCGCGCCTTGCGGTTTCTGATTTCCTTGCTATCCATGCCACACCAGGCTTAAAAATAACGGTATGGTAACCAGGCTGACAAGATGAGTGATTAATATCCCCTGGCTGATTAATAAGTCTTCCCTGTCGTAGCGCGCAATTATCAATGAAGGCGAAGTAGCCGAAGGCATAGCTAACTGCATCATAATCAGCAGGCTAAACAGATAGGGCGCAGAAATTCCCCGGAAAAGCAGCAGCCCCAGCAAAGGCAATATGAACAGCTTAGCCAGAATCAGCAAAAAAATCGGCTTGAATTTAATCCGGTTAATCCGGATTAAACCCAGGTTGCCGCCCACCACAAACATTGCCAGGGGCAGGGTGGAATCGCCCGCCATTCTCAACGGCCTCAATACAAGCTCGGGAATAAATTTATTCGCTCCTAATCCGACGAGCGCCATAGTAAATATCATCGCCAGGACCGGAGGGCTGAAGAAACTGCCCAACTCAAATCTTTTGTTCCGGCGGTAGGATAAAAAATAAACGCCGAAAGACCACATTACCAGATTAAACCCCAGCAAGAACAAAAAGATGTAAATAAACATCAGGTTTGCCTGCTCGGAATCGAACAAGGCGGCGACCAGGGCAAGAGGCAGGTATCCGGAGTTCTGGAAGGCAACCAGGCTTAAAAACTGCCTCCTCTCCTCGCCTTTCTTAATTAAGCCTGCGAATGCGGAGCCGGTAATTAATCCCAGAACGGTAATCGCAAAACTGGCCAGGGGAAAAATCCACCAGGCCGGTTTTAGGCCGAAATTAAACCCTTGAATCAGGCGGGAGAAAATCATCGCCGGCAGGGTTATCCCAATAACCAGGCGGCTGATGAGGTCCATACCCTGCCTGGTTAGAATACTTCTCTTCACCAGGAAAAAGCCTATGGCTCCCAGGATAAAGATTTGCCCGACTGCCTGCGAAACTAATCCGAAGGATTTTAAAAACATA
>JBDRMR010000006.1:0-15024 GCA_043812035.1 Candidatus Omnitrophota bacterium
ATAAGAAACATTCTTTGCCTTAAACTCGCCCTTAAAATACTCGCTGTGCGCCCTGGTGTCGACTAAAACAAAATCCGCTATCCTGCATAAATAGGCATCGTACCATTTTAAAATTTTGCCGGGGACCGAATCCGGCTTGAAGATTTTTCTGTCGAAACACAGCGTATCGTAAGCAGAGACAAACGCATCAAAGATTATCGGCTTTTGCGTCAGCAGCCTGAAAAAAGGAAGAATCTCGTGGCTGCGGAAAGCCAGGAAAACTACGTCTGATTTCCTTAATTTGAAAAATGCATTAATAAAAACCGGGAGATATCTGAATTTTGATTTAGCCGCAAGGACAGCTTCGAATTTTATTCCGTTTCTGCGCAGGATGTTCAGTATGGATTTGTTCCTCACGTAATCTGGTATATACGTAGAAACATACAATAACTTTATTTGCTCCGGCTTGCCGAATTTTGAAAGAACGTCAATAAGCTGTCTATCGTTAAAGCTTTCATAGTCCATCGCGTACCAACCGTCAACCACTGCCAACTGCGGGCCGTTAATTGCGAACCGTTAACTAAAAATCGGGGAGGTGGGATTTGAACCCACGACCTCTTGGTCCCGAACCAAGCGCTCTAAACCAAGCTGAGCCACTCCCCGGTCACTCCAATAATTCTCTGAATCTTAAGGCATTCTTAACCGCGAATCCGTGGGCGTCGTTATTAAAAAAGGCGAATATGTCCTTTTTCTTTTTATATTCCCGGGCAAAACCTGCCCACTCCTTAAGCTCCTTATCAGAATAATTGGAGCCGTAAAGCTGCCGGCCGCCGTGGAAGCGCAAATAGAGAAAATCCGCAGTAACGACTTTCTCGCAGGGGAAACGCGGCGAATGGGCAATACACAGGCAAATCTTGTATTTCTCAAATAACCGGTAAACCTCGCCATCAAACCAGGTTTCGTTTCTAAGCTCAACGCTGTGCCTTAGTTTTGTCTTTATTAATAACTTGAAAAATGTTTCCAGGCGCCGTATGTCTTTCTTAAAACTCGGGGGAAGCTGCCACAAAACCACCGCCAATTTTTTTTCAAGGCCGCGGGCATTATCGACAAATAAATCCAGGGGCTCCTTTGCATCCCTAAGTCTCTTGATATGCGTAATGAAGCGCGAGCCTTTAGCTACAAAATAAAAATTACCCGGAGTACCTTTGCGCCAGTTTTGAAAGGTCTTCTTCTTCACCAGCCGGTAAAAGGTAACGTTTAATTCTACGCTGTTGAAAAATTTCACATAGTGCTGGAGCCACTTAGACTGGGGAAGGCCTTCCGGATAAAAAACCTCCTTCCAATGCAGATAGCTCCAGCCGCTTGTGCCGGCATATATCATCTTTTATTTAATAAGAAGCGCCTCTGATTTTTTACAGTATATCAGAATTTATCTAAGTTGACAATAGGAAGGGTGCCCCTAATTTATCCAGCTCGAGGTTTACTCTGTCGGAGGCGCGCCTGAAGCCTAAAGTGGTATTTTTGCGGGTATGCGGGATAACAAACACCGAGAAGGCGTTGCTGTTTTTATCCTGCACGGTAAGGCTTATGCCGTCTACGGCGATTGAGCCGCGCAGGATTACGCCGGAAATGAACCCCGGGGGGACGGCAATGTTAAAACAGAGGTTGCCGCGCACGAACGATTTCCTGCGGATAGTCCCCAGGCAATCGATATGGCCGTAGACAAAATGGCCGCTGACCCTGTCTCCGACCTTAAGCGAGCGCTCCAGATTAACCTTATCTTTTAATCTAAGGCTTCCCAGGTTAGAGGCGCGCAAAGTCTGGGGCATAACTTCAAAGCCCAAAACGTTATTTTGCTTTTTGAATACCGTAAGGCAGACGCCGTTAACGGCGATACTATCTCCGGCTTTTGCGTCTGCGCACACCCTGGCTGCTTTAACTTCCAGCAAGCTGTTGCGCCCGATTCGCCGCATTCCCGCAACTTCGCCTAATTCTTCGACTATGCCGGTGAACATACGCCCCTACCGGATATATCCCTCTACCATAAAATCCTCGCCGATGCTCCTTAATCGGACATCCTTCAGCCGGAAAGCCTTATCCGGATGAATAACCCCTTTGCCCATTACCGAGCTTATCGCATCCTTTCCGCCTATAATCTTGGGACTGATGAAGAACATTACCTTATCCACTAACCCTTCGTCAAACAGAGAGCCTATCAGAGTGCCGCCGCCCTCCACCAGAATATTGGTTATCTGAAGCCGGGCCAGTTTTTTCATCATCTTCCTGAGATTGACCTGCCCCTCTTTCTCTCTGATTTCCAAAATTTGAGCCTTCTGGGAAAGTATATTCCTGTTTGACGTCTCCTGTCCAGGAGCCGCGGGAAGAGTCGCAATAATTACCGGAGGATTCTTAAATACCGCCGCCTGGCAGGAAATGCTCAAGTTGCTGTCCACGATAATCTTAGTCAGAGCCTTGGATTGAGAGACGGGCTGTAATCTGGGATTATCTCTTAAGACGGTATTTACCCCGACCATAATGGCGTCGAATTTCTCGCGAATCCGGTGAACATATTCGCGTGCCTTGTCCGAGGTAATCCATTGAGAGAGGCCGCGGCAGGTAGCTATCTTTCCGTCTAAGGACTGTCCGACCTTCACGGTAACAAAAGGAATCTTACGCGTGATATATTTTATAAAAGACTCGTTCATCCTGCGCAGTCTTTCTTCCAGGAATCCGACCCGCACTTCTATGCCGTGCTTGCGCAAAACCTCTACGCCTCTGCCGTTATTAAGCGGATTGGGGTCGAGCATCCCGACAATCATTTCTTTAATTCCGCTTTTGATAATCATATCCGTGCAAGGCGGAGTGCGCCCGAAATGGACGCAAGGCTCCAGGGTTACATAGAGCGTGGCTCCCTCTACCCGCCGTCCGGACAGGCTTAGCGCCACTATTTCCGCGTGGGGCAGGCCCGCTTTTTTATGGAAGCCGCGGGCGATAACCTTTCCGTTCTTAACCACTAAAGCTCCGACTAAAGGATTAGGCGAGGTTATGCCTTCGGCGCGCAGCGCCTGGCGCATTGCCAAACCCATGTAATATTGATGATCTTCTTTTATTACTGCCATAATCTGTGTTTGTTACAATGATTAATAGCGTTTAGCGTTTAGAAAACTATACGCTATACGCTCCACGCTATACGCTAATCATTAGTTTACTTTGCCGATGTCTATTCTTATTCTGTCCAGGATGCCGTTAACGAATTTTCCGGATTCTTCTCCGGAAAAACGCTTGGCCAGGTTAATTGCTTCATTGATAGAAACCTTGGGGGGGATATCCGGCCGGAATAACAATTCGTAGCAAGCCTGGCGCAGAATGTTGCGGTCAACTACAGCCATACGCCTGAGTTTCCAGTTTTTAGCGTATTGAGCAATCTTGCGGTCTATTGCCTCGCGGTTCTCCTGAATGCCGCTTATCAGCTCTAAGGCAAATTGCTTTACTTCGAGGTCTTCCCCTTCTTCCCGACCCAGCCAGAAATGCTCCAGGGACTCCTCGGAAAAATCGCTGGTGATATCCGTCTGATAAAGAAACTGCAAAGATAACTGGCGTGCTTTGGTGCGCTTGCGCATTATTCCTGGATAAGGTTAGCCATTTCGATTGCGCTTAAAGCGGCATCGCGGCCTTTGTTTCCGTCTTTGGTTCCGGCGCGCTCAATTGCCTGCTCGATGGTGTCGGCGGTTATCACCCCGAAGATTACCGGCAAACCGGAATCGAGGGAAACCTTGGCTATGCCTTTGGCAGTCTCGGAAGCGATGTATTCAAAATGAGGCGTCGAGCCCCGGATAACCGCGCCCAGGCAGATAACCGCATCCACTGCTTTGGACTTGGCTAATTTCTGGGCTATCAGGGGCAGCTCAAAAGAGCCGGGAACCCAGGTAATGCTTATGTCGTCTTCTTTTGCTCCGTGCCTCAATAGAGTGTCCACGCATCCGCTTACCAAGTCCTTGGCAATAAAGTCATTAAAGCGCGAAACCGCAATGCCGAAACGTTTGCCTTTGGCGAGCAAGTCGCCCTGAATTACCTTTACCATATCTGCCTCCGTTTCTGTTAATAAATTCTAAATCTATATATTAAGCTGGTGCCCGAGTTTTTCTTTCTTCGTCTTAAGGTAATGGACATTCAATGGATTCGGTTCGATTTCCAAAGAGACCCTCTCTATTACCTTTAAGCCGTAACCGTCCAATCCGACTATCTTGCGCGGATTATTGGTCAAGAGGCGGATATTCTTTAAGCCTAAATCTACCAGAATCTGCGCCCCTATTCCGTAATCGCGCAAGTCCGCCTTAAATCCGAGAGCCTGGTTAGCCTGAACCGTATCCATGCCCTTGTCCTGGAAATTGTAGGCCCGGATTTTATTTAACAATCCGATTCCCCTTCCCTCCTGATGCATATAAATTACGGCGCCCTTTTTCTGGCCGGCAATCAGTTCCATACTCTTGCGCAATTGCCGTCCGCAGTCGCAGCGCAGAGAACCGAAAACATCGCCGGTCAGGCACTGAGAGTGAACCCTGACCAATGCGGGCTCCTGGCTTAACTCGCCCATTACCAAAGCGATATGCTCCTCCTGATTAATCACGTCCTGATACAGAATCAACTTAAACGTCCCGAATTCGGTGGGAAGCTGGGTTGAGATAACTCTTTCAATCAGGGCTTCGGTTCTGCGGCGATATTGGATTAAATCGGCGATTGAGCAAATCTTGAGGTTATGGGCTTCGGCAAATCCGAACAGCTCTCCGAGTCTTGCCATTGTGCCGTCCTCGTTCATAATCTCGCAGATTACCCCGGCAGGATACAGCCCGGCCAGCCTCGCTAAATCCACAGCAGCCTCTGTATGTCCGGCCCTTACCAAAACGCCGCCTTTTCGCGCCTTCAAAGGAAATATGTGCCCCGGGCAGACCAAATCTTCGGGCTGGGTTTTAGGGTCAAAAAGGACTTCAATGGTCCTGGCGCGGTCAAACGCCGAAATTCCGGTGGTTATGCCCCGGGCCGCGTCCGCGGATATCATCCAGGCGGTTGAAAACGGGTCTTTTTTTTGGCTAAGCGGCCGGTCGGCGGACATAGGGTGCAGCTTTAATCGCTGGAGGCGCTCCTCTTCCATAGGCACGCAGATAAGCCCGCGGCCGTATTTAATCATAAAGTTTATGTTCTGCGGACGCGTAAACTGAGCGGCTATAATTAAATCTCCCTCGTTTTCGCGGTCTTCGTCATCAACCACGATTACCATCTTGCCTGCTCTTAAGTCCTCTATTATTTCCTGAATGCTGTGCAACATCTGCGGCGCCTTTACCTTTCCTTGCCAAAAGTTAGTTTCGTTTATTAATAAAAAACCCGAAGAATAATCCTCGGGATAAGCTTAGCCTTCTCCCATCTAGACTATACTATCGGCCCCCGAATTTAACGGGGTCTGTCCTTGACATCAGAGCTGTCAAGGGCTCGCGGGCTGTACCGCCGGTCAGGAATTCCTGTCCCGCCCTTCCTTCATGAAAAAATAGAAGAAAGAAGGGCGGGACAGATCACCTTATCCCGAAGACTAACACGGTTAATTATAGCCCAAAAGGACTTCTTGTCAAGAAAATTAAATCGAGTTATAATACATAGTGTGCAAACAAAACTTCCCGAAATTGCCGTGTCCGGGCTGCTGATAAAGAAAAACAAGACTCTGGCTGTTGCCGAATCCTGCACAGGCGGGCTATTGGCAAATATGCTTACCAACGTCCCGGGAAGTTCAAAATATTTCCTCCTGGGCATAGTTGCTTACGGCAATCAGGCAAAAATATCCTTACTTAATGTCCCCGGGAAAGTTATCAAAAGATACGGAGCGGTATCCCGTCAAGTAGCCGGACTTATGGCGCAGAATGTAACCAAAAGCGCCTCTTGCGATTACGGAATAGGCATTACCGGAATCGCAGGTCCCGGCGGAGGCACAGCAAGGAAGCCCGCAGGCACGGTATTCATATCCGTAGCCGGCAAAGGCAAAACCGATACAAAAAAATTTTATTTTTCCGGCAGCCGCCTTGTTGTGAAAAGAAAAACAGTGCTGAAAGCTTTATCGATGCTAAAAAAATTCTTGTAAACACTAAACGCTATCCGCTATACGCTAAACGCTAATTTTATGAGAACCTTTATCGCCATAGAGCTGCCCCCGGAGATAAAAACCGCTTTAGGCAACATCCAGGCTGAGCTCAAGCTTGCCCGCGCAGACGCCAAATGGGTTAAGCCCGAGAATATCCATCTCACTATGAAGTTCCTGGGCGAGATTGACGAAGCTCTGGTTGAAAAAATCCGTTCGATTCTCGAAGAAATTGCCCGGAGAAACGAACCCTTTGAGCTGAGTTTATCCGAACTCGGCGCTTTCCCCAAGCTAAATTACCCCCGGGTAATCTGGGTCAGCATAACCAGCGACCAACAGGTTGCAAAGATTGCCGAAGAAATAGAAAAAGAGACGGTTAAAATCGGGCTGCCAAGCGAATCGCGGCCGTTCAGTTCCCATATCACCCTGGGCAGGATGCGCTCCGGATTAAACCGGACGGCTTTGGTCGAAAAGATAAATTTTTTAAATAGCAACCTGCCATCTTTAAAACCCGAATTCAAGGTCCGCAGTTTAACTTTATTTAAAAGCACGCTCACCCCCTCGGGTCCAATATACGAAATCCTCAGGACCGTTTCCTTATTTTCTTAATTATTGGATTGTCCTGCGGCCTTCAAGTGCGGAAGCTATGGTGGATGAATCAATGTATTCAAGGTTGGCGCCGGAGGGAATACCTACGCCAATCCGGGTCAGCTTAACCTGGGTAGGCTTAAGCACCTGAGTAAGATATAATGCGGTTGCTTCACCTTCCGCGTCCGCATCCATAGCTAAAATTACCTCCCGGATATTTCCTTGTTTTACAAGGGAGAGCAGGCTTTCGACTTCGAGCTCCTTGTGGCCCCTTCCTTCCAGGGGCGATATCGCTCCTCCGAGGACGTAATAAATCCCTTTAAAATTGCCGCTTTTTTCAACGGCCGCCACGTCCTGGGGATTTTCTACCACGCAAAGCAAAGAGTGGTCGCGCCTTTGGTCCTGGCAAATCCTGCAGACCTCGGATTCGCTTATGCTCCGGCAAATGCGGCAGAGCCCGATTGTCTTCTTTACCTCCTGGATACTCCGGACCAGGTGCTCTACTTCTTTATCCGGAGCCTGCAAAAGGTAATTGACGATACGCTCGGCGCTTCGCCTTCCTATGCCGGGGAATCTAATCAGGTGCTGAATAAGTTTTTCTATGGCTCTCGGATAAATCGTCATTTTTTATTAAGGGACTTAAAGCAGGCGGGCATTAAAAGCATTTAATGCCGAATGAATGAAGGAGTCTGCGCTGCTCTTCTTCTCGCTTTTTTCCCGGGTTGGTTTATCTTGATTCGGCCCGGACTGCGAAAGAATGAATTTCACCTTCAGGCTTTTCTTAACAATTTCGGAAAATACCTTTTCAATCAATAATCTGCTTTCTTTTCTCTCCAGGGTCTCTTTATGCAAAGAACAGTTATTAGGGAAAGAAACAATCAAGGTGTCTTTCTCTAATTTCACAGGCGCGCCTTCCGACAGGAAGGTTGCCAGAGACATCTTGAACTTGCCTAAATTATCAATCACCTTAGGCCAAACCTCCGCCATGTTTAGCTCTTCCAGGCCCGGTTGCTCTTCTTCTCCCGGAACCTCTTCTTCCCGGCTCTCCTGCCGCGCCCCTGCCTTCTCTTGCCTGGCCGGCACAGCTTCCTTTTGTTTCTCTTCAACAGGGAGCGGGCCAGCCGCCTTTGCTTGATAAGCCTCCGTTCTCTCCGCCGCAGCCGGAGGGCTCTCTCTTTTCGCCTGCGCGAGTTTGATTAGATTTATCTCCAAAGGGATAATCGAAGAATCCATTTTTTTAGACATCTCCTGGGCAATCACCAAAACATTAAATGCGGCAAATATCTCCTCCAGGGTAAAATGCTGGCTTTGGGAAAGTAGTTTTTTAACCGTTTCCGGCGGAAGGTCAATAAGATTAGGGTCTGCGAGGCTTACCTTGGCGACAATGAGATTGCGAAAATGCTCGATGATATTGCTTAAAATAATCCCGCTGTCCTTGCCCTGGCTGAGCATATTATTCAACAGTTCCAATGCGCCCCTGGCATCCTTCTTGATTATTGTGTCCGTAATCTCAAACAGTGATTGCTGCTCCAGAACGCCCAATAGGGAAGAGACGTCGGAAACTGCTATTTTGCCCTTTTGGGAAAACGAAGTCAGCTGGTCTAATATGGATTCGGCGTCCCGCAGCGAGCCGTCGCAGGCGCGGGCTATGGAAAAGAAGACCTCCTCTTCCAGGCCGATTTTCTCCTGGGCGGAAATCTTTTTTAACTGGCCGATTATATCCACCAGCGGCACGCGGCGGAAGTCCAGGCGCTGGCAGCGCGATAAGATAGTCGGAGGAATCTTGTTAACCTGCGTAGTCGCGAAAATAAATTTAACGAATTCGGGCGGCTCCTCCAAAGTTTTCAGAAGCGCGTTGAACGCCTCGTTAGTCAACATATGCACCTCATCAATGATGTATATCTTAAACCGGCCCGAGGAAGGACAAAATTTGACGTTTTCCCGCAGGGTCCTTATTTCGTCAATTCCCCGGTTGGATGCGCCGTCAATCTCCATTACGTCCAGGCTGCGGCACCGGGTTATTTCTCTGCAGGGATTGCATTTCTGGCAGGGGTTTACGCCGGGGCCATTTTCGCAATTCAGGCTCTTGGCAAGAATCCGCGCAGTGGAAGTCTTGCCTACGCCCCGGGGACCGGAAAACAGATAAGCGTAAGGCAGGCGGTTTTTTTTGATAGAATTCTTCAGGAGATTAACGACGTGGCTTTGGCCGACGAGCTCGTCGAAGCTCTGAGGCCGCCATTTTAAAGCGAATACCTGGTAAGGCATTAGAATTTCTTTATCCCGCTCCTTATGAGAAGTGCCGCAGGATTAAGCAGAAGGTTAGATTTATCAATTAGTATATTACAGCAACTTACTTTTATTGTCAAGGAATTACGCATTTCGGGATGCCGGAATTTATTTTTTATTTTTGTTAAAACACTCTTCCAAAATAACGTTTGCGATATTTCCGGCCAGAAGCCGGTTGCCTTTAGGGGTACAATGTCCGAAATCACCGCCGAACATATCCGTAAAGTATTCTTCGTAGCTTGAGAGCTTTATCGCTTCTTTAAATATCCCCTCGTTGTCAACAAAGATAACGCCCTCCCGGTCAACGAACATGCTCTTTAACGGCTCTATGCTGCGCACAGGATACTGCACGCATACCGGCTTTACGCCTCTTTTGGTTAATATCTCCTTAAGCTTTTGGTAATTACGGCGCGTCGCGGGATTATAATATTCTGACCTCAAACTGTTTGCTTTTTTGAAATATTTCTCCGCTAATTCCGGTCTCCCCCATTCTTGATAGCAGTGAGCTAAAGCTCCGCATATTTCATTGGATTCCGGATTTATATTTACGGCTTTTTTATATATCTCTTCGGCTTTGTCGTATGCCCTTTGGCTCCTATAATACCGCCCCAATTCAACGTATGCTTCAATATTCCTCTGGTTTATCTCTATGGCTTTTTTAAATGTTTCCACGGCCTCGCCGTGTTTTCCTTGTTTTAAATAACATATCCCTAAATTGACGTATGTCTTATCGTTCTCGGGATTTATCTCTAAAGCTTTTTTGAATATCTGTCCGGCTTTGTCATACTCTTCCTGGACCTTATAACACCATCCTAATTCGATATGCGCTAACTCACTTTCCGGATTTATCCGTAAAGCCTTTTTAAGGATTTTCTCGGCTTCATCGTATTTTCCCTGGTGCTTCTGCCACCATCCTAATTCGATATAAACTCCTTCGTCTTCCGGGCTCATATCTATTGCTTTCTTAAACATTGCTTCTGCTTTATTATATTTTCCCTCGCGCCCTAAACGCCTCGCCAGTTCAACGCATACCCGTTTCTCTTCCGGCTCTGCCGCTGTGCGCTCTCTAAACGCCTCCTCCTGCTCCCCGGGCTCGCCTGATCGGGCTGAGGGGCTTATTCTGCCAGAAATGTCTTCTTTTCTCTTTTGCGGCGCGGCGCTCCCGGTGTCCTGAGCTTTGTTTGCAATATGTTTGCCGAGGAGTCTTGCCAATTTGAACATTCTGAATGACTTAAGAACCGGCGTAGATTTTTCTCCAGGGCTATCTTCGTAAGATACGGTTTCCGGATTGTCATTTACGCCCATCATCGTAATTACCATATCGGGATTGTACTTATTTAAATTGTCTTCCAATTGTGAAACTATAGCTCCTGTATCTGTCCCGATAATTCCTTTGTTAATCACGCTGAATTTGCTCTCTATGTCTTGCCGGTTTAAAATTTCCTCGACCATGCGGGGATAACCCCCGCTCGCGGTGGTGGATTCTCCCAGGCACAGAATCCGGTATGTCTTTTTATTCTTGAGGGCGAGCCTGTTTCTATATTCCTGAAGAGATAAAATTATAAAACCTCCTATTCGCATCCCAATCTCGAGCAAAGCCAGGCTTAAAAGCAAGCCGGATATTATCAGGATTATCTTTTGTCTGACGGATATTCTCTTCATTTCATTCTGTTCTTTTTATTACATTATATCATTACATTCTTCCTAAACTCTTCAATTTTTAAAAAGGGTGGTGGGTCCGGATGGGCAAGATTATTCCGCTTTTAGGTTGCGCTGGTCTTGTTTAATTATTTTTTCCAGATAATTAATCGGGATTGCAAAGTTCAGGTTCTGCGCCATCAAGAACGAAGCGACTGTGGCTATGCCGATTACTTCGCCGTACTCGTTAAGCACGGGGCCGCCGCTGCTTCCGGGAGAAATCGGGACGGTCATCTGGATTAACTTCATACTGCGGTTTGCGCGGATTGCGCTGATTATGCCGCTGGATACCGAATGCTCGAAACCCAGCGGATTGCCCAGCGCCACAATGAACTGCCCGCTTACCAGGCTATCGGAATCGCCGATGAGCAAAGGAGAGAGATTATCGGCATCTATGTCTAAAATAGCTATATCGACATCGGGCAAATTTTCAACAAGGCGTACTTCGCGGAAAATCCTCTCTCCGATTTTTATCTCAGCCTGATATGCCGATTCAATTACGTGGGAATTCGTAACGATTAAGCCGTCTTCCGACACGACAAAGCCGCTGCCCAGGCCGAGCTGCCTGCCGCTTTTGTCTTTTGTCTTTATAGATACGGTGCTCGATGAATAACGGGAATATATGTCCGACACCGCGAGTTTGGTTTTTTTCTCCCTGGAAAGGCGCGTAAAATGCAAACCATCGAGCATCCCGGGGGCGGAGCTTTTCAGAAACACCTTTCTTTTTTTACTGGTAATAGTCTCGATTACGTTATCAAAAGGCGACATATTTAAAACTGCATGGTATTTTCTCTCTTGGTAGATGCTGCTGAAAATAAAAATAGCCGTAAAAATTACCGTAAATACTGCCTTGGTTTTCTTCTTAAAATGCGAGCCTGTCCATAACAGTATTAAACCGAGCGGATAGAACAATATAAGCATAAAAAAGACGAACCGCTTCTTAAAATACCATTTCGTCCTTACTTTATCCTTCAGGGAATTCAGCAAGATAACCAGAACGAACCAGGCAATAAAGATTCCGGAAAGCAGTCTTATATGCAATTTTAGAAGTTCAGTTAAACTCGTCTTTTCAAAGAACATTCTTATGATATAACTAATCCATATAAAAAATAAAATCCCAAAAACGAAAGGGTGCCCTCTTAAATTTTTATTAATCCAGAGGGAAACCTTTTTCCGGTTAAGCTTAACTATCTTTTTTCTGAATACCCTCAGCCGCCTGATTAACTTATTTGTTTTTCTTCTCATGGAAATTGGGTGACGGTTCTACTTTTTACTTCCATTAATGGGGACTTTGTTGGTGGCGGCGCTTCGGCACATTGCCTCAGCATCCGTATTTTTTCCCGTTAACGGCAAAAAATACGGACTCGTCTGCAACCAATTCGCACCGCATCCGAGATCCAAGTAAAAATTATAATTCAACCTCTGCAACGGACTCCATTATATCAAAAACTAGCGAAAAAGGTAAAGGAATTGTTTCTGTTAGGAATGTCGCTTAGAGCAATAGCAAAAACTCTAAAAATAAGTAAGAAGACGGCAACGAATGCCTACAGATACAGTGAACAAAATCTTGGCTGACGGAAGGTGTTATAACGGCAGATTATAACGGCAGATTTTCCTTGACAAGGCCCATCCTGCAGTCTATACTTTAAATAGACAAGTCATCCGAGACCCGTTTGTTAGCCGAAAGGCGCAAGCGGGTTTTGTGATTTTATGGTTTCCCTTCGAGCTCCCAGGCCGTCCTGAATTTGTTGATATCAAAGTAATGATTAGCCGCTTGTATCAAATCTTTTGCCACATGCCAACGCGTTGAAATAATTATAACCTTTTTCCCGTTACCCCGTAAAAGATTCACCAAAGAAACAAAATCGCTATCCCCGCTCATCAGGACAACAGTATCATATTCTTTCATTCTCGCCACGGCATCAACGACAATATCAGTATCGCAATTACCTTTAAGGGTGATTGTCCCGTCATCATTAGTAATTTTCCTTATTTTCTTAACCCTTAGAATATACCCTTTTCGGCTAAGCATCTCAAAAAATGACTGTTGCTGAGTAGATTCCTCAAAATATGCGCTATAGTAATAAATACCCACAAGAGTGCATTTTGATTCAAAATATTTCTTCAGCTTTTTAAGGTCGATTTTCCATTTTGTATCTTTATAGCAGTGAATAATGTTTGCGGCGTCAATAAAAACCGCTACTTTCCCGAATAAGTGCTCTTTGTTATTCATCGGCGTCATAGACACCTCTCTTGGCTATAAGCCTTTGTTTATTCTTGTCTAATTATTTTCATTCTCATAAAGCGGAAGAGTTTTTAGATTCTTTTCCACAGCAGGTGGGAAAATAATGCCTTTCGCTTCCGCCTCTTTCTGGATTTTCTCATTATCAGACTCCAGATCCTTATTGAGAATCTGCTTAGAGCGCCTCTCCTGGGGCGGATTTAGCTTCTCTGATTTTTCAAATTCAATTACCTTATCGAGTATTTCCTTTGGAAGATCTGCTTTGCATTTAGTAAGAACATCGAGAAATCCCCAGGCAAAGAATTGGTCAATTTGAATTCTCCTTTTTGTCATGTGGGCAAATTTACCGATTATTCTACAGATATTTTCCCGCTCTTCCGGAGTAAGCTGATTAATAAATTCATAGTCTTCTATTTTCTTAAGGGCAAGTATCAATGGTTCAAGCACATCTAAAGTGACTATATAGACATTATAATCGGCCATATTGTAGCTAAATGACGAAATAACCTGGACTGTATTGAAGGGGATGACAAGGAAGATATCCTTACGGACATTTTCTTCCTTAATGTATTTTTTAACTGATTCGGTTTGTTGTTTAATGTAATTTGGAAAGTTCTGCAGGTCATCCGAAGAAGGGCTTTTAGCATCAAAAATAACATATTCATCGCATAGCTTTATGGTATTATCAGGGCTTCCCTTGAAAGGAACCTTTTCAACATATTCAATGGTATGCTTATCGCATATCATTTTAATGACCTGTTTGACACATTCTTGGTGTTTGGCCCAGGTCTCCTTCATAGATTCAATTCGCTGAATTTCTTCTCTGTGGCGCTCTTCTATTTCTGCATCTCGTTCTCTCTGATATTTATTTATCATTGTATTTAATGCTGCTACATCATTCTCATACTTAGTTTTTCGATCAGCTTCTGTCTGCTTAAAGACGGTGTTTTCCTGCCTCAGCTGTGTTATTTCGCTGGTAAGCTGACTTATCTGTTCCTTAATCACGGCTAATTCTTTCTCTTTCTCGTGTATCTTATCTTCGGATAACCTTATGGTTTCGTCTTTTTTGGCGACAGAAGCCTTAAGCTTAGAGATCTCTTCTGTTGCAACGCTTAGTTTGTCCTTGATACTTTCCTGTGAGCTTTCTAACTTTATTTTCTCTGACTTAAGGTATTCATTATCTTTATTTAAACCTACAATTGAGCTCCTAGTTTGTTCCGTATCTTTGATAGCGTGATCTAACGACTCTAGGAGCTTTTTAAATTCCTCATAGGCATCATAGCTTAATTCTCTCACTGGACGCCATCCAAAAATCCTCTGCCAGAAACCTATACTTTTGATTTTTTCAAAAAATAGATTTAATTTTTCAGCTTTCATTTCCATAGGTCACTTTCCTGTTTATACTTTATAAACAAAAAACCTTCGCCTTGTAAGCGAAGGTTTTACTTTTTTAACGTCCGGGGATTCCCCCTTCAAACGCGGGACGAATTACTATCTCACATTGATATTTATAGCACAATTTTACGCTTTGTCAATTAGTTTTGGGCTCTTTAGGACCGTTCAACTGTAATGGTTACAGTTTCCACATCTGCGAGTAATGGTTTCGCTTCTGTGTTGTTAATCGTATATTGCCACTCATCATAATCAAATGCTACGGCATAACAACGAGCAACCTCTTTCCCACCAAACTTAACCAAGAATCCGCCTTCGGCCATATTGCTCCTTTCTATTGCTCTTTTTGCGCTTCAGCCTGTAATAATATCCCCTTCACATATTCATAACACCTTTTGGAGTTATCAACGCGCTTTTTCGCTACTATACCAAAGGCCTTCTTGACCGCCTCGTTTCCAAAAGCATCTATGCTTAAGATAATATCCTCTACTGCCTGCGGATCGTTTTGTTTGAAGACTATTTTTGCATACCTTTTTGCCTCATTCAGCTTCTTTGGACCATAGGCCAACTCTAAGCTATTCCATTCTGATTCAAGCCACGCCGAGTCATATAGCGGTAATATCTTATAAGATTTGGCCAGGCGAGACTCGTAAGATTCACCCTTAGGCGCATCGTATGAAACATCAATTAAGTTCAATTTCCTTAACTCCTGCATCCC
>JBDRMR010000007.1:0-7022 GCA_043812035.1 Candidatus Omnitrophota bacterium
TAACTTAAGGGAAAGAAGTTTTTTCATCGCCTGCCTTCCCGACTCCTTTGACCAATCTGCGGTAACAATATACTGTTTATCTAAATCTATATTTTTTGCCTGTAAAGCTTTTTTGAAACCTTCCAATCTCTGGATGCCTGCTTGGGCATTTAGTTTACCGGTAATGGTAGCAATGCGGCTATGCCCGGCTCCAATAAGATAATCTACTGCCTCTGCGCTTGCTTTCTCATTATCAATACCAATGCAATTGTCTTTTGCATCCGGGTCATAGTAATTTAGGATGAAATAAGGTAATTTCTCCTGTCTTGCTCTTTTAATCAACAGCTCATTGCCCATCATATCGGCAAAGAGCACGCCGGAAATATGGTCCTCTTTCCAACTTGTTTCAACCAATAAATCTAAATCTTGCTCTATCGCTTGCTTACTTATCTCTTTGATAATTTCTAAGGTATAGAAGGTGGAAAACATATTCTGATAATAAGGAATAATCAAAGCAACTGTCAGATGGCTTCTTTTCATTGTTTCACCTCACTTTTAAGGCCTACGCAACCGCCTAGTCCTGACCCCACTCCCAAGAAGGCAAATTTTCCTCTCTTCACAGAAGAAGAATCAAAATATATATTCGCAATCCCGGCAGCAATGCCGTCGTTTATAATATTAATTTGGTAATCCCTCATGCCCCTTCCAGCCAAGGATTCTTCTAAGCTCTCTGTAAAATTAAATCCATCCTGTTTTCTAAAAAAGGGTAAATAATCAGTGGAATTTATAATAGAACCGTCAGAAGATGGACAGCCCGGAACAGCCACGCCAATATTTCGGCTGTTTTCCAAACCAAATTCCTGCGCTTTAGCCTGTGCCTGGATAATTAAATCAACCATCTGTTTTAAAATCAATTTCCGTAGATTCTGGCCTCTTGTGCGTTCTTGGCCAGTGTAATTTGTACGCGAGTCTAAAAAGCTGTTCAGTCTTTGTTGGCCAGGGGTCTTTACCGAATCTCGGAAAAACCAGGGATTTTCTCTGCGTTTTAAAATAATCTTTTCCGAATCAGGATTTATCAGTAATAATCCTATCCCAATTTTTTCTCTTCCTAAATCAAGGCCGATAACAGTAATCTTCTTAAAACCCCTTCTCTTTGCCTCATTGCATATGGGCTTAAGGATATTAATCACTGCGCCTAAGCATCCTGATTCCTTGCCGGGAAATTTAGCCTGATAAACCCGTATACCAGATACCCCTTCTTTAGATAAATATCTTTTTATTAAACTGACTAAAATCTTACCGGTCTCACCGCGAGAAACCCCGCCTCCGATAATTATAATATCAGGATTCTTCCAATGATTTTTTTCTCGAATTGACCAATTCGGTTTAAATCCCTTGTTTTCGCTGAAAGCCTTAATTCCTAAGGCGGCGTTTTTAGCTAAATCTTCAAGAAGAGCTATTGCTGCCTTTTTTGCCCCGCTATTATTGCTTAATAATGCCTTGGTTACTGATAGGCCGGTAATTTTAGCTTTTTCTTTAAATGGAGAAAAGAAGTTTCTTGCAGGAGGCTGTCGATTAGCCGCCTGAGCCATCTGGCCCAAAGCCCGGCCGCTAAATAAGTCTTCAAAAGTTTTCTCTCTCGCCTCAGGCGATATCCCTCTTAAATCCCAAATCTGGCCATCGCCTAAAATCTTTAGGCCGCAGGCCAAAGGTCTTACTCTTTCCATAATTTTATTTTTAAAGTTATTAAGACTAGTATAGGCCTACAAGAAAATCGCTTCGCGATAACTTCATGCGATTTTCAGTGGTTAGGAAAGTGTTTTATACTTTCCTACACCAGAACAAAAAACCCAACATAGATCAATAACTGTTGGGTTCTGCTTCGGCGATTATTCAAGCGATTTTGTTTTCTTTGAGCCGCTTTGACTCCAGGCGCGTTTTTGCTTCCTGCAGCTTTTGCAAAAACTTATCCTTTTTAAACTCCGAGGCCCATTTTTTCATAATAATCCAGCCGCCGAAACGGGCCAGGTAATTGCGCCAAAGCCGGTACCACCTCCGCCACCCCGATTTAATATTATGCAAGTAGAAAATTAAAGCGGAAAAAGTAAATATATTTAAACATATCATAAACATATATTTGAACTGGTAAAACCTGCCCATAATTTTCCTGATGGATTCCTGCGCCTCTTCCGGGCTCATGGGCTCGTCGGGCTCAAACAGGGGAAAGTTGCCGTCATAATACTCCCAACCCAGGTCCTTGGTTGGATAAATCCTGTTTTGTGTTTGGAGCCTGTGTCTTAATTCCGTTCCCGGCAGAGGACAGGTCAGTAGGACCTGAATAGTATCAATTTTAGCTTGTCTAATAAAATTCTTAAACCGCCGCACCCGCTCCTTTGCCGGCATTTTTAAATTCCCTTCTCTTAAGGGATAACCGAAAATAAACATACCGTGTATCAGGAATCCGAATCTATGGAATATCCTGGTGAGGGAAAGCATATCATCAGGGCTTATTTTTTTGTTCATAGCATTTAATTCTTCCTCGATAGGCGACTCAAAACCTATGGCTACGGTGTTAATGCCTGCCTGGCGCATTGCGGAAAGCAGCTCGCGGTCTTCGGCTTTATCCAGTCTTATCTGAACGGTTACGTCCAGCCTTCTGCCCACGCTTTTTTGGTAGTCCCTGAGCATATTGCAGAACCTTATCGTCTCGTCCCGCTGTTGTCCGAAAAGGTCGTCAACCACAAAAAAATGCCTGGCGTCCTTTGTCTCCAGAAGAAAACTTATCTGTTCCAAAAGCCGCTCGGCAGAAGCGCATCTCGGCCTGCCCTTAACCGTGCAGAACTCGCAATTCATACCGCAGCCCCGTATCCTTTCCACGGGATATAGCTTAACCCTGGCATAGCGCACTAAAGAGAAATCCGGCAAAGGCAGCTTGTCAAAGTCCTCGATAGGCTCCCTTTTGGCGGTATATATAACCCGGCCGTTATTAAGATAAGCGATTCCCCTGACCGTGCTTGCGTCCCGCTTGCCCTCTATCGCCTCCAGAAGCTCCTTGATGGTTTCTTCTCCCTCGCCGATAACCACATAGTCGATACAGGAATTTAACGCCTCGGCAATATTCTCCTCTACAAAATGCTGCCCCCCCGCGATGGTTATCACTCCCTTGTCTTTATAAAAACGGGCTATTCTATAGAGCCTGGGTATAGTGCTGGTCAATCCGCCGTAGAATCCCGCAACATCCGCGGGTCTGTGCCGCTGTAAAAATTCATGGTCGGCTCCGCCTGATTCGCTTCTCGGCCCGTATCTGCGGAGATTATTTTCGTCTATAACCTCGGCATTCCATCTATCCATTTCTTTGGCGGCGCTGGCCACGCATACCGGCCCCAGGGCCGTAGTCCGTTTAGCAACGGTAGAATAGATATTAAACGCCGGGTAGGCGGGAATTACGATTCTCAACCTCAATCTTTTTTTTGATATGTCCTGCATAACATTCCTCTTTGCCTTAATTAGATTATACTCCTGAAAACAAAATATCCCAAGCGAAATTCGCCTGGGATTAAATTAACTGCTCAAGAAAATCGCCTTCGCCGATGACTTTTAGCGATTTTCAGTGGTTAGGAAAGTATTCTATACTTTCCTATACCATAAAATAAGGCCCGGCAGCAAATGCCGGGCCTGTTTGTTTTCAAGGTTATAACTTTACTACTTTCGTTGCCTGCTTGCCTTTGCGGCCTTCTTCGATTTCGAATTCGACCTCTTGGCCTTCCTCTAAAGACTTATAGCCGTCACCCTGGATTGCCGTGTGATGCACAAATACGTCGTCGCCCGACTCAGGAGTAATAAATCCATAACCCTTCTGATTACTGAACCACTTCACCTTTCCTCTTGCCATTACCTACACCTCCCTTTTTCGAAATTGTAGCATAAATTTTCTTTTTGTCAACTGATTAATGGGGTCGGATTTATTTTTTTTCTTTTTTTTCAAAAATAGTTCTGACCCCCATTGTTGCTGCTTCCTGAAGGCAAACAATATGTCGAATTGCAACTTACTATAATAATGTTCCTTTTTAAAGAAATCCCCGGCAATCTTCAACCTTCTTTCTATAACGCTCTTAGGGACCTTGTCCGGCATTTTAAACGCAGCGGTCCCTTGCTTATCGGAATAAGGAAAAATCTGATAGGAATCCGACTTTATTTGTTCCATAATGTTTATGGTATCCCGGAATTCCTCGTCTGTTTCTGAAGGAAAACCTACCATGATTTGGGTATTAAACCACATTTTCTCGTTCGCCTTTCTTAATTCAGCAAGGGTTTCCAAAGTCTTTCCGATATCGTAACGCCGGTTCATTAGTTTTAGAATTCTTTCATTTCCTGATTGAATAGCGCAATTAATTTGCGCCAATTTGCCTTTTTTCCCTAACTCCGAGAATTTATCTCTATATTTAATTATCCCCTGGGGAGATATGGCTGAAGATATCCATTTAACATCCGTATTCTTATCCGCTTCTGACAGCCTGTCCAGCAATTCGGCAAGGGAACTCCCGGCATCGACGCCGTAGTCGCCGATATCTTCCGCGGTTATTCTAAAATATTTATAGCCCTTATTTAACAATTCTTTATATTCGCTTAAACAAATATCTATCGGCTTGCTTCTCAACTCCCCTATGGCAAACTTAACGGCGCAAAAACTGCACCTGCCCACGCATCCTCTGCTGATTCTGAGATAAGCAATTCCTCTCCTCCGGGCGATAAGGCATTTGCGGAGGCTCTGTTTTGAAAATTTGAATTTATTTAGCAATAATTTGGGCAGGGCAAATACTCTGGAGATAAGAAATGGTTTTTTTTCCGCCAAGGAAGTGAGGGGAAAATTAGCATCGGGCACGTCGCGGAATTTAATTTTAAATTCGGGGAAAAAATCATCAATTCTGTCGAGCTCTCTTATCGGCAGCGATTTACCTTCGAATTCCTCTTTTAATCTTCCCGGTGCAATCGCAGGCAAGCAACCCGCCACAATCAGCTCTCCTTTGTATTTTTTATATTTCCTTATTAAATCAAAAAAATAATTTTCTGCGTAATTATTAAATGCGCACGTAACTAAAATAATAAAATCTGCGTTTCTGCGTCTTTTTGTAAGAGTGCACCCGTTCAACTTGAAATAATCGGCTAACCGCGAAGCGTCGAGATTTCTTGCAACGCAAACGACGTTATGTATATATATTTTCTTAAGAAACAAATCTGACCCCGTTTTTTATTTCTTATCTGAAAATGTCTCGCAGGATATCGCCTATTGCCTTTTCAGGAGAGGGTTTCTCAGGCTTGCCTTCCTGCGGTTCCTCTTCTTTTCCGAAAGCCTTCTCAAGCGCCTTGAAAATCTGCTTCTTTGCCTGCTCTTCCAGAATCTTCTTTGCGATATATTCCGTGTCCACGTTAAATTTAACCTCGCCGGCCCTGCCTGTGACCCTGAGCGGAATATAAATCTGCTTGTCATTATTCAAGAGATACTGCAATTGGTCAACCGCCGAAACCATGCTGCCGGATAGCTCCTCTGGAATCAAGAATGAGCCCTCAAGCGAATAGGCGCCGTCAAATCCGGCCTGCAGCCGGCCCTTGAATACGAACTCATCCGCCCCAAGGACCGCATCCCTTACAAGTATCTGCCCGTTTTGAATCGTAACCGGAAGTTTTATATCCGATAACTCCGTATCCTTCTGCGTGAGTTTTTTCTTGTAGCGCTCGGATAAATTAGCCTCGATTTTTTGCGCCAGGCCAGGGATAATTGAAATCTTATCCAGCACAGTGCGCAGGACGTTTATGTTTTTAATCCTTGCCTTGGTAACGGACAAATCCAGGCTGCCTGATAATCTCGACTGCAGGGCTTGCGGGCTAAACCCCTCTGCGTTAATCCTTATCTTGCAAGAGACAATGCCTTCGGCTTTAACCGGTGACCTATCCTGGACAATCAGCTCCTGTATGGCAAGGTCTCGGACTTGAGCCTCGACATTAAAAGCCTGCCTGGATAAATAATCTTCGATTCTGCCTGAGGCATTTATCAGGCCCTGGCCAATAGCGGCAGAAGCTTTATCAACGATAATTTTATCACCCGTGATTCTAATATCCGCCTGTATGTCTTTTATGGGAGAAGCCAGCTCCTTAAATTGCGCGCCTGCCTGCGTCAATGAGGCATCCGCAGTCAAGGCAGAAAGCCCCTTTGGCCCGGCAGTCAATTTATCAAGCGAAAGCTCAAGCCTCCCCTTTAGGCTTTGAGGCAAAACAGCGCCTTTTGCCATAGGAAAAACAGCGGGAATTTCGCCAAGCAGAACCTGGGAAAGCTCTGTCCCGGCCTTAAGGTCAGAGACGGTTACTTCGTTTGTCCTAAGGTCAAGCTTTGCCCTTCCTTCGATTTTCAGATTCCTTTTGGCGCTTAACACCGCCGCCTCAACGACAAAAGGGAAGGATTCAGTCAAAGAAATGTCGCTAACTGAAACATTGAGCTGCGAAACCTCAAGCGATAAAGCGGGCTCAAAAGAACGGTCTATGTACTTGACAGCGCCGCTCTCAAGCTTTAAGGAATTAATCAGCAGTACCGGGATTGCCAGGGGCGCTGCCGCTGGGGCGGATTTCTCCTGCTTCGGAGCTTGCGCCGGTTTTGCAATGGTCTGGACGTTGAGGCTTCCGTCCTTTTGCCGGATTATTGTAATGTAGGCCGAATCAACCAGGACGTTCGGGACATCTACCTTCCTTTGAAAAAGATAAGCGAGCGCGTCAATGCCCAGAGAAACCTCTTTGACGGTCAGGAAATTATCCTTCTGGAATGCGGGGTCGTCTGCGATAACCAGGTTGTTGAGCTTTAAGCTGATGCCCTGCTTTAATGAAATGCCCAGGTTCGCTCTTTCAAAATCAACCTTGCGGTTCAGCGCCCTGCTTGCGAGGCTTTTGATTTGCGGCTTGTAGCGGTTGACGTCAAACGTCTTGATAAAAATAACCGCGCCTGCAGCCAGAACCAATATCAGGCCAACAAAACAAATCAGCAAAATTTTAATAAT
>JBDRMR010000008.1:0-7383 GCA_043812035.1 Candidatus Omnitrophota bacterium
CCTATATTCAGCAGGATTTCTTCGATTAATAAACAGGGGATGGAAATAGCCACCTCAGAGCTGGGCAGCGGATTAAAAGACAGAGCCGGCGAACCCGGTTTTATCGATGCCGCGGCCGGTAAATTTTATATGTCCGATATTTATATCAAAGACAATCGTATGCCTTCTATGGAACTGGCGGTTCCCATAGAGAGACTGGGCAGAGTTAGCGGGGTTCTGTATGCCGAGATAAACTTAAGAGGAATGTGGGATATCGTCGATAGGATAAGATTTAATAAAACCGGAATGGCATACGTTGTTTCCGACAAGGAGATTTTAATTGCCCACCCGGATAAGAAAAAAATTTTGTCAAATGAGGATATTCTTCCGGATAAAGTTATTAAGGCGGCTCTTAGCGGGAAATACGGAAGCATTGAGTATTTAAACGAAAATAGGCAAAAGCAAATCAGCTCTTTCGCTCCCGTCCCCGGTCTGGATTGGGGCGTTGTAGTAGAGCAATCGGCAAGCGAAGCCTTTGCTTACTTATGGACGATGAAGGTGAATTCATGGATTTTGATAATTTTAAGCCAGTTGCTCGCAATCATCGTAAGTATTTTATTGGCCAAGGCGCTGGTCAGACCGATTAAGGCTTTAGCCAAGGCGACAAAGCAGGTATCTCAGGGAAAGCTGGACGAATACATCCATTCAAAAAGAAAAGACGAGTTAGGGGCATTGATACGCTCCTTTAATAATATGATTGATGAACTCAAACGAGCCAAAGCGTCCGAAAGGCTCTCCATTGTCGGGAAGGCGGCTGCGGCAATCGTGCACGAACTAAAGAATTCTCTGGTAATGGTAAATACATTCGTCGGCTTGTTTCCAAAGAAGCACAAAGATAAAAAGTTCGTGGAAAGATTTGCCAGAACCGTGCCTCAGGAACTCGAGCGATGGAAAACAATGCTGCAGGATTTATCCGATTTCTCGCGGGGCGCAAAGATTGATTTGCCGTTAACCAGGGTAAACATTGCCGAGTTGATAAAGGACATACATTATTTGATTGAGGAGAAGGCGGCTCAAAGCAACATAAAAATAGACTTAAATATCAAAGAGGATTTACCCCATATTCAGGGTAACAGCCAGAAGCTCAAGCAGGTATTTATAAATCTGGTCACCAATGCCATTGACGCTATGCCCGGCGGCGGCTCGTTGACTTTGTCTGCGGCTATCCAAGACGGTAAAAGCGGACAAAAAGCCGGGAATTTAGAAATCAGGGTCCAGGACACCGGCATAGGAGTTTCCGCGCAGTCTTTCGAGAAAATATTCGACCCTTTTCATACCACCAAGGCCGATGGCATGGGATTGGGTCTGGCAATAAGCAGAAATATTATCCAGCAGCACGGCGGCGATATCGAGCTAAGAAGCGAATCGAGCCGGGGGGCGACCTTTACCGTAAGGCTGCCCATAGATTCTACGCCGCCCAAAGATTAGAAGATGAGAAGATTTTATGAAATTAGCGCCGCAGATAAGATTAGAAAATGAGATTAACGTAAGACCCGAGGTTGCTCCGCGTTTGAGGTTAACTCCGCAGATAAAGCAGGCTATCAATATCCTGCAGATGCCTCTTTTAGAGCTGAAAAATTTTCTGGACAGGGAGTTGACCGAGAATCCTTTATTGGAGAGAGAAAATCCCGAATGCGAAGGGGAAATGAAATCGGGCGAGGAAATCGATAGACTCGTCGCGCGGGCAGATGACGAGTTTGAAGACGCAGAGCAGGGCTGCGGCAGCCAGTTTCAAAAAAACAAGGATTTCCTGGAGAGTCTTTTGACGAAGCCGGTAACTCTCGCCGAGCATTTGTTCAGACAATTGAGGATATTAAATTTGTCCGAGAGCGAGCAAAAAATCGGCGAGATGATTATCGGCAATCTCGACGATAACGGGTATTTGCATACTTCCTTAAACGAGATTGCAGCAATGCTTGGGGCCGAAGCCGGGCAGGCAGAGAGGATGCTTTCTATTATTCAAGAATTTGACCCTCCGGGCGTGGGGGCGCGAGACTTGGAGGAATGCCTGTTTATTCAACTTAAAGCGAAGGGCGAGGACAGTTATTTGGCAAGTCTAATAATAAAAAATCATTTTTTTGATTTGAAGATGAAAAGATATGAGAAAATTTCCAGGAGATTAGGCATCTCCGTATCGGAGATAAAACAAGCAAGGGATAAAATAGCCTGTTTGGAACCAAAGCCGGGAAGGAATTTCGGCCACCGCGAGGCGACAAACATAATTCCGGATATGATATTGAGAAAAGCGGACGGCGATTTCATTATCGAAAGCAACGCCAATGAGCTGCGCCTGAGGATTAACCCCTTTTACAAAAGAATGCTTAACGGAAATAATATACCCGGGCCGGCCAAGAAATACCTGAAAGAAAGGCTCGGTTCGGCGCTCTGGCTGATAAAAGCCGTCAACCGCAGGCAGGAGACCATCAGGAGGATAATCGAATGCCTTATCGTCCTGCAGAGGGAATTTTTGGACAAAGGCCCTCTGCATTTAAATTCGCTGCAATTAAAAGATGTAGCCGATATTTTGCGTTTACACAAATCAACGGTTAGCAGAGCTATTGCCGGCAAATATATTCAGACTCCCGCAGGTATTTTCGAATTAAAGTATTTTTTCGACGGCGGAATAAAAGACGATAATTCCCGGCCGCGTTCGTCAAAAAATATAAAGGCAAGAATCGAAAATCTCATCAACACAGAGGACCCGAAAAAGCCTTTAAGCGACGAGAGGATAGCACGGATTTTAAGAAGTCAAGGGATTCGACTCGCCCGCCGCACCGTAGCCAAGTATAGAGAGCAGCTTAAGTTTTTGCCAACCTACCTTAGAAAGCAATAATAATCGAAGAGGCTTTGTTTTAGTGGAAACAGGACAGTAAAAAGGGGATTTAAACCATTTACTTCCATTGAATAATTTTGTACCATTGCTAAATAATGGCGGGAGAAAAGATATTGCTGGTAGATGACGAGAAGATAGTCAGAGAAGCTTTTATGATGGCTTTCGAAGACGAATACTCGATAGTTTCTGCCGCCAGCGGAGATGAAGCGTTGAGTATTTTAAAGAGACCCAATGATATTGACCTGGTAGTCTTAGATGTAGTAATGCCCGGCCTAAACGGTATTCAATTGGTAAAAGAGATTAAGAAGATAAATCCCGGGCTTAAAGTCGCCATGCTTACCGGATACGGTTCAAAAGACATTGTCATCGAGGCGTTGAGGGCGGACGCCGACGAATTCATTGAAAAACCGTTTGATATAAAACAGACTAAGGAGGTTATTGAAAGGTTGCTGGAAAGCAAAAGGAATATTTCGTTCCAGTTCAGGCGCCGCGGCGCACACGGAAAAATCGGAAAGGCAAAAGAATATATAGAAAGGAATCTCAATAAATCCCTGCACTTAAGGGATGTGGCACAGATGTCATATTTGAGCCCAAAATATTTTAGCCGATTATTTAAAGAAAAAACAGGCAAGGGTTTTAACGAATTCAGGGTAGGCTTGCGGATTGAAGCGGCTAAGGAATTATTAAGGAAGCATAATTACAGCATAAGCCAGATTGCCTATGCGGTAGGATATCAAAATCCCGATTCTTTTATGAAGATGTTCAAGAAAATTACCGGGCTTACGCCGTCGCAATACCGGCAACGCAAACACTCGGGATACAAATGACCCTCGGAGATAGAATAAGACAAATCCGCTGCCGCGCCGGGCTGAGCCAAAAAGAAATAGCTCAAAAATCAGGCATTACCATATCCTTTCTTTCACAAGTCGAGAGAAACATAGCGATACCTTCTCTCAAGTCATTAAAAAATATTGCGTTCGCTATCGATACGAGCATTAGTTATTTATTGGGCGAAGATGCAATGATTTCTAAAAGAATAGAACTTATTAACAAGAATACAAAAGAAAAAATCATTATAGAAAACGGAGATAATATCTATTTAAATCTTGTTTAATCGAACAATGTTAGATACGGTTAAGGTTCCTAAGCAGTTTGAGCCGGTATTTCAAAAAGCCCAGGGATTCGTAAGAAAATATTTCAGCGAAAAAAAAGAAGATGCGTCGAGAGGCGCTATTGAGATATCCGGCGAGCGCTATATCCTCGTAAGGGCGGCTTCTATGTCCGTGGATTTCTTCGATACGGTAAAAAATCTATATAAAAATGAGGGAGAAGAAGAAGCAATAAATGTTGCCAGGAGCATCCTTTTCGATATAGCCCACGCCATCGGCAAGGCTGACGCCAAAAATTTCCATAAAAAAATGAATCTGAATGAGCCCATTGAAAAGCTCTCGGCAGGGCCGATACATTTTTCGCATTCGGGATGGGCTTTTGTGGAAATTTTTCCGGAATCAAAGCCATCTCCGGACGAAAATTACTATCTTATTTATGACCATCCATTTTCATTCGAGTCTGACGCCTGGGGTAAGGCGGCAAGGAAGAGCGATTTTCCCGTCTGCGTGATGAACGCGGGTTATTCCTCGGGCTGGTGCGAAGAAAGCTTCGGAGTAACGTTAGTCGCTTCGGAAATATTATGTCAGGCAAAAGGAGACGAGGCGTGCAGATTTATAATGGCGCATCCTTCGAAGATAGCAGGCTATATTAGAGAGTATTTAGGAAGAGAGCCGGAATTAGCGAAGAGGGTTACGGGGTACGAGATACCCGGATTTTTTAAGAAAAAGCAGATGGAGGAGGCGCTGCGGAAGGCAAAAGAAGATTTGGAAATAACCGTAGAAAAGCGCACTTCTGAATTAAGAATTCTTAATGAGCAATTAAAAAGAGACATAGCCGAGCGCAAACAGGCGGAAGAACAAATAAGGAGGCAGAAAGGTTTTATTGAAAGGGTTATCAATTCTCTTGAAGACCCGTTTTACGTGATAAACCCCGATTATACCATAGCGTTAGCTAACGAAGCCGCCAGGAAAAGGGGAATAACCGAGGGAGGATATTGCTACGAACTTACCCATAATACGCAGAAGCCTTGCGAAGGCCTGGATGCGTGTTCTTTAAAAGAAGTGCTTCGGACGGGGAAACCGGTGCGCAGGGAGCATATCCATTACGACAAAGAGGGCAATAGGGCAATAATAGAAGTGCACGCTGACCCTATTTTTGACGACACAGGGCGGGTAGTCCAGGTGATAGAGTCTTCCAGGGATATTTCCGAGCGCAAAAAGGCAGAAGAGGAATTAAAGGATTATACCGAACAGATTGAAACCGCCAATAAGGAGCTGGATGATTTTACCTATATAGTCTCGCATGATTTAAAAGAGCCGCTCAGAAGCATGAATGCCTTTTCAAAATTCATAGAAGACGATTATAAAACAAAATTGGACGAAGAAGGCAGAAATTACATTAAGCGGATAAGGGCTAACGCCGCCAGGATGCAGGCGTTGATAGAGGACCTTCTCGAGATTTCGCGTATCGAGAGGAGGAAAAGCCCGTATGAGGAGGTTCAAGCAGAAGAAATTATAAATGAGGTTAAACTTATTCTCGAATATTCTATAAAGCAAAAGAACGCCGAAATAATTATCCGGAATGAATTGCCGAGAATATTCTGTGACCCCGTCAGGATTGCGGAGGTATTTGTTAATTTAATTTCAAACGCCATTAAGTTTAACGATAAGCCGGACCCCCGCATAGAAATCGGCTCAAGCCCGGAAGGTATTTACCATAGATTCTACGTCAAGGACAACGGCCCCGGTATAGAGAAACAATATTTTGAAAAGATTTTTGAAATTTTTCAGAGATTAGGCAAGAGAGAGGAATACGAAGGCACCGGCGCGGGCCTGACAATAGTAAAGAAAATAGTTGAGATGCACGGAGGCAGGGCCTGGGTGGAGTCGGAAGTAGGCGGCGGCTGCGTATTCTACTTTACTATTCCTAAAGAAAAGAGATCGATTTCAGATAAGAAGAAGATTGGCCAGATTCTGATAGAGAGAAAATTGATAACCGAAACCGAGCTTAAGAACGCCTTAGATAAACAGGAAGGGCAGGAGCGATAAGACAAAAAAGAAGATATTCTATCCAGAAGGGGGAGAAATGGGCGAAGTGGCAAGGCTGATAAAGATATTGCTGGTCGAGGACAATCCTGACGACATACAGATAACCCAAAGAGCGCTGAAGGAGGCAAGAATAATCAATAAGCTTTGGATAGTAAGAGATGGACAAGAAGCCCTGGATTTTTTGTATCACCGAGGCAAGTATCAGGATACAGCTACCAGCCCCAAGCCGGGATTGATACTTTTAGACCTTAACCTGCCCAAGGTCAACGGCCTGGACGTATTAAAGGAAATAAAACAGAACCCCGATTTTAAAAGAATTCCCATCGTGGTCCTTACCGTATCCAGAAGGGACGAAGACATAGTAAAGGGCTATAACTACGGCTGTAATAGTTTTATACAGAAGCCGCTTGAGTTCGAGAAATTCGTGGAAGCGGTTAAAGTGATAGGTTTGTATTGGGGATTGTTAAATGTGGATTCCCCCAATAATAATGTGTAAGACCGGCAATTATGCCTATTAAGATATTTCTTATCGAGGATAACTCGGACCACATTCTGCTTACTAAAAGAATTCTGCAAAGAGCCGATAATAGCTATCAGCTGGATTGCGCAAGCGACGCCAAAGAAGGCTTAAATAAAATCTTCAGCCATGACTATGATGTCATTCTTTGCGATTACCGCATGTCCGAATTAAACGCCCTGGATATACTGAAAGAAATAAAAGGCAGAGGAAAGGACCTGCCTTTTATTGTGATTACTTCCTCGGGCAACGAAAAGATAGCCGTGGAAGCAATGAAACAGGGAGCTTATGACTACGTAGTTAAAGACATATCATACGAAGACACGCTGCCCGTAATAATCCAAAGGACTATAGAGAGATATGAGGCAAAAAAGGAGAAAGAGAGAGTGGAGGCGGCGTTGCGGGCAAGCGAAGAGCGTTTCCGTTCTCTAATTCAAAATTCTTCCGATATCATTCTCATTCTTGATGCCGATGGCGTAATACGCTACATAAGCCCATCGGTAGAAAGAATCCTGGGCTATAAGCCGGAGGAAATGATAGGCAAGAGCGAATTTGTTTATTTCCATCCCGAAGATGTTGCGCCCACTCAGGATGTCCTTGCGAATTTAACTCAGCAGCCGGGGGTTAATATTAGTGTTATTTTTCGCGTTCTCCGCGCAAACGGGCAGTACGCTTATATGGAATTTGTTGCCAATAACCTCCTCGAAGACCCAAAGATAAACGGCATTGTGATTAATGCCCGCGATATCACCGAGCGCAAGAAAGCGGAGAACGAGTTGACAGAGGCTTACCGCAAGCTTAAAGAAGCCCAGGAAGAGCTTGTACAGTCCGGCAAA
>JBDRMR010000009.1:0-17928 GCA_043812035.1 Candidatus Omnitrophota bacterium
CCTGTATCAAGGCGCGCAATTTCCCGGCAGTCATATGGTCATAATATCTACCGTCCAAAACCACTATCGGACCCAAGGCACAAGCACCTAAGCAATTAACCGTCTCTACCGTAAACTCGCCGTCCTCTGTAGTCTCACCCGGCCTGACATTAAGTTGACCTAATACCTCGTCCAGGAATTTAGGCGCACCCCTTACATGACAGGCAGTTCCCATACACACCGTAAGCAGGTGTTTTCCGCGCGGCTTAAGGGTAAATGCCTTGTAAAAATTAGCTACCCTGAATACTTCAATTATTGGCACCTTAAGCCTCTCTGAAACCGCCCTTAATACCTGCTCAGGAAGATAGTTGTAAGATTCCTGAACATCCTGCAATACCTCAATCAACTCGCAGGATTTACCTTCCCGGTCTCTTAATATCTGATTAAGCTGAATCATTCGATTATTGTTATGGTTCCTCTTGTTTATTTTTTGCGCAACTTATGCTTAATTATTAAGCAAGCGTACCTAAAACAAAAGGTGTCCCTTGCAGTATTATACCACAAAAGACACCTTTGTCTTCAGGCTAAAATATCATAAATTAAGATTTTGTCAAGAAATTTATATACGGCGTTATTCTTTATAGAGCCTGCCTTGAAATTTGTCTTCTATTGAGAGGGCGGATTCTATCTCTCTGATGACCTGGTTCTTATTAAGAATCCAGCGGGGGACCGCAAGCAGCTGCGAGGGACAGTCTGCGGTTATTCTCTGGATTACTGTATTCGGCCAAAGATGCTCCAGAAAATCTGCGACTAACCCTACGTAATCATCCAGCTGCATCGGTTTATACAAACCCTTATTAAAGAATTCCTCCAATTTCGTTCCTTTAATTACATGGAGGGGATGAATTTTTATCCCTTCTAATTTAAGGCGGCTCATTTCTCCTGCCGTCTCCAGGATATCCCTACCGGTTTCCTCCGGAAGCCCGATAATTACGTGCGCGCATATTTTTATCTTTGGCCTCTTTCTGGTTAACTCTACCGCCTTAAGAAAATCCTCATATAAATGGCCTCTGTTTATAAACTGCAGAGTTTTTCTGTGTATGCTCTGCAGACCATACTCAATCCAGACCTCATAATCGCTGGTATAACTATCTATTAAATCCAGAACCTGCTCATCGACGCAGTCCGGGCGCGTGCCGATGGCAATGCCTGCCACATTCCCGAATCTTGTTGCCGTATCGTATGTTTGTTTCAGGACATCCAAAGGCGCATAGGTATTGGTGTATGCCTGAAAGTAAACTATAAATTTCTCTGCACCGTATCTCTTCCTGCCGAAATTTATGCCCTCCCGAATCTGATGTTCTATGGGGCCGGGACAGATGCGGGTGTTAAAACTGAATGCGCTGTTATCGCAATAGATGCACCCTTGCTTGCTTAATCTTCCGTCTTTATTAGGACAGGAAAATCCAGCGTCGATGCTTACCTTATATACGCGGCAGCCGAAGCGCTCTTTTAAGTACCGGGAAAATTTGTAGTATCTGTCCTGGTCTTTTTTCATTTCTGATTCTTCTTAAGATATACCATTAATATAGTAATGGCTACCGGGGTTACCCCGGAGATTCTACTTGCCTGCCCCAGATTGAGCGGCTTGAATCGCAAAAGCTTCTCTTTTATCTCGGAAGATAGACCGGGGATTCTGGAGTAATCCAAATCAAGGGGAATCCTTACCTTCTCCAGGTGCCGGAAATTCCTTACCTCGGAAAGCTGTCGCCGGATAAATCCGGAATATTTCACTTCGGTCTCTATTACGCTGAGGACCTCGGCAGGAGCCTGAAAGTGAAAGTCAACCAAGATGTCTCTAATCCTTACCTGCGGCCTCTTAAGATACTGGTACAAGGTAATCTTCCTGCCGTTGTGGGTTATGGCATTTTCTTTAAGATATTTCATTCCGGCATCTATTAACTCCTGATTCTTCAGGCTCTCTTCATATATCTCCTTGCTCACTAATCCCGCCTGGAATCCAAATTTTCTTAAACGCAGGTTCGCATTATCCTCGCGCAGAATTAGGCGGTACTCAACCCGCGAGGTAAACATCCGGTAAGGCTCCTCTGTGCCCTTGGTTACCAAATCGTCAATAAGAACCCCGGTATAACTTGTGCTTCTGTCCAAGATTAAAGCTGATTTATTTTTTACTTTTAAAGCGGCGTTTATCCCGGCAATTAAACCCTGCGCAGCTGCCTCCTCATAACCGGTTGAGCCGTTTATCTGTCCGGCTAAATACAAGTTTCGAATCTGCTTCGTCTCCAGCGTTGGCAGAAGCCGGGTTGAATCAACGGCGTCGTGCTCTATGCCATAACCATAACGATTAATCTTCACATTCTCCAGTCCAGGAATAGAATGGATAAAATCATCCTGCACATCCTCAGGCAAACTGGTGGAAAGTCCATTTGGGTAGAATTCGTCTGTGCCCAGCCCCTCCGGCTCAAGAAATATCTGATGACGCTCGTGGTGAGGAAACTTAACTACCTTATCCTCAAGCGAGGGGCAGTAGCGAACGCCTGTTCCGATAATCTTTCCGCTGTAAAGGGGAGAGCGGTCTAAATTATCGCGAATAATCTGATGTGTTTTCTCATTAGTGTAAGTAACACAACAGGGGACTTGTTTAACATTTAATTCTTTGGTGGTAAAAGAAAACGGCCGGGGAGGTTCATCGCCGTTTTGAACGCGGAGGTTGGAGAAATCGATTGTCCTGCCGTCCAAGCGTGCACAGGTTCCGGTCTTAAAACGCAGGATTCTGAATCCCAAATCCCGCAATGACTCAGCTAGGCTGCCGGCAGTCTTTCCTTCCTCGATTCTGCCGCCGGGAAAACTCCTCATACCAATGTGAATCAGGCCGTTCAAAAAGGTCCCCGGAGCGACTATCACCGCCTTTGCCGATAATTCGCCCGCATTATCGGTCTTGACTCCCTTAATCACGCCGTTTCTTATCGGCAACCCGGTTGCCTCGGCTTCAAGAACCTCAAGATTTTCCTGGTTCATTATAACCTGCTGCATATACAGGCAATACTTCCTTCTGTCAACCTGTGCGCGCGATGACCAGACCGCCGGCCCTTTTGAGGCATTGAGTATTCGAAACTGTATTCCGCAGGCATCTGCGGCCTGGGCCATCTGCCCTCCCAAAGCGTCAATCTCCTTGACCAGTTGACCCTTTCCGACTCCGCCGATTGCCGGGTTGCAGGACATAAACCCAATCTTATCCCTGCTAAGAGTAACCAGAAGGCTCCAGCATCCCATCCGCGCACAAGCTAAGGCAGCCTCAATACCGGCGTGCCCTGCCCCGACTACAATTACGTCGTATTCCGTATCCTTCATAATAATTTATTATACCATAAAAAAGACTAAGGGACACCACTGCCTGCCGGCAGGCAGGGATTGACTCAAAGGGTGTCCCTTTAATATGCGTAGAGTCTGCCGTAGGGGCGGGTTGAATGGGGGGATAATTTAAAAAATTTTTTCTTTACGAGCCGGTCGAAGTCTAAAGAAAATTCATCGCAATACTCTTTCAGGTAAGCCTCTATTTCACCAAGGTTTTCCTTATCCAGCCCTTCGGCCTTAACCTCTCTTCCCAATTGATAATCCTGGATTATGCCGCGAATGAATATGGCTCCGCCGTGCATACCTGTTCCAATATAATTACCCACTATCGGCTGAGAATCGCTATTACCGCCTTCGGCTGCGCTCAACCCCAGGACAATAATCATTCCGCCTGCCATATACTCTCCCAGAAAATCTCCTGCCGAGCCGCCGGTAATTACCACCGGATATAATTCCTTATAAGCCTTCATATGAATGCCGACCCGGTAACCAACGTCGCCTTTAATAAAAATCTTTCCGCCCCGCATGGAATGACCCACAATATCCCCTGCGCTGCCGTGCACTATAATCTTGCCGGCATTCATGGTATTGCCGATTCCGTCCTGGGCATTGGAATTAACCACAACAGTAGGCCCGTCCATAAACGCAGCTAAATCATTGCCCGGCACTCCATTAATGGTAATTTTTACCTTGCCGGATAAACCCCCGCCGATGTAGCGTTGACCATTTACGTTATCTAAGGTAATTTCCTTGCTATTCCCTCCGACTGCCTGATGGATTAACCGGTTAAGTTCTTGATAGTGCATTCCCTTTGCATCGATTCTCATATTATCACCGAGACCTCTTGGACAAGATGCTTCCTGTAGTCGCTGGGCAAACTAATCAATCCAAAGTCATCCCTTAAAAGACATTCTTTAAAACTCTCTGCATTAACCCTATCTTTAATCAAGCCGGTATAAATCCCTGCCCATTCTATATCGCCCACAAGAATAACTCCTACAATCCTCCCATTTTGTAAAACAATCTTCTTGTATACAGATTTTTCTTTATTGAAGTACTCTAAAATTTGGGAGCCATTTCCTTCAGGATTAGTCTGCCCTACCGAAATAGTTGGAATTCCGCACAACTCTACTGAATTCATTACCAAACTGCCTGAATATTGTCTTCTTGTTCCCGCCTGCCCTGAGTCCCTTGATTTCTCTCTAGATGAATTCGGACGAAGGGCCATATTATAGCCAGCAATCTTTCCCTGCCGTACGGCCACAGGCCAAATAGCTATAAGTTCATTCTTATCTTTGAGTTCGCAACAATCACCTGCGGCATATATATCTTTAATATTTGTCTGCGTAAAATTATCCACTATTATCCCTTTATTTGTTTCGATCGGCGTATTCCTTACTAATTCTATATTTGGCCTGACCCCGATGGCAACAATTACCATATCGCATTTTATTTCTTTTTTATCCTTTAATATTACACCGGTGACTTTGCGACTTTGTGAATTTGTGAATTTTTCAACCGTATTATTAGTAATCAACTTACAGCCGATTTTTTCTAAAGCTCCCTCGATTATGCCCGATGCCTTTTTATCAAAGGTAGAAGATAAAATTCTATCCGCTAATTCTACGATAGTCACCTTAATCCCCAGCTCTACCAACCCTTCTGTTGCCTTAAGACCGATTAAACCTCCGCCGATAACCACTGCCTGTTTTGCTCTATTTACCTTAATATACTTCTCAATTCTCTCGGCATCAGCCAACTTAGTAAAGGTAAATACCCCATTAATGTTGGAGCCTTTTATCTTAGGCATAAACGGCGTTCCGCCAACAGCTATAAGCAGCTTATCAAATTTTATCTTTTCCTTGCCAATTAAGACATTTTTATTTCTCAAATCCAACCCAGTGGCTTTCTTATTCAACTGTAAATCTATTCGGTTCTGTTTATAGAATTCCCTTGAGCGGTAAGGCAGACCCTCCCGATTAATCTTTTTGCCCAAAAGATAAGATATCAATGGCCTTGAATAATTACAATACGGCTCATCGGATATAACTGTAATCTTGCTCTTGTTATCGTATTCGCGAATAGCTTCTGCTGCAGCAATGCCGCCGGCAGAATTACCGATGATTACGTATCTTCCGCCGCAGGCGGATCCGTCTCCGGCGGACATTTCTTTCTTCATGATTTCCCCTCACAGACTATTGCCTCATTAGGGCAATTCTTGACACAAGCCGGAATCTCTTCGCCTATGCATAAATCGCACTTTGAGGCAACTTTCTTTCCCTGAACATCCCTTAATATTACCCCAAAAGGGCAAACCATAATGCACATCCAGCAACCCACACATTTATCCTCATCGCATAAAATCGCGCCGGTTTTCTTATCCCGGTACATTGCGCCGGTAATACAAGCCTCAAGGCAGGGCGCATCCTCGCAATGCCGGCATTGCAGGGCAAAGGAAACGTGGCCTCTTTCTTCCACTATAACCCTAGACAGTGGTTTGGCGCCCTCGCCTTTATAAACCTTGATAATATCCTTTGATTTTGAATGCTGGACAACGCAATGGATTTCGCAAATCCTGCAGCCCATACAATACTCTTCCCTTATCAATATCTTCTTCATTTTGAATTCCTTATCAATTAGGGATTAAGTTTTTCCATTCATTACTTAATTCTTATAACTTACCACTTAATCCTGAATTTACCAAGCCTCCCCTGCCGGCTTTATTCCCAGTAGCTTTAAATCTGTATCGGATAACCCTACGCCCCGAAGTTGCTGCCGGTTTCCTCTTAAGCTCTCAATTGCGTTTATTCCCATCCCCCCCAGCATCTCTTTTATCTCGAAGCTCCAGGCCCTTAACAGATTTACCAATCTCTGTGTGCCAATTTCAGGATTCAATCTTTTAGTCAGATATGGGTCTTGAGTAGCAATGCCCCAATTGCACTTTCCGGTATAACATTTTTGACAAAGATTACAACCCATTGCCACTAAAGCCGCGGTGCCGATATAAACAGCATCTGCACCCAAGGCTATTGCCTTGATAATATCTGCGCTATTCCTGAAACCCCCGGCTGCAATTAACGAGGCCTGATTCCTGATTCCCTCTTCTCTTAAGCGGCTGTCCACCGCCGCAATTGCCAGCTCAACGGGAATACCCACATTATCCCTGATCATTGTCGGCGCAGCACCCGTCCCTCCGCGCAGGCCGTCTATAGCCACAAAATCTGCGCCAGCCCTTACAATCCCCGAAGCAATAGGGGCAACATTATGCACTGCGGAAATCTTCACCCCCACGGGCTTTTTATACCGCGTAGCTTCCTTTAAAGCATATATAAGCTGTTTCAAATCCTCTATAGAATAAATATCGTGGTGTGGCGCAGGAGATAAGGCATCCGTGCCCTCCGGTATCATCCTGGTCTGACTAATCTCTTCTGTTACCTTCTCGCCCGGTAAATGACCGCCAATACCCGGCTTAGCACCCTGGCCAATCTTTATCTCAATAGCAGCCCCGGCTTCTAAATATTGCTTATGTACTCCGAACCTTCCTGAGGCAACCTGAACAATGGTATTGGGAGCATAAGCATATAAGTCCTTGTGCAAACCGCCTTCACCGGTATTATAAAAAGTGCCCATTTGGGCTGCTGCCCTGGCTAAAGACTTACAGGCATTAAGGCTGATTGAGCCATAGCTCATTGCACTGAATAGAATCGGTGTCTCTAATTTAAGTTGCGGACTTAGTTTAGTTGACAGTTCACAGTTCACAGTTGACAGTACTTTATTTTCTTCTGCGAGCTGTGAACTGCAAGCTGTGAGCTGGATTCTATCCGGCTTCCTCCCGATATAGGTACGCAGTTCCATTGGCTCGCGCAATGGGTCAATCGAAGGGTTGGTAACCTGTGAAGCATTAAGTAAAATGTGGTCCCAATATATAGGATAGGGCTTATCTGAGCCCATCCCGGTTAGAAGCACTCCCCCTGTTTCAGCCTGCTTGGTTATATTTTTAATCGCCTGCGCATCCCAGTTAGAATTTAGCTTGAATTCTGAAGGATTGCGCCTGATTGTAATTGCTCCGGTAGGGCAAATGGCTTCGCAGAAATGGCACCCCACGCATTTTGCGCTGTCGGATGTTACCGTTTCAGTCTGTTCATCATAAGAATGTACGTCATTAGAGCACATCCTTACGCAAGCCTGACAGGCAATGCATTTTTGGTCGTCTCTTTCAATGATAAATTCAGTTGGTACAGGTCTTTTAGCCATATTAACCTCGCTGCTACGCTCGGTTAGTTGTAAGTTCTCAGTTGTCAGTTATTAGATGCCAAATTCGCTTTTCCCTAATCCCTATCTGCTACCTACTAACTACTGATTTTAAGTCTTCCTATAACCGGCTCTCCTGCTTTGGGCATCCATACCCTATCTGGATTTGCACAAACCTCTCTGATTGCCGACTCCTCAGATGCTATAAATATCCTCTCACCAGAGGTTGCAGCTACCAATGGCCTTAACTTAATCCTATCATTTAGTCCAACCAGGGTATCTGTATTTGCTACCACCACACTAAAAGGACCATTAATCAATGCGCTTGCATAAATAACGCGTAACAACTTTAAAAATTCTCTTTTTGCCTGAGGCTGTCTCTCTATCTCATCCCAAAAAGGAGCAGCTAATATATCAGCTACTATTTCAAAAGAAAGTTTATGCTTTCTAACCAGAAGGTCAAAAAGATAGGTCATAACCTCGGTATCGGTAAAAAATGCGCAGATGTATCCGTAATTTAGGAGAAATCTTTTATTAATTCCATAAGAGGAAATCTCTCCGTTATGCACAACCGACCAATCCAAGAGTCCAAAGGGATGCGCTCCGCCCCACCAGCCAACCGTGTTAGTAGGAAATCTTCCGTGGGCTGTCCAGGTATAAGCTTCGTAATCCTCTAATTTATAAAACCTTCCTATATCTTCCGGATAACCAACCCCCTTAAATACGCCCATATTCTTACCGCTTGAGGCGACAAATGCTCCGGAAATCTTTGTATTTATCTCCATTACTGTCTTAACCACATAATCCTCCTCGGTTATATCATAATGCAGCTTTCTTTTTTCCTCCAAGGGCTGCAGGAAATATCTCCAGAGAAGCGGCCTATATCTTATAGCCTCAATCTCAGTTGTAGGTATAATTTCATCCTTTATAATTTTATAATTTTCCCGAAGATACTCTTCCATCTCGACCATAGCGGTTTTATTCTCAAACATCATATGAAAACACCAGTCTCTTTTATGCTCCGGGTATATTCCATATGCAGCAAAACCCCCTCCTAAGCCATTGGCTCGTTCGCGCATACGGGCAATTGATGTAATAATCTCGCAACCGGAGAATCGCCTGCCGCTCTGGTCCATTATTCCCACTATAGCGCAACCGCTTATAGCCTTTTCCATCTTCTAACCTCAATCCCTAACTTCTTAATCTTTGCATGCAGCGTATTGCGATTTATGCCTAAGAGCCGCGCTGCCTTAAACTGATTACCATCGGTCCGCTCTAAAGCAGCCTCAATCATCGGTTTCTCTACAACTTCTAACTTGTACCGCGATTACGTAATTGTTAAAGTATTGGCAACAGGTTATCAAGTTCGTACTTCGTCACTTGAATGCGATAATCCTCCCACTCGCTTTTCTTTAATTCGATGAATCTGCTAAAAACATGCTCTCCTAATGCCTTTTTAACTAGTTGGCTTTGTTCGGTAATAAGAACCGCTTCACCTAAACTATCAGGCAAAGACTCAATACCAAGTTCTTTTCTCTCTTCACTAGACAAGTGATACAGATTCTTCTCCATTGGCTCAGCAAGTTTATATCCCTTCTCTATTCCCTCTAATCCTGCATGAAGCATGACGGCAAAGGTAAGATAGGGATTGCAGGCTGGGTCAGGACATCTTAATTCAGCTCTGGTAGCTTTTTCCTTGCCCGGGTGGTAAACCGGAACACGAATCAGGGCTGAGCGATTTCTTTTAGACCAGGCAATATAAACCGGCGCCTCATACCCTGGAACAAGCCTTTTATAAGAGTTTACCCACTGCGCAAAAACCGCACTCATTTCTTTGGCGTGCCTTAGTTGACCAGCAATAAATTTTTTCGCTACATCACTTAGATTGTATTTATCGCTGTTCGAGAAAAACGTATTACTATCGCCATTAAAAAGCGACTGATGTGTATGCATCCCGCTTCCGTTCTGGCCAAACAGGGGCTTGGGCATAAATGTAGCGTATACGCCGTATTTCTGGGCTATTTCTTTTACCACAACTCTGTAGGTAATAACATAATCGGCCATATCCAGAGCATCCGCATACCTCATATCGATTTCATGCTGGCTTGGGCCTACTTCATGGTGCGAGTACTCTATGGGAATTCCCATCGCCTCTAATGAAAAAATTGTGTCGCGGCGCAAATCGCTTGCTACATCCAAAGTGGTTAAATCAAAATATCCACCTTTATCTAATATGTCCGTACTCGATGTATTATTCTTAAAGTAGAAATATTCTAATTCCGGTCCAAGATAATAATGGTCGTATCCCATTTTCTTCATTCTCTCCAAGGCTCTCTTTAAGACATACCTGGGGTCCCCCTCATAAGGTTTTCTATCGGGCGTTAATATATCGCAAATCATCCTGGCAACCTTTTTCTCTTGCGGCCTCCATGGGATGATTTGGAATGTATTTGGGTCAGGTAAGGCAACCATATCGCTTTCCTCAATTGACTGATAACCGGTAATCGATGAGCCGTCAAAACCCATACCGTTCTCTAATGCGCCCTCTAACTCGCTATCGGTAATGGCGAAACTTTTAACCTGTCCTAAAATATCCGTAAACCATAATCTGATAAATTTGACATCCTGCTCCTTTACCATCTTTAACACCTCTTCTTTTGTTCTTTTAGCCATTTCCCTCTCCCTTCTTTTTACAATGCTTTATTACTCTTTAAGTTCGCGCTCTATTTTCTCCCGGCAATACTTCTCAAGATAAAATAGGCACCTTGCCAACGAATCAAATCTCTGTTTTAATTCTTCTGATTCTGGATTTCTCTGCCATAATGCTCGAGCTTCGGCAAGCTCCTCTTCTATATTCTTCACCATATTTCGGACAAGCATGCTAAAGCCTTCTAATAGCATTTTGTCCTTATTAATCTTATAATTTTTACTACCGAAACACTCTTTAAATGCTTTTTTAAGCCATTTTTCGTCTCTTGAGTCAATCATGGCTAAAAACCCTTCTAAAAAATAAAAAGGCGTCCTCTTGCCACTCCCTTGGCAGGAGAACGCCATTGTCCTAAAAATAAAAGGCGTTCTTGCGAACGCCCTTGTAATCTTTAAAGCACTTTCTCTGTGCTTACATTAAAAGTTTATCATAAAATTTAAACCTGTCAAGGTTATTTTTTATTTTTTCATTCCAATTCTTTAGCCAGGATGATTGCCTCGGCAATTTCACGCATGCTCCGGCGCATATTCATTGCCTGTTTCTGAATCTTCTTATAAGCCTCTTGCTCGCTTATGCCCTGCGAATCCATCAGAATCCCCTTTGCCCGCTCCACAACCTTGCGCGCCTTAAGCTCCTCCTCAATCAACTTGGATTTTAACAGCAGATTCGCATTTTCGATTGCCACTGCCGCCTGATTGGCGACTGAGGTTAAGATATTTATCTCGTCATTGCTGAATTTATGCCCGATTGAAGTATAGCTATTTAAGGTTCCGATTACCTTGCCCTTGACGCACAGAGGAACGGACAGTAGAGAACAAAGATTCTCCTTTTGGGCAATTTCTCTGTTTATGTAACGGCTGTCCTTCCTGACATCCAGGACGGCAATCGGCCGGTTATCCTTGGCAACCAACCCTGCGATACCCTCGCCTAATTTAATATTCGGCTTCTTGTTGTACGCATCGCTTACGCTCTGAGTAGCGCGGATGACCAGTTCGCCCTTTTCTTCGTCAAGCAAAAGAAGCGAGCATATCTTTGAATTCATTACCTCGGCAGTCACCATAACAATCAGTTTGAGTATATCCTCCAGATAGAGATTCGAGGTGATGGTCTGGCTTACCTTGGAAAGCGCCTCGATCTTCTTTTTATATGAACTGGCTCCTTTTTTTTGCTTTTTAGTCATTATATATATTCTATCGTGCTCGGAGGTTTGGGAGTAATATCATACAGAACCTTGACCACCTGAGGAATCTGTTTTATAATCCTGTCCCTTATCCTCTCAAGAACTGGCCAGGGCAACTTGCTAACGGATGCGGTCATTGCGTCTTTGCTCTCTACAGACCTGATTGCGATAATATTGCCGAAAGACCTTTTGCCCTTCCTGACTCCGGTGGCTTTGTCGTTTAATAAAACGGCGAATGCCTGGAACGGCCTTAATCCCCTGACTTCTTCTTCAACTATCTCAACGGCTTTTCTTAAAATCTTTACTTTTGCGGGCGTTACTTCACCCACTATCCTGGTGGCAAGCCCCGGCCCGGGAAAAGGCATTTGCCGGTAAACCCTGGGCGAGAATCCCAACTGCTTTGCGACTTCTCTTACCTGGAATTTGAAAATTTCCCGCAACGGCTCAACGGCTTTAAAGCCGAATTGCTTCTTGGGGTCGATGCCGATTTGCCCCAAGATATTGTGCTGCGTCTTGATTTTGCCTTTGGTCTCGATAATGTCCGCGGCAATCGTGCCCTGAATAAGACAATCAACCTTATTTTGCTTAACTGCCTTGCCTAGAGTTTTGTAAAAGAGCTGGCGAAAAGCCTTTCGTTTCTCTTCGGGGTCTTGCTTGCCTTTAAGCATCCTGAAGAAATCGTTCTTTGCGTTTATGACTTTTACGCTTACGCCAAAAGGCCTAAGCTCTGTCTTGACTCTTTTTTCATCGCTTATGCGCATTAAGCCGTCGTCTATAAAAATTACAGCCGCCTTCCTGCCCAATGCCTTATGAGCCAATAAGGCGCAAACCATGCTGTCAACCCCGCCTGATGTAGCCACCAATGCTCCTTTATCGCCCACCTCTGTTTTTATCTCTTTTAGCTTCTCGCCTATGAACCTTCTTGCCTCGAAGCGCATTCAATGCCTCCTCTTCTTTTGGCTTCTATATTTATCCTCTACGCTCATTATACCAGACCGCAATTTTAAGTCAACGAACTATGCCTTAGGAATCTTGCTCCAATCGTCTAAGAAGCGCTTTATCCCGCTCTCGGTTAAAGGATGCTTAAACAGGCTCTCAAGCACCGCAAACGGATTGGTAGTTACTCCGTCCAACACGCCCCAGCTGGCCGCTTCTTTGATTTCTTCAATCTTAGCCGTATCAATAAAGATTTTCATCCGTTCCTCACTCCCCTCAGTCGTTCGGTATAATTTATTCCTTTGCGCCCTTCAATCTTTCTACGCTGATACTTAAAGCTACGGCTTCGCCTTCGGGCGTAATCAGATAATCAACGCTAAGCGCATCGCCTGCCTTGATGTCCTCAAATCCGTTTACGTTCTCATATTTTGTCTCGGCATCAACCTTAACCGTCATCTCTTTTTCCCTGCCGCGGTAGTCAAAATAAGTCAATATAAATTGCCCGTTTTCCGGGTCCAGCTCGACAACATCGCCGAAAACCCAGCCTTCAATCGGATATCCCGACGCCTCTTCGGCCGATGCTTGCTGGTTGGAAAAGGCATAGCCAACAGGCCAGGTTAAAAAAACAGCCAGTACGAGCAGTAGTAATATTTTCTTCTTCATAGCTTCTACTTTGGAATTGAGAGCGATTCCAAAGAATTATACCAGATGTTATGAAGCTTCTCCAGCGGCAGGTCGATGCAGGAGAGAATGCGCAGATTTGCTTTTTTTGTGGTCCGGCCGATTACGCGCAGAGGTATTTTATGCCTTTTGGCGATTTGCTTTATGCCGCTAAGAGATTTTTCAGGAGCCGAGATAATTATCCGCGATTGAGACTCGCCGAAAAGCAACGCGTCCGGCCTGATTTTTGACGGCAGGTTGTCGATATCCGCACCACACATCGCCTCTTTCCGGGAAACGCAGCATTCAGCCAAAGCTACAGCCAGGCCTCCTTCGGAACAATCGTGCGCGGAGCTAACCAGGCCTTTTTTAATCGTCCCGAGCACGGCCTTCTGCAGCCTTGCTTCCGAATCTAAATTTAAACCCGGAGCCCGGCCGCAGACCCTTTTATGTATCACCTTCAGATATTCGCTGCCCCCTAATTCCTCAAGGCACTTACCTAAAAGTATAACTAATTCGTTTTCTCTCTTAAAAGCCTGTGCGGTTATCCTGCTTAAGTCATCGATTACGCCGATCATTCCGATTGTGGGGGTAGGATAAATCGCTCCGCGGGGATTTTCATTGTAGAAAGATACGTTGCCGCTTACAACGGATAAACACAAGCTGCGGCAGGCATCCGTTATGCCCTGCACGCAATTCTTGAATTGCCAGAACCGGTCCGGCTTCTGAGGATTGCCGAAATTAAGGCAATCGGTAATTGCTGCCGGCCGGGCGCCCACGCAGACTAAATTTCTTGCCGCCTCGGCTACGGCAATCTGCGAGCCACGAAAGGGGTCGAGATAACAATAGCGGCCGCTGCAATCCGTGGTTACCGCTATTGCTTTATTTGAACCCTTCAGCCTTAATACCGCGCTATCGCCGGCCCCGGGCAGAACCACGGTATTGGTCTGAACCATATGGTCGTATTGTTCATAAACCCAGTGCTTGTTTGCAATCGTGGGAGAAGCCATAATTTTAAGAAGTGCGGCATTATAATCTTTTGGCCGGCAAAGAGCCTTAACGTTTAATTTCCTGATTTCCTTTACGTATCCGGGCTCTCTATAAGGCATATCATACATCGGCGGGCTGGTTAAAGCTTCTGCCGAGATGCAAGCCACGGTCTTTCCGCTGTCTTTTATCCTGACCATATTATCGTCGGTTACGCGGCCGATTACCACAGAGTTTAATCCCCATCTGGAAAAAATCCTGTTGATTACTCTTTCCCTGCCTTTCTTTACACAGAGGAGCATCCTCTCCTGAGACTCGGACATCATTATCTCCCAGGGCTGCATATTCTCCTCCCGACGCGGGACATACTTAAGGTCCACCGTCACTCCCACGCCCCCGCTTGAAGCCATCTCGCTGGTTGAACAGGTTAGGCCTGCCGCTCCCATATCCTTAATCCCCACTACATATCCCGTGGCGATTGCCTCCAGAGTCGCTTCGATTAAACATTTCTCCATAAAGGGGTCGCCTATCTGCACGGTCGGCCTTTTCTCCTCATCCTTGCCGAACTCTGCCGAAGCAAGAACGCTGCAGCCGCCGATACCGTCTCTGCCGGTTGAAGCACCGGCGTAAATAATGGCGTTGCCTTTACCCTTTGCCCGGGCCCGCATAAGTTTATTCTTGTCGCCTACGCCGACGCACATTACGTTTACCAGGCAATTTCCGGTATAGGCATCCTCAAAGTAAATTTCTCCTCCTACCGTCGGCACTCCGACGCAGTTACCGTAGAACTGTATTCCGTCAACCACACCCTTTAATAAATAACGGTTATAAGGCTTGTTCAACTCTCCAAAGCGCAGAGAATCCATTAAGGCAATCGGCCGGGCTCCGGCAGTAAATATATCGCGGATAATTCCTCCGATTCCCGTAGCTGCGCCCTGTTTAGGCTCGACCTGTGAGGGATGATTGTGGCTTTCCATCTTAAAGATAATCGCCAAATCATCAACAATGATTCCGCCGGAATCCTCGCCGATTAAGGTCTTAAACCTTCCTCTTTTCGGCAAGAGCTTAAGCCATTTGCGCGAGCAAAGGTATCCGCAATGCTCAGACCACTCGACCGAAAACATTGCCAGCTCTGTCAGCGAAGGCTGGCGCCCCAGAATCTTTAAGATGCGCCGATAGAGTGCGTCGGTCAAGCCCAGGGAACGGTAAATCTCCAGAGTTATTTCAGTCATAATTGCTGAACCCTTCTGCCTTTTTCCAGCCAATCCCTTATTGACTTGAATATTAACAATCCGTCGCCGGAACCAAGAATTCTTTCGCTCGACCTTTCCGGATGAGGCATCAGGCCAAAGACATTGCCTCGCCCGTTTATAATTCCGGCAATGTTGTCCATTGCGCCGTTGGGATTAGCGGCTGAATCTACCCATCCTAAGGCGTCGGAATAGCGCAAGACAATCTGCCGGTTATCCTGCAATCTTTTAAGTCCATCGGGAGTAATATAAAAATTCCCTTCGTGGTGAGCGATGGGCATCTTAAGAACCTGTCCGATGCGGCAAAGGCGGGTAAAGGGCGTTTGGTTATTTTCAACTCTTAGATAAGTATCGCGGCAGATAAAATGCAGATTCTTATTCGGCAGCATCGCCCCCGGCAGCAAACCCACCTCCAGCAATATCTGGAATCCGTTGCAAATCCCGATAACCACTCCTCCTTTTTTGGCAAATTCCACAATTGATTTCATTATCCGGGAGAAGCGGGCAATTGCTCCCGGCCTTAAATAATCGCCGTAACTAAATCCGCCCGGCAAAACAATACAATCAAAACCGCGGATATCGGTAGCGTTATGCCAGATATACTCTGCCTCTTCTCCCAGCACGTCCCTGGCAGCCCAGAAACAATCCTGGTCGCAATTTGAACCGGGAAATATCACTACGCCGAATTTCATATTTTTTTAATCTTGAACCGGTAGTCCTCAATAATAGGGTTGGCAAGCAGCTTTTTGCACATCTGTTCAATCTGCCGCTCTGCAATTTTAGTGTCCTTTAAATCCAACTCCAGGCTGACAATCTTTCCGTAACGGATACCGGCGAGTCCGGAAAAACCCAGAGATTCCAAGGCATGTTTAATCACCAGCCCCTGCGGGTCAACCACCGTCTTTTTCAAAGTAATATAAATCTCTGCTTTTAACATATTATTTCTCCTGTTTTTATTCGCTAAGCTTCTGCTTTACCAAATCGCTGACTAATTTACCGTCTGCCCGGGAAGCTAACCTTGCCATTGCCTCTTTCATTACCCTGCCCATATCCTTAATGCCCTGCGCCTGAAGCTGGTTAACTACTTCCTCTATAATCTGCTTAAACTCATCCGATGAAAGCTCGGGCGGCAAATAGACCTTCAGAATCTCCGACTCCTGCGTCTCTTTTGCGACCAAGTCTTCCCTACCGCCTTGTTTGAACTGCTCGATAGAATCCTGATGCTGCTTGACCATCTTCTTAATCACGCTAATTACTTCTTTGTCTTCCAGAAATTTCTTTTTTAATGCTATTGCCTGATTCATCAGGTGTGAGCGCAGAAAACTTAACGCCGAAGCTTTTGTTTTATCCCTGCTCTTTAATGCCTGTTTGTAATCGTTAAGAATCTTTTCTTCTAACGTCATGTCTCTCCTTTACCTGATAAACATAAATCCCAGAATCGACGCCGGCACCAAATAGAAGCCGAAATAATGCAACTGCAAGCTCTTTACCGCCTGCTTGAGGATAAAAAGGCCGAGCAAACCGAATAAGTAGCTCATCCCCAGCGCAAGCCAAAAATTTGCAGGATGACTGTTGAAACTAATCCCTATCTGCTTTGCCTCCAACAGAAAAGTGCCCAGTATAGCGGGAATTCCGGCGATAAACGAGAATTTAAAAGCCGCTTCCGGCGCTACGCCTCTTGCTAAAAGGCTAAAGATAGTAATGCCTGAACGGGAAATGCCCGGCACAACCGCCAACCCTTGAGCAATACCCAACCAGAACGCATCCTTAAAATTCAGGGCAAATATGCCTCTTCTGCCTCTGGTGAATCTCTTGGTTAGAATTAAAAAAACAGCCGTAACCAGTAAAGCCAGGCATACGATAGCCGGCCTTTGAAATAAACTCTCAAAAAAATTCCTGCCCGCTAAAACGATAACGCCGGTAATCAATGTTACAATAAAAATCTGCGTAATAACCGCCGAATCCTTAAGCATCCGCAAGATATCGCGGGCAAAGAAGCAGAGTAAAGCAAAAAGCGTGCCTATGTGGCAGACAATGATTACCGCGAGTATCTGACTCCTCTCGACGTCAAATAAGCGGCTGAATAAAACCAGGTGGCCGGAAGAACTCACCGGCAAGAATTCGGTCAACCCCTGAATTATACCTAGTATAGCGTGGAACATATTAATTCTGTTGCTTCTCTAATGCAGAAAATATTTTTCTGGCGAGATATTCCTTAGTGTCTTTGGCGGGACTGGCGACTTCAAGCCGGGTCTTATGTCCGTTAATCTCTTTAAAGAATATCCCCGCCGGCGTCGTATCTGTTGAACTTACATAAACCGCGATTAAGTCTTTTCTTTTCGCATATATGTAGCTGCCGATCTCCGTTAGTATCTCTTCTACTTTCCCGTAGCAATTCTCGTAACCATAATCCACAATCTTGACTAAAGCTTGGCCTCTTGATTCTTCTATATCTGTTGTGGAAATCGCCAGAAATCCTTTTGCGCTCTCTTTTAAACAGGCACAGCCAACTAATCCTAAAATCCAACAACTCAATAATCCAATAATCAATATTCGCCTCATCCTTTAACTCCTTGGTAAAAACACTTGAATTCTTAACTACT
>JBDRMR010000010.1:0-4083 GCA_043812035.1 Candidatus Omnitrophota bacterium
ACGATGTCGCGGTTAAGGATGCGGATAACCTCGGAGGTTTTCTCTTTAAGGTGGGGAGAAACAAAGACCGAATCTCTGATTTCTCTTAGTATCTGCACTGTCATCCGGAAGAAGCGGATAATCTCGCCTTCGTCGGTATCGGTAAGGCGCAGGATTTTAGAAAAGCGGGTTCCTGACAGCCATGCCTGGGTTGCTTGGGTAAGATAAAAGTAGGGTTTCTTGCTTTGCGGATATATGCGGTATTTTAATTCTCTATGTTTGATTGACTCGTGGATTTCTTCGCAGATTTCTCTTAAATAGCGGGTATTCTTCGGCAGCCGGCCGGGAATGCGCTGGTTTTTCCTGGGCTCAAATACTACGGCCGCGCAAAGTATCCCTAAAGCAAACTCATCCAGTCTTTCCAGAACCCCTGCCTCGTAAAGCTCGGAAAGGATAAGCTCGTAACCGTAGATTGAACGCGCAAACAGCCCTTTGTGCGCAAGCGTTGAATCTTCTATATAGTTTAAATCTTTCAGAAGTCTTAACTTAGACTGCATTAGCCTGAGCGCTTCTTTTTTCTCGTGCGTGCGGTATTGAAAATGGTGGAGACTAAGGGGATAGATTTCCAGAATCTTCTCTTTGTAGCGCTCGTAGAGATTTAGCAGCGTAGCGTAAGATGTGTTGAACCGGCTTTTTACCCCTTCTGCCCGGCCGGAGATAATTTCCTTTATCTGGTCGACATTTATCAACCCCGGATTTATGCGGGAATAGACAAAGCCGACCTTATCCATACCTCTTCTGCCTGCCCGGCCGGCCATTTGATAGAAGTCCCGCACTTTTAATATACGCACGTAGCGGCCGTAGTATTTCCTCAAGTTATCGAAAACCACGCTCCTGGCCGGCATGTTTATGCCCAGGGCAAAGGTCTCGGTGGTGAATATGACTTTTAGCAGCCGGCTGGTAAATAACTGCTCGATTACCTCCTTTAGCGTAGGCAGCATTCCGGCATGGTGATAAGCAATGCCCTTTTGTATGAGGTAATAAATCCGATTGGCGCTTTCTTCGCCGGTAAGGTCAAACCGCCGGCAGAGTTCATTGTATAAGGAAACAATCCGTGTTTTTTCGCTTTCGTCCAGGAAATCAAAGCTGTACAATTCAAAGGCAAGGTCTTCGGTCCTTCTGCGGCTGAAGACAAACCAGATACAGGGCAGCCCATTGTTGCGGCGGATATAATTTATCAGAGTTACGATGCGATTGGCGCTATGGAATTTTTTTGGGCCCCGGGAAGCCGCCAGTTTTTTTAAATCGGATAAATCATCGGCAACTTCATTTTTGCACTGAAACAGAAACCGCAGAGGCACCGGGCGTTTCTCTTCGACGACAATTTTAAGCGGACGCTTCTGAACCGACTCAATCCATCCGGCGAATTCCTCAATGTTGGGAATGGTGGCTGAGAGGCACAATATTCTCATATGAGAGGGCAGGAATATCAGCGATTCCTCCCACACCGTGCCTCTCTCTTCGTTGTCGATATAGTGGATTTCATCGAAGATAACCCAGGAATATTTTTTCAGAGACTCCGGCTCGTTAAGGATTTTGTTGCGGAATATCTCGGTTGTCATTATCAGGATGCAGGCATTTGGGTTCAGCGAGACGTCTCCGGTAAGGATGCCGATTTTGTCCGGAAACCGGCTTTGGAAATCCCGGAATTTCTGATTGGATAGCGCTTTTATCGGAGCGGTGTAGATTACGCTTTGCCCTGTTTCCAGGGATTTCTGGATTACGTATTCAGCGATAGCGGTTTTGCCTGCGCCTGTGGGTGCGCAAACGATTACGGAGTCGTTCTGATTTATATAATTGATTGCCTCTTGCTGGAAACGGTCGTATTGCATAAAGGTATTATAACATATATTTCGGTATTTTTATTGCCAAATTCTTTTAAGTATATTAGAATTAAAGAGAATTTGATTATCAAATACAAAAAACGTGATATAATCGGGTTGATTTAACTGAGGAGCAAGGCGCATATGAGGAGTATAAGAGGCTTATTTTGTCTGATTATTGTTTCTGCCTGTTGCGGGATTTACGGCTGTTCCGGGACAGACGTATCCTATTACGGCGGCGAGGCGAAAGTCAGCGTGCCTTTCGGACGTAACTATAATTACGAGGATATCTTAGTTTCAAGGGTTGTGGACGGCGATACCCTGGTGCTGGAGAACGGCAAGAGAATCAGGCTAATCGGTATTGACACGCCCGAGATGCATACGAGCGAAAAACTCTACCGCGAGGCCCAGCGCAGCAAAACAGACATTCAGACGATTATGAGTATGGGCAAAAGAGCCTCCCGGTTTACCCGTAATTTAGTCGGAGGCAAGCGCGTGCGGCTTGAATTTGACGCGGAGAAATACGATAAGTACGGCCGGCTGCTCTGCTATGTTTATTTAAAGGACGGGACGTTTGTTAACGCCGAGATAGTCAGGCAGGGCTACGCCTCTTTGTTGACCATCCCGCCCAACGTAAAATACGCGGATTTATTTAAGGAATTATATCGGGAAGCCCGCGAGAATAACCGGGGTCTCTGGAAAGAGGAATAAAAGGGAGGCAATATGTTAAGTTATTTAACCGCTGGAGAATCTCACGGAAAGGCGTTGCTTGCCATTTTGGAAGGCATGCCTGCCGGGTTTAAGGTTGAGGTCAGCCGGATTAATCGGGAGCTAATGCGCAGAAAGCTCGGCTATGGCCGGGGCAAGAGGATGCAGATTGAGCAGGATAAGGCAGAGATTCTCTCCGGCTTAAAAAATAGCCTTACGCTGGGCAGCCCAATCGGGATTCTCATCAAAAATAAAGACTTTAGTATCGAGAGGTTACCGCCTGTGGTCTGTCCGCGCCCCGGGCATGCGGATTTGGCCGGTCTGCTTAAATACGGCTTTTCCGACGTTCGCAACGTCCTTGAGCGCGCCTCGGCAAGAGAGACGGCAGCCAGGGTAGCGGTCGGAGCAGTGTGCAAGACATTCCTGGAGGAATTCGGAATAAGGATAATCAGCCGGGTTTTAGAAATCGGCGGCAGTTCGGGCAGAGGCCCGGTGAGGAAGATTATTGACGAAGCAAGAGAAAACAAGGATACAGTAGGCGGAATTTTTGAGGTTAAGGCGTTAAATGTCGTTTCCGGCCTGGGCAGTTACGCGCAGCCGGATAGGCGGCTCGACGCTTGTTTAGCCAAAGCGGTAATGTCCGTTCCCGGGATCAAGGCAGTGCAGATTGGTTTGGGTTTCGGTTACGCTGGCAAATTCGGCTCCGAGGTTCATGACCCGATTTATTACTCAAAGAATAAGGGATTTTACCGCCGGACCAATAATGCCGGGGGTATTGAAGGGGGCGTGTCTAACGGAGAAGATATTATTTTAAGCGCCTGTATGAAGCCTATCTCTACTCTCCTGCGGCCCCTTGAATCGGTAAATATCAGAACAAAGAAGAAAGCCAGGGCAAGCATCGAGCGCTCGGATATCTGCGTGGTTGAGGCAGCGGGGATTATTGCCGAAGCCGGGGTTGCTTTTGAGTTGGCCCGGGCGTTCCTTGAGAAATTCGGCAGCGACGCCCTTTCGGATATAAAGGTAAGTTACCGTGGTTATCTGAAGAGATTGAGGTAAAAGATATCAACCGGTTTGTCTGTTTATCACTGGGTTTGTTCGGATTTGATTTCGTAGCATTAGTTAACTTCTTGAAGCAGAGGAAGAAATGAAAGTCGTCTTACTTTCTTTATTCCATTACGACAATTTCGGGATTAGGCTTTTGTTCTCATATTTGCGGGCTAATAACATTCCTGTCTTTTGCGTGAACTTTAAAAGGATGAAACAGAAAGTAACTAAAACTTTAAAAAATGACTATGTAGAGATGCATGATTATCACACGGAGGTAAAAGAAGAAGATATTAATACCTTATTAGACCAGTTGAATAAACTTGATCCTGCCTTAATAGGGATTGGTTTGCAATCAACCCATTTTCAGATTGCTAAGCGAATAACAAAAGCAATAAAAGATAGATTTAAAATTCCTGTTATTTGGGGCGGTTCCCATCCCACAATCGATCCTGAAAATTGTATAAAA
>JBDRMR010000011.1:0-10647 GCA_043812035.1 Candidatus Omnitrophota bacterium
GCAGAGCGTAAGAGACCTGCTGGAGGCAGAATACATATACACCGGCGTTTTCGGAGACCTTGAGTTTAGTCCAAAGGAGCGCGAGATAAACTTTCGCCTTTATCCCGCCCAGATTAAGCACGGCCAGATTAAGTACCTGGATTGAGCGTATGAAGATTACCATAGGCAGAAGATTAATTATCGGCTTTTTCGTAATCCTGCTTTTGATGATTGCCCTGGCCATATATTCGTTGAATACGTCCAGGAATTTTTTGTTGAATTCCGTGGGGGAAAACTCCGTTTTCCTTGCCGAGGATATGATGAATGCCGTGGAGCACAACGTCAACGATAAGATAGAGTTCCTTCACCTGCGCTCCAAGGGTTTCCTGGTTCGCGAGGTTCTCTCGGCCTCCAACCAAGAGTTTGAGAGCCTGGAGAATATTCAGGAATATATTGACCAGAAGGACAGGGAGTGGGTCTTTGCTCCTAAAGGAAGCCTAACCCCGTTTATGAAAGAGATTATCGGCAACAGACTGTCCCAGCAGATGAGGGAGGAGTATATCAAATTCTGGCTGGACAAATATGGCTACCCCGCATTCCAGGAGGCCTTTGTTACTAACAGATACGGCGCCAATGTTGCCCAGACCGGCCGGACCACCGACTACAGGCAGGATGACGAGGCCTGGTGGCAGGATGCCAAAAGAGACGGAGCTTATGTAAGCGATATTGAGTATGACGAGAGTTCCGGAGTCCACGGCATTGTTTTCGCCCATAGGGTCGAAGGCGACGACGGGAGCTTTATGGGGGTGATTAAAGCGGTTATGCCCGTGACCGGCATCATAAAGGAGATCGAGCTTACCCTTAAGAGATACGAAACCACCGAGGTTAAGCTGGTAACTAAGAGGGGCGAGTTGATTTATGCCACAAAGCCATTCAGGGTTCTGGAAGATATATCCGGCAAGGATTTTTTCAAGCAAATAAAGCGCCAGAGCGGCTTCTTTATGGCGGACGAAGGCAGGCGCAAAAAGGTTTTTTCTTACGTACGCTCAAAGGACCAAAGAAGGGTCAGGACTCCGCAGTGGATTATTCTGGTTTCTCACGATACCGCAGAGATATTCAGTCCCGTCTTTATTTTAAGAAACCATATTCTCTCCGCCTCGGTTACCCTGGTCATACTGACCGTGCTTGTCGCTTTCTTTCTCTCCCGCTCTATCACAAAGCCGATTACAAAGCTTCATAAGGGAACCGAGGTCATCGGCGCCGGCAACCTGGACTACAAGGTAGGCACGCAAGCGCTCGATGAAATCGGCGAGTTGTCCAGGGCATTTGACCAGATGACGGAGAATTTGAAGAAAATTACCGCATCGCGCGACGAATTGAACAGGGAAATAGCCGAACGAAAGCGCGCCGAGGAAGAGCTCAAGAGCACTTATGAAGAACTTAAGAGAACTCACCGCCAGCTCGAGGAATCGGAAGCCCAGCTAATCCAGTCAGAGAAGATGAGAACCCTGGGTATGGTTACGGCAGGTATTGCCCATGAGCTGAATAATCCGATGATGGGGATGCTTAACTTCGTTCAATATTGCATTAAACATACCCCCGAGAATGACTCAAGATACGGCATTCTGCAAGACATTGAACATGAAACAAGGCGGTGCATCAGCATCGTTCAGAACCTTCTCACTTTTTCGCATATGAGCAGGGAGGGCGAGCAGGAATACCAGAAGGAGAGTTTATCCGTCGTCCTTGACCGGACTCTTCAGCTTTTATCCTACCGCATTGATATCCAGCATGTGGGGATAATTAAGCATATACCCGAAGATATGCCCAGAATCAGAATGAAAGTGAGCAATATTCAGCAGATGTTTTTAAATCTTATAACCAATTCTCTGGATGCTCTCGAGAAAGCGGAGAAAAAAGAAATCCATATCGAGGTTCGCCCCGAAGGAGAATATGTTCATGTTACCGTCGCCGATACCGGGTCCGGCGTTGCTCCGAAGAATCTCAATAGAATCTTTAACCCTTTTTTCACGACCAGGCCGCCCGGTAAAGGCACGGGTCTTGGTTTATCCATATGTCAGAGCATTGTTGAAGAACACGGAGGAAGCATTATTTGCGAAAGCCAGCCTGGTGCGGGGACGACATTTAAAATTACATTGCCCATAGAAAAAAGAGAAGAAGGGAGGGGAAATGAGCGAAAAGCAAATTTTGGTCATTGACGACGACGAGGCAATCCGCAAATCCTTTGCCTTGGCTCTCGAAGACACGGGGTATCGCGTGGATACGGCTGAGTCGGGAGAAAAGGGAATCGAAATGGAGCGGAAAGCCAGGTATAAATTAATCTTCCTGGACCTCAAGATGCCGGGTATGAACGGCGTGGAGACTCTGCTGGAAATAAGAAAGATAGACAGCAATGTCCCTGTTTACGTTATAACCGCTTACCATAAAGAGTTTTTTGACCAGCTCCTGAATGCCGCGGAAGACGGGATAAATTTCGAGGTGCTCGAAAAGCCCATCGGCGGAGAGCAGATTGTCTCGGTTGCGAAAAGCATTCTTGAAGCATAGATATTTTAAAAATATTATGTCTTCATTTTATATTTACCGCTGACATTTTTTCATAAATATTCCAAATCCGCATAAATTCAAAATACTTCCGTACAGGTTGATTTGCGCGGGTGGCGGAATTGGCAGACGCGATAGTTTGAGGGGCTATTGGCTGTTGAAGCCGTAGGAGTTCAAATCTCCTCCCGCGCACCACAATAATTATCGTGCAAAAGCGCATTCATGTTTTTTATTCAGGCAGGGTTCAGGGAGTTGGATTCCGGTTTACTACGGAAGATATAGCCCGCGAACTGGGAATTACAGGCTGGGCAATGAACCTGCGCGACGGCGGGGTAGAGGTGGTTGCCGAGGCAGAGGAATCTATACTGAAAGATTTCCTTTCCCGCATCCAACAGTATTTCCGCAGCTACATATGTAACGCAGAGGTCCGGTGGGAAGAGGCAGTCGGAGAGTTCAGGGACTTCGTGATAAAATTCTATTCTTTCTGATATGCGCTGGGGGATTTTTTCGGATGTTCATTCAAATTTAGAGGCCTTCGAGGCAGTAATAAAAGCATATAAATCCCAAGAGATTGACAGCTATTTATGTATCGGCGACTTAGTCGGCTACGGCGCAAATCCTGCTGAGTGCATCCGGATAGCCAAGGATATTGCTCGCGTTACCGTCGCGGGAAATCACGATTGGGCGGCAGCCGGCCTCTTTTCCGTAGATTATTTTAACGAAAGGGCTAAGCAGGCGGTTTTGTGGACTCAGAGAAAAATTAGTTCAGCCGATTTGAGCTTATTATCGTCTCTAAGCCTTGTATATGAAACCGGGGATTTTGTCATAGTGCACGGCACGCTAAATTCTCCGGAAGAATTCAGCTATCTGTTTGATATTTCTGAGGCCGCGCAAACTTTCGGATTAATGAGGAAGCAACTCTGCTTTGTCGGTCACACTCACTCACCCGGCATCTTCATTCAGGATAAAAAAGGAAAAATAGATTATCAAAGGGAGCAAAGACTTAAGTTTCGGGAGGGATGCCGGTACGTCGTTAACGTCGGCAGCGTAGGCCAGCCGCGAGACGGCAACAGCAAAGCCGGCTTCTGTATATACGATTCCGGCAAACGAGAGATTTTAATCAAAAGAGTAGCTTATGATATCGAGTCTGCACAGAAGAAGATAATAGGAGCAGGTTTGCCTGCATTTCTGGCTACTCGCCTTTCCGCGGGTAGATGATGCCGCTGATGATTTTTTCTAACGGGGCGGTCTTGTGCAGGGGGGTGACGTGTTCACAATAAAGCAGTTTGTAACTTCCGATTATTGTCTGAGGTGTTTGGGCTGTTGCAGGTATAGTAGTAACTCCAGCGTCTGGGCGCCAAATCTCCTGGAGCAGGAAAAAAGAAAGCTGGGTTTGGAGAAGATAGAACTAATTCCCGTTAACGAGACCTGCGTTTGCAGCTTCCTGAACTCGGAAAATAACCACTGCCGAATCTATAAAAAGCGGCCGCTGGAATGCCGTCTTTATCCCTTCCTGGTTAATTACCGGGACGGAAAACTTTATCTTAGCGTGCATACCGGCTGTCCGTTTGTAAAAGATGGCGAGCAAAGCCGAACCATCAACAGCAAAGAATTTAAAAGATATCTTGACTATCTTATCCGCTGTCTTCTTAAACCCCGGGTTTCATCTTCTCTAAATGAGAGCCGTAAAGATTTCTATTCTTATCCCGCTGAACAGGTGGAAAATTTAGCCGAGTTAGAAATTTAATGGAATTTAAGGAGCTCCGACTTTCAGACCGGAATATGTTTGAGCGATTTCTGTCATTGAGAGAGCGCCGTTTATCCGCGTACCACTTTGCAAATACATATATCTGGAAGGAGCTTTTCCGGATTTTTTATACGATTATCGAAGGATGTTTATGCGTCTTTTTCAAAGATAAAAGCGGCTGTTTTATGTACCTGCCTCCACTGGGCAGAAAGCTTGATACGCCGTTATTAAACCGGTGTTTTGCAATTATGGATGAATTTAACGGCAATAAAGATATATCCCGTATCGAGAATATAGAGGAGAAAGATGTAACTTTTTACCGTGAACGCGGATACGCTCATTCCGTAAAGCCCGGAGATTATCTTTGCGCCAAAGGCGATATTGTTTCTTTAAAAGGCAACAGATACAAATCCAAGCGCGCCTCGCGTAATTACTTCGTCAAACACTACGATTTTGAATTCAGGCCGTTTCTTGGGCAAGATACCGATGCCTGTTTAGCTCTATACCGGCGCTGGGCCGAAGAGCGCAAGGACAAATTCGCCGATCCGGTTTACCGCGGGATGCTTGAGGATTGTTTCTCCTGTCATAAGCTGGCAATGGAAAATCATGCCCGGTTAGGCCTCCTCGGTTATGTGATGAGAATCGGGGTAAGAATCTGCGGATATACTTTCGGCTTTCCTCTGAATTCCGAGACTTTCTGTATTCTCTTTGAGATTTGCGATCTGAGCTATCGGGGCATTTCTCAATTTATCTTTTCTCAAATCTGCCGGCAATTGTCCGATTATCAATATATTAATATTATGGATGATTCGGGTCTAGAGAATTTAAATAAAGTAAAGTTGTCGTATCGGCCAATTCGCATTGTACCAAACTGTATTATTAAGAGATATAAAACAGGGACGTTTCTTGCGCCAAGCGTAGAAGTGTCCCTAAATTGCCTGTGACCAAGAATATTAACGAAATAGAATTCGCTGTTTTTGACGTGGAGACCACGGGCCTTGAGCCGGAATTAGGAGATCGCATAGTCGAGGTCGGCGCAATTAGATTGAAGGGCAGGGAAGTGCTGGGAACTTTCCACTCTCTAATTAATCCCGGCAAACGGGCGATTTCTCCGGCTGCCTACGCGGTAAATCAGATTACCACGGATATGCTCAAGGACGCTCCCGATACTTCCGAGGTATTGCCTAAATTTTTGGACTTTATTTCAAGCTCCTGTTTAGCCGCTTATAATGCGCCCTTTGATTTCGGTTTCTTAACCTCGGAGTTAAAATTAATAAACCGCGGGCTTGCGGAAGAATTGCAGATTGTGGACGTCTTGATAATGGCAAAGAGGATTCTTCCGGGCTTAGAGCGTTATGCCCTTTGGTTCGTTGCCGAAAAGCTCGGTATAAATACAATCCAGGAGCACAGGGCGTTTTCCGACGTCCGGTTGACCGTGGAGATTTTTAACCGGCTGAACTCCATGGTTATCCAGAAGGGGGTCGTTGACTTCGAACAGTTTATCAGCCTATTCGGCTTGAATTCCCAGCTGTTAAATAATATTAACAATCTCAAGATTGCCCGGATTCAGGAAGCTCTGGATTTGGGGGTAAGCCTTATGATAAAATATCTTTCGGAGCGAGACGCCGAAATTACCGAAAGGGAGGTTATCCCCCGGGAAATAATCCGGAATAAAAACCGGATTTACCTTGTGGGATACTGTAACTTAAGAAAAGAGGAGCGTACCTTTAAGATTGCGAACATATTGCATTTGCAAATGCAAACGCCCATCCGGCTGCCGCCTCATCTGCCGTAATCAGACGCGGCGGCTTCGGCAGAAATTATGGCCCTAAATTTGCCTCTTACGGAAATAGATTTACCCTTTAATATCGCAAAGCCGGTGTTGGCGGCGGGGGCGGACATAAAAAACAGTCTCTGTTTCGCCCTTCGCCGGTCCGCTTTTGTAAGTGAGACAATCAACGACCTCGAGGTTTGGGACAATTTTAAAGAATTTCGCAAGAGAGTAATTGCATTTTCCCGCGGATTTGACTCAAGGCCCGAAATTATCGCCTATGATAAGCATCCCGGATATTTCTCGACGAAATACGTTCTTGGCTTGCCGGCAACGCAAAAGATAAAGCTTATACCCGTTCAACATCACCACGCTCATATTGCCTCCTGCATGGCTGAAAATAAGCTCAAGAATCAAAAGGTCATCGGAGTTGCCTTTGACGGCACGGGCTTCGGAGAAGACGATACTCTATGGGGAGCGGAATTTCTAATCGGGGATTACCGCGGTTTTCATCGCTCGGCCCACTTAAGAAATATTCCTCTTTTAGGAGGAAAACAGGCAATTCTTCAGCCCTGGAGGGTATCCGCGGCCTGGCTTTACCTGGCGTTCGGAGATAATTTCCTGGATTTGGACTCGGATTTTGTCAAAGGGATAAATAAAAAGGAATGGAAGATTCTTAAGAAGATGTGGGAGCAGAATCTTAACTCGCCTCTTGCTTCGAGCATGGGCAGGTTGTTTGACGCCGTAGCCGGCATTGTTCTGAATATATTTAAGGTTAAATTTGAAGCTGAGGCAGCGATCAGCCTGGAGAAAACCGCTTCCTTATATAAGTCTGGACCGGACAGCTATAATTTTGAGATTAAAAAGTCAGACGGGGTTTTTGTCATTGACCCGGCATTAACCGTTAAAGAGATAGTTGCGGATTTAGAGCGCAGACGCAGCAAACAGGAAATCGCCGCACGTTTTCACGCCACCGTTGCCCAGATGGTCAGGCTGGTTTGCCGAAAAATAAGAAAAGCACGCAGAATCGCTACGGTTGTCTTAACCGGAGGAGTATTTCAAAATAAAATTTTATTTGATTTAAGCTCGGATTTACTAAAAAAAGAAGGGTTCCGTGTTGTAGCTCATAAAATTCTGCCCTGCACGGATGCAAGTTTAAGTTTAGGCCAGGCTTCAGTCGCTGCTTACGCCGGTTGAGCCGGGGTCGGAAAATTTTAGACGATACAGCAAAAAAGGGGGCGGTTATGCAGGAGAGGCGCAAGTTTAATCGTTGCAAGTTGGAGCAAAAAGCAAAGGTTTCAACCGAAGCCGACCGGGAAGAGAGAGGAATGTTGCTTGACGTCAGCGTGGGGGGGATGAGGATTATGTTGAGCAAAAAGGTTGAAGTGGGCAGCCGGCTAACGGGGCAATTCAAAATTATCCCGCACCTGGGGCCGTTTTATGTCCAGGGGATTGTAGCGTGGATTAGAGCAGTAAAGGACCAAGGTGCTCCTTACTGGGAAGTCGGGGTAAAATTTAACAAAGTAAGTACGATTCCGGGTCAGTAATAAAAGCTTATGAAGAAGATAATTTTTGTTAGGCCCCCCAGATACATGTGGCCGGTGATAAATGAGTCGGATAATTTTCTACTGCCCTTGGGCCTGCCCTGCCTGGCCGCGATGGTAAGAGAAAAGATGCCCGACTTAGAAGTCGAGATTATTGACTGTCCTCCGCTTAAGATAGGATGGAAGACGCTGGGTAAGATTCTCCGGGAAAAGAAGCCGGACGCGGTTGGAGCCGGGGAAGAGGCGCTTTATCATCATGAGGCGGCGAGGGTATTCCGATTGGCAAAAGAAATCAACCCCGAAATCACTACTCTGGCGGGGGGGCATTTTTTTTCCTGGATGGCAGAATATAGCTTGAACAATTACCCTATTGATTACATCGTAAAATTTGAGGGAGAATACACCCTCTTGGAGCTCCTCCGGGAGCTTAGGAATAATCGGGAGCCTTCCCGGGTGAAAGGGATAGCTTACAAACTAAACGGAGAAATAACCCAGACTCCCCCGAGGGAACTGGCGGATAGGCTGGATGATTTACCATTGCCTGCATACGACCTTATGCCGATGGGCAGATATTCTCCCTTGGGATATTTATGGCCGGTGAGCGCAACCATAGAACATTCCCGGGGATGCATAGATAAATGTAACTTTTGTTCTCTTTGGACATTTTGGGGTAGGCAGGGGGCGGATAAAAATGCGCTTAAGGTAACTCCTAAGTATCGCACCAAGAGCGTTGAGCGGACGATTGAGGAGGTGGAAATATTGTACCATAAGTACAATCGCCGGTATTTACTTTGGGCCGACCCTACCTGGAATGTCGACCCGAAATGGACAGACAGATTTTGCGATGAACTGTTAAAGAGGAAATTCCGCGACCTGCACTGGTGGGCTTTCTTAAGGGCGGATTATATCGTACGGGACGAGAAATTAGGCATTATGGAGAAGATGGTCAGGGCCGGGCTGATTCATCCTTTAATCGGAATCGAGAGAGCCGAAGACGGGGACCTGGAGTCTTTAAATAAAACAGGCTGCTCTCAAGAGATGACCAGGCAAGCCTACAATATTTTAAGAAAGAAATATCCCCAGGTGTTCAGGCAAGGAACCATTTTAACCTGCATACGGACGGAAACAAGGGAGTCAATGCTTAATTTGGTTAAATACGCGATTGAACTCGGCGTAGACTATCCGGCGTTTCATCCCGTAGCTCCTGTGCCCGGCACTCTTTTGTACGAAGAAGCTAAAAATAAAGGCTGGCTCGAGACGCACGATTTCAAATCGTACGACTGGTATACGCCGGTCATTTCTTCTGAGCATCTCTCTCGCTCGGAGATGGCTAAGTTAAATATGGAACTCAACAAGCGTTTTATTCTTTACAGACCCCATTGGGCAATAAGGGGTCTGTTTAACAGGAGTCGTCACATAAGAGGCATATATTGGTGGTTTTTCCGCGTTACCCTGAAGATGCTCATTTTAAACATAAGGGATATTATCTTAAGAAAAGATAAATTTGAAGGGATGACGGCTTTTATGCGTTTAAGAAAGCCTAAATGGTACGATACATAACAAAATAAAGGAGGGACCTATATGAAAAAAGTGATGATTGTTTCGGTCGGAATGATTATTTTATTCCTCTATTTTGGCGTGGCTGATTCTCAGGATGTAAAATCTGAAATCAGCGAGGCATTTATAAAATCCGAGATTCGCAATGCCTTCTCAGAGAGACAGGAAGCTTTTAAGAAAAATGATTACGAAACAATCTGGAAATATTGGCCGGAGCTGGAGAAGGGCATAAGCTTTAAAAACGATATAAGGGAAATGGAGACATGGACTAAAGACTTATCAGCCGAAGACGTCAAAACCGTTTATGACGAAAAGATAGCAAGCATTACTTTGATTAGCCCGGAAAGGGCTTTCGTCGAAACAACGCCGCCCTCCCAGTTCAAAGGGTATTATTTGGTTAAAGAAGAAGGAAACTGGAAGTTTACCAGCTGTCAGCGGCGTAATAATTTGGTTATATACCGGCTGGGAATTATTTCCGGACAGATAAAAGATTTTTATAAAGAAAATCAGCGGTTACCCAGCGATATCGAGGAGATAATCAAGTTTTCTCCCGAGTTAGAAAATTATGTTTACGATATCTACGATGGCGGAAAAAAGCCGTACCGGTTTTCAGTTTCCGACGGAGAATGGAAGTTATACAGTCTCGGTCCGGACGGAGATGACGATAAGGGCAAGATACTCTATGACCAGACACAGGGTTTAATCAGCGACGGAGATATAGTCCTTGCCGGAGAGATTTCTCAATAGGTCCGATAGATGCCTTTTAATTTAAAGAAGAATCAACTATTGCTTATCCTTCCTGTTTCTCCCTGGCGCTGGACAGCCCCTTCTTTAGGCATCGCCTATATCGGCTCGGCTTTGGAGGGCACCGGCTTTAAGGTAAAACTTATCGACTGCCAGATAACCCCCGGCTACAGGAAGAAGATACTCTCCCTGCTTGCGGATTATCCCAGCGTAGGCATCAGCGTAAACGCAGGCAATGTCTCAAGCGCCCTGGACATCGCCAGGGAAATAAGGAATCACTCTCCCTCAACCAGGATTATCATGGGCGGCCCCCACGCCACAGCGGTCTACGAGAGGCTCATCCCCGAATACGCCGACATCGTGGTAAGAGGAGAGGGCGAGGATACTATAGTTGAGTTAATGCAACAGGATGACCTTTCCAGCATAAAAGGAATCGCCTACTGGGACAAAGAGCTCAAGCTCACCCCTGCCAGGCCGTACATCCAGGACCTAGACGCCTTAAGATTCCCTGCCTGGCATCTGTATGAGCTGAAGCGTTATCGCCTGGGCAACACCTTTACTCCTCTGGCGATTGTTATGACCTCCCGCGGCTGCCCCTATGACTGCATCTACTGCGTAAAATATGTCCACGGCTACAAGGTAAGGCTCAGGTCCGTAGATAATGTGCTAAATGAAATTGACCAGCTGGTTAGCAGATTCGGCATAAGGGAAATCCAGATAATGGACGATGTATTTACCATCTA
>JBDRMR010000012.1:0-42107 GCA_043812035.1 Candidatus Omnitrophota bacterium
GTCTCAAGATATTCCATTCTGGCTCGTGGACTCATGACAATACACCCCCTTTAGGGGTATATTGTCGGGTAACATGAATTATGAGTCAACGATACCTTATGTAGGACTAAATGGGTAACATTTAATGTGAGTCAATTCGCAACAGTGATAAACTCTTGAAAATTCCGAATCGCGTGTTATACTTGACCTAGAAGGGTTTTTCTGATAAACCCCGCACCTTTCTACTGCGAAGCAAAACTTCGTAGCAAAAAGGTGCGGGGTAAAGGCAAACCATTCGAAAGAATGGGACGCAAAGCTAAAGGGCCCTCGGTTCAGCACCAGGCAAGCCGGGTGCGGGCTAGGGTAGCCAGTTGCCGGAAAAATGGAATTATATTATTTTATTATCAATTTTGGGGACCTATTCTGGGTGCGGAGAATAGGTCTTTTTTTATTATAGGTTAAAAAACTATTGACAACCGGGGAAGGAGGTGTTATAAAAAAATAAGTTATGCGCTCATTGAAAAAGGCAAGGCTTATTGTCCGCTGGCAAGCAAAAGCGCTTGCGGCAGGCAGCCCCGTTAGAAACTTTAAGATAATTGTCACTTAGTAGATGTTTCTAACGGGACAGGCGCGGGTTAAATAGGGGCTTAATTTATTGTTAACCTAAGCGCAAGTCTTAATCCAGCCTTTAGAAGGGAGGTAAACAGAATGAAGAAAGGCTTCACGTTGGTCGAAATTATGATTGTAGTCGCAATCATAGCTTTATTAGCGGCCATTGCTATACCCAATTTGCTCAGAGCAAGAGTAAACGCCAACGAGAGCAACGCTCAGGCAACGTTGAGGACGATTTCAACTGGCGCCGAGAGCTACGCAGCAGCCAACAACGGCAACTATCCTACGGCAATCACGGTTTTGACCGGAGCAGTGCCTCCGTATCTTAACGAGGATTACACGGCTGCGGCAAGGCAGGGATATAATTATGCCTGCGGGACTATGTCTGCTTCCGCTTATTCCTGCACAGCTACGCCGGTAACCTGCAACACAACGGGGACCAAAACTTACACCATTACTACCGGCGGAGTATTAACCTCCGCGGCTTGCATTTAAGGTTGATGCGGATTGTTGAGCAAATAAGGTAAGACCCCGCACCCTATTCCGGTGCGGGGTTTTTTAAAAATTGAGCGATGAGCAAGATGTCGACTAAGATGAAAGGGACGGCGCGAAAAGGATTTACCTTACCCGAATTGCTTTTAGCAGCAGCGATACTGGCTTTTGTGCTTTGCGGACTTTTAGTACTTTTTATCAATTGTGTTTTTTTAAACGAAGCCAACCGCAATTCGACAGTGGCTTTGAGTCACGCGCAATACGTAATGGAAGATATAAAGAATACCGATTTCTATTCAATCAAAACCAAGATTGATAACGGGGACTGGGATTGGGCAACGCCGGGCATAACGGCGAGAGGGCTGAATCCTTTACCCAACGAATCCATAGATACGAGCCACGGCTCGACCGATAACCCCCTGGAAGTTGCCGTAACGGTTACGTGGCAAGACCGAAGACAAAGACAGAGACAGGCGGGATTACGGACATTGTTTGCAAAATGAAGGCCTTTACGCTGGTGGAAGTATTGGTAAGCGCGGCAATATTGAGCTTGATTATTGCCGGGTTATACGCGGTTTTAAATATAGGGAATGCTACCTTCGGCACCGATACGAAACTTCTTGATTTGCAGCAGAATGCCCGGTTGGCTATGGAATGGATGGTAAGAGAAACAAGGGAGTCTTCGCCGGCAGGAACACAGATTGCGGGCGGCAATAGTATAACGTTTGATACTCCTAACGAGGCGGATATTCAATATTATCGCGACGCCGCAAACTTCCGGTTAGTCCGCGAATACCCGACCGGCACCGTAAGGATTATCGCCAATAATATCGAGACTCTGAGTTTTTCTCTTAGCGGCTTTGTTTTAACAATTCAATTTACGGCGAGGAATCCCCAAAGGGCCGATTTGAGCTTATCCTTAAAGCAGCAGGTGAGGTTGAGAAATGAATAAGCGAGGAGTGGCTCTCGTACTTGCCTATATGGTTACCGGCGTATTGATTATTTTAAGCGCGGGATTTATTTCGCGCAGCGTTTCGGAGAGAAACATTGTCCTCAGGCACGTCAATTCCGAAAAGGCGTTTTGGCTGGCTGAGGCCGGGATAGCGAGGGCAATAAAAGATTTTTCCAGTTCGCCGCTGAGCGGCACGCTGAATTACGGCGATTCGAACACCTATGCCTACAATACTTTGACCGTTTCGGATGAGTCGTCTTGCACGGACTGTTATAAAATTACCTCAACCGGCACGGTTACTCTGCCTTCCGGCAACACAATAACCAGGACTGTCGCGAGCATCGTCCAGGAGCTTCAGTCCGGAACTATAGCAAATTCAATCACAACAACCGGCGATTTAACCATCGGGGGAAGCGGTTACGTTGAGGTGCCGTATGAATCCAACGCCAGTCTTTCTTTCTCGGGGGTATTCGGCATGAGCAAAGCCCAGCTTAAGGCTCAGGCCGACCGCGTGTACACAAATCCGCCCAATAATGTTACTCCCGTAAACGGCATTACCTGGGTTGATATTACGCCCGGCAGCACGCTTGATATCACTTCAAATCTCTGGAGCGGCAGCGGCATATTGGTGGTGAACGGCAACCTCAAAATAACCGGCGGAGAGTTCAACGGCATACTCTGGGTAAGCGGGACCGTCAATGTAGCAGCCGGAAACCCGGATATTACCGGTTCCGTTTTTGTCGATTGCGGAACAAGCGCGACTACTGTCCTGGGGAATGCGAGTATCGAGTTTGATGCGGATATTGTGGATGACGTTTTGGACGATTTGTCGCCGATTGTGAAATCCTGGTACGAGTTATGAAAATCGAGTTCTTCGAAAAAATAAGACTGTTGATTTCAAAAGACAAAAAGAAAGAAAAAATAAAGATAGGCCTGGATTGGGGATTTTCTTCCCTGAAAGCGGTTGTCCTGGAGTTTCAGGACGGCGTATACCTGCTTAAGGACGCCAGGATTGTTCAGCTGCCTTCCCAGGATTTAAAACTGAGCCCGCTTATTAAGGATTTAAACTTGCCTGCGGGCGGGGTTAATCTGGGCATTTGCGGCCCTAACGTAATCGTAAGATACGTGTCAATGGCGAAAATGAGCATTGAGGAGTTTCGCAACTCTTTAAGGTACGAAGCCGCTTCCCATCTGCCCTTTCCGGTGGAAGAGGTAAATCTCGACGGAGTTATACTGAAGGATTTGCCCGATAACCAGATGTTGGTTATGCTCGCCGCGGCCAGGAAGGATTTTATCAATGAAAGGTTGAAGGTATTCCGGGATGCGGGGGTCAAGGTTAATATTCTTGATATCGACTCCCTTGCTTTAATCAACGCCTTTAACTATACCTGCGCCAAATTAGAGGAGGTCTCTTCCGGCGCAGTGGCTTTGCTGAACATCGGGGCTTCCGTAACCAATATTAACGTGCTGGAATCCGGAGTCCCCCATTTCAGCCGGGACATCAACGTCGCCGGAAAGGATTTAGGCAGGCAGACTTCGCGCGAGGTAGCCGTATCTAACTTTGTGACCGAGATTAGGAAATCGTTTGATTATTACGAAGCGGGGAGCACAGCGGTAATAAATAAGATTTTTCTAAGCGGCGGAGGAAGCCTGGTTTCCGATTTGGCTAAAAATTTAGAAGGATACTTAGGGGTCAAGATAGAGCAATGGGACCCTTTTGATAACTTTGAGTTTGCCGCGGAATTAAACGAACAGGATTTGCGCAAGTCCTCGGCCCAGTTTGCCGTAGCCGTGGGCCTGGCTTTGAGATAAAAATGATTGAAATAAATCTGCTGCCGGAAGAATTCAAGCAAGGGAAGCAGGTGCAGTTTGCTCTGCCGCAAGCCAAGACTTTAGTCTATGCCCTGGCCGCTGTTTTCGGCTTGCTTATTATCATTCACCTGTTTCTCGGCGGACTGCTCGCGGTTAAAAAAATACGGCACAAATCGCTGGACGCAAAATGGACCCAGCTTGCCCCCAAGCTTCAGGAAATAAACGAATGGAAGAGGCGGTATAAAATCAGCAGCGAGCAATCCGAGTATATAAATAGACTGAACGAGCAGCGCATAACCGTCTCGGATAAAATGCAGGCGTTGATTTTGGCTCTCCCTAACGGCGTCTGGTTCAATGGCATGGATATTAAGGATAAGGAGTTTAGCCTCAGCGGGTCGGTAGTTTCCCTGAAAGCGGACGAAATGCGCCTGCTCAATCTGTTTTTGAACCGCCTCAAAGAAGATAAACTGTTTTTTAAGGATTTTGCCCGCCTTGAATTAGGGCGCGTGGTAATGCGCACCTTAGGCGGGTTTTCCGTAATGGATTTCGTTTTGGAAGGCAATCTGAAATGAAGAAGCTCAAAATTAAAATCCGGCAATCTCTGGATAAAATGACCCCTTACGCAGCCAAAATAACCGGGGATAGAAACAAATTAATTCTGGCGGGCGTGGCCGTCCTGGCAATCTTGTTTATTGATTTTTCGTTTGTTTTAACTTCTCAGAGGCGGGCAGTCAGAGCGGTCAACTCCGATATCGCGAGATTAAGTAAAGGCCTGGGCGATCTCGAAGCGGACCTGAGCAGAATGCAGAGGCAGGAGGCCGGCTTGCCGGTCGGGCAGGAGAAAAGCCTGGCTTTGGCCGGTCAGATGCCCTGGGTAATCGAGGAAATATCCCGCCTGGCTAACCAGCAGGGAGTAAAGATATTTCAGGTGAGGCCGGTGCGGGGAGCGCCGGCGCAGAGGGCATCCGGCAGACCCGCCGAGACAGAGCAGTATTTGCCTGTGTTGATTAATATAGAAGTGTCCGCCGGCTACCACGAGCTCGGCAGGTTTTTGGCGGCACTGGAAAGTCATCCCGTATTTATGGAAGTTAAGGAACTGAATATCGGCCGCAGGGAAAAAAATCCGTTTGAACACGGCATAAATTTAGTGTTAAAAACCTATGTTAGTCAATAAAAATCGGACCTTGCTTATTTTATATTTTTTATCGCTGGCTTTTTCATCGTATGCGCAACAGCATTTGGTTTATGACGATAAGGGCAGGCGCGACCCGTTTATCGCGCTGGTTACCCCCGACGGCCGCCTCCTTAATCTGGAGCCGGCAGATTCGGAGGCGACGATAACGGTGGAAGGGATTATCTACGACGAAGGCGGGCGCTCCTATGCTATAATTAACGGAGAGGTGGTTAGCGTCGGCGATTATGTTTTGGGGCAAGCTGTTTTCAAGATAGAGGAAAACAAGGTAACATTGCTTAAAGACAATAAGCCTGTGGAATATATTCTGGAAAAGGAGGGGCCATGAGTTACCCGGTAGCGAGAGTTAAAAGCCAAGTATTAATTCTAATTTTGTTTTCCGTTTTCTTTCTATCATCCGCGGCCTTTGCCCAGGAGCCCGGGGGGAAGATAACCGCAGCGGAGCAAGCAGCCGGCGAAAACGTAACCCTGGATTTTAAAGACGCCGATATAAAGAGCGTGCTCAAGATTATTTCTTATAAGTCCGGCGTCAATATCGTGGCAACGCCGGAGGTAATGGGGACGGTCACTATCAGGCTGGAAAATGTCCCGTGGGAACAGGCGCTGGATACGATTGTGAGAACCTACGGCTTTGCTTACGAGTGGATATCCAGCAAGGTTATAATGGTCTCGACCTTAGAAAAATTGGCCGAGCAAAGGAAAGTTCAGGAAGAAGCGGCGGCAAAAGAGCCCTTGGATACCCAGACATTTGTGTTGAATTTTACCAAAGCAGAAGACGTTAAAATTGCCGTTGAGAAGCTGGTTTCGGAAAGAGGCAAAATAACGCTGGAGCCCCGGACCAATACCTTGATTATTATGGATACCAAATCCAACCTGATTAAAATCGGCCAGATAATTAAGGGATTAGATAAGATTACCCCTCAGGTTATGATTGAGGCAAGGATAATCGAGACCACCCTGGGAGATTCGGAAAAACTGGGAATCGATTGGACGATGAAAGTCACGGCCAAAGGGGCAAAGAGGCCGACCACCTTTCCCTTTAAAAGGTGGGATTCGGGCGGCGATATGTATCCTGTGCCTGAATACGAGGCTTCGTTCGATGATGAAGGAAGAGAAACAGTAACAAGCGCTTTCCCTAAAAGAGGTGGCATAATGTTTCCAGCTGACCATTGGAGTCTTGGCTCTTTTCCTATGGCAGGAGCCGGAGAATTTCTCTTTGGCACTTTGGATTTCTCTCAATTCCAAGCCGTTTTGGAAATATTGAATTCGAGAACCGATACCAATATTATCTCTAATCCGCGGATAACCACTCTAAATAATCAGGAAGCAAAGATAATAGTGGGAACGATTGTCCCTATTCCTCTATACGAGTATAGCACGGACACGGGCACGAGGATAATCTCGGGTTACGAAAATCAAAAAATAGGGGTACAGCTTGTGGTAACGCCGAATATAAATGAGCAAAAATACATTACCTTAGATGTAGTACCGAGCGTTGACGAAATTACAGGCTGGACAGGCCCGGATAACGAGAGGCCGATAATCTCAACCCGCAGCGCGACGACAAAGGTGATGATAAAAGACGGCCAGACGCTGGTTATCGGAGGGCTTATTTCCGAAAAGAAAGTTAAGTATAAAAAGAAAGTTCCTATTTTGGGCGATATACCGATATTGGGCCTTCTATTCACCAAGAAAGAGGATACGGTAGATAAAACAGACCTTCTGATTTTTATTACCCCCCGGATTATAGAGTAGGTAGAAATTGCATAAAGAAATTTTAATTAATGCGGATTTGCCCGAGAAGCGCGTAGCGGTTGTTGCTGACGGCGAGCTGCAGGAATTTTACATTGAGCAGCCCGGAGAGAAGACCACGGTCGGCAATATATACAAAGGCCGCATCGAAGCCGTGGTTCCTTCTCTGAATGCCGCTTTTGTGAATATCGGCCAGGATAAAAAGGGCTTTCTTTATCTTTCCGAAATTGAATACGGCGCCAATGAGCCGACCGAGGAGGCTAAGCCTGCACAGCCTCTGAAAATTAAAAAGGGAGACGAGGTCCTGGTCCAGGTGGTAAAGGACGCTTACGGCACAAAAGGGCCGCGGCTGTCCGGCCACATCGGCCTTCCCGGAAGATATCTGGTGCTGGCTCCGCAGAATTCAAAATGGGGAATTTCCCGGCGCATCGAGGAAGAAAAAGAAAGGAAGCGGCTCAGGTCTATACTTGAAAGCCTGCGGCTGCCTAAAGAGGTCGGCTTTATAGTGCGCACCGCTGCCGCAGGCAGGTCTGCAAGGGATATTATGCACGATGCCCGTTTTTTGCTTAAGATGTGGTCAAGGATAAAAAAAGCCGCCAGCCACCGCACCGCTCCCAGTTTAGTGTACGAGGAGTACGAGTTGATTCTGCGGGCGATTCGCGACTCCTTTACCGAGGAAATAAGCCAGGTCGTAGTAGATACAAAGTCGGAATTCAGGCGCATTCAGGCGTTCGTGCGCACGTTCGGGAAGGATTTGGCAAGGCGCGTGCACCTGTATCAGGGGCCGGATTTATTCGCGGACAGGGACATAGAAAGGCAGATTAACAGGATATTCGAAAGGTGCGTTTATCTAAAATCCAAGGCTTACATCGTTATCGAGCCTACCGAAGGCCTGGTGGTGATTGACGTTAACAGCGGGGGTTTTAAAAAGAGCCTCTCTCCGGAAGAAGCGGCTTTTAAGATAAATGCCGAGGCCGCGGCTGAGGTAGCCAGACAGTTACGCCTTCGAGACTTGGGCGGGATTATCGTCATCGATTTTATTGATATGGAGGAGGAAAGGCATCGGCGTGAAATATCAAATATCCTGAACCGCCATCTAAGCGAAGACAAGGCTAAGTACGACTGCCTGGGTATCTCAAAATTCGGAGTGGTCCAGCTTACCCGCGAGCGCATCCACGCTGCCGTTCATGCACAAACTTATGAAAATTGCCCGTACTGCCAGGGAAGAGGCAGGATAAAATCGGCTTTAACCGTATGCCTTTATGCTTTTAGGCAGTTAAAGCGGGATTTACAGCTAAAACACCAACCGGCGGTCAATCTGAGCCTGAATCCCGCGGTCGCTTCTCTAATGGAAAAATACCGCAATTCCTTGATATTCCTGGAGCACAAATTCCGCACCAAAATTAATCTTATCTCCAATCCCGCCCAGCACTTGGAAGAGATAAAGATCGAATGAGCACTTATAATTTACGTCGCACTACGTGCTCCGTAAATTATGTGCTCATTATACTTGATTTCTCGCCTTTAATGTGATAATATAAAAAACTTAAACGGTATCGATTCTTGCATTTAAACATCGGCATAACTGAGATTGGAAGGGAGTCAATATGTACGCGGTAATTGAGGCAGGGGGTAAACAATACAGGGTAGAGAAAGGCGAGGTTATCGATATAGAGCGCCAGGATAAAAAAGAAGGCCAGAGCCTTAGTTTTGACGAGGTTCTCCTGGTGGCTGCGCCTAACAATGTTTTGATAGGCCAGCCTTACGTTAAAGGCGCCAGGGTTTCGGCTGAAGTAGTCAAGAATCTAAAAGGGCCCAAGGTGATTTCTTATAAATATCGCCGCCGGAAGTCAAGCCACTGGAAGAAGGGGCACCGTCAGTTCCTGACCAGAATCGTGATTAAGGATATAGAAATTCCAAAAGTTGCGAGTCGAGAGTAGCGGGGATGTTTGTCGATGAGGCAAAAATCTACGTTAAGGCGGGAGACGGAGGCGACGGCTGCCGCAGCTTACACAGGGATAAATACCAGCGCCACGCGATTCCCGACGGAGGCGACGGCGGAACAGGGACGGATATAATAGCGGTTGCCGACAAGAATCTTGCCACCCTTCTGGATTTTCATTACCGCCGTCATTTTACGGGAGAACACGGCAGGCACGGCTCGGGAAATAACAAAAGGGGAAAAGACGCGCAAGAGCTAATTATAAGATTGCCCTGCGGGACCGTTATTAAAAATGCGCAAACCGGCTGCGTTTTAGCCGACCTTTCCAACGACGGAGAAAAGGTGGTTCTGGCAAAAGGCGGGCGGGGCGGCACCGGAAATATCCGCAACCGGCCGGTTAAGGAAGGAGAGCCCGGCGAGGAACGGCATTTAATCCTGGAATTAAAGCTCATAGCCGACGTGGGGGTTGTGGGTTTTCCGAACGCCGGAAAATCCACTCTGCTCTGCGCCGTATCCAACGCCCGTTCAAAGATAGCCGCTTATCCTTTTACCACCAAGGCTCCGAGCTTAGGGGTGGTCAAGGCAGGGGATTTTTCTTTTGTAGTGGCAGATATTCCCGGATTAATCCGGGGTTCGCACCAAGGCCGCGGCCTGGGAGACAGGTTCCTGCGGCACATCGAGCGCACCAAATTGATTCTTCATCTTCTGGATATGGCCGGCACGGAAGGCCGCGACCCTTACGAGGACTACACGGCAATAAATAACGAGCTCGGTTTATTCGGCCGCGAGCTCGGAAAGAGAAAGCAGATAATAGTCGCCAACAAAATGGACTTACCCGGCGCACAAGAGAATTTAAATAGATTTAAGCAGAAGGTAAAGCGAAGCGTTTATCCCGTATCCGCTTTGAAGAAAGAAGGGCTGGAGGATTTAATTGAAGAAATCGGAAAGAGATTACCAGCGCATCGTAATTAAAATCGGAGCGAGCCTCTTAACCGACCTCGGTGTCGTTGACCGGCTTGTCCGGCAGATTGCCGATTTGCTCACTCAGAAGCGCCGGGTGATTCTGGTTTCGTCCGGAGCGATTGCCTGCGGCATGGGTATTCTCGGCCTGAAAACCAGGCCGGCCAGACTCGATTATCTTCAGGCGGCAGCCAGCCTGGGACAGAGCGAGTTGATGGAGCTTTACCGGAAGAGATTCTCCGCCTTGGGCGTTAAGTGCGCCCAGATTTTGCTTACCTGGGAGGATTTTGACGACCGCAGCAGGTATCTCAACGCAAAAAATACCTTACAGGTTTTACTGGAATGGGGAAGCCTGCCGATAATTAACGAGAACGATACGGTTTCCGTAGACGAGATAAAATTCGGAGATAACGACCGGCTTTCAGCTTTGGTCGCAAATCTGATTGAGGCGGATATGCTGATTATTCTCTCCGACGTAGAGGGCTTGCTTGACCCCAAGACTTCGGAGGTTATCCGCGTGGTTAATAAGATAACACCTAAGGTTGAGCGGCTTGCCTCGTCTTCCCGGAAAGCTATCTCGGTGGGAGGGATGAAGACTAAGCTTGCCGCCGCGCGTATCGCTATGGAATCGCAAATCCCCTGTTTGGTTGTTGACGGGAAAAAGAGCGACGCTTTGCAGCTGGCGCTGCGTGACCCTGTTAATGCCGGAACGCTGTTTTTGCCGGCGGAGGCGCGCCTTCCCGCGCGGAAAAAATGGCTTATTTTTTGCTCGCTCCCGAAAGGCAAGATACAGGTGGATGAAGGGGCCAGGGCCGCTTTGCTTGGCGGAAAAAGCCTGCTTAGCGTCGGCGTGGTGGGTTCGGAAGGAAATTTTGTCCCCGGCGATACCGTAGAGCTCGCAGGCAAGGACGGCGTTATCTTTGCCCGCGGCAAGGTAAATTTTTCAAGCCCTGATTTGGATAAGATAAAGGGCAGGCAGAAGATGAAAGAGGTCATCCACCGCGACCACCTCGTCATCAGGGGCATTTAATGGTATAGTCCTTCCTGTACATTTTAAGGAAGGGACTAACCACTGAAAATCGCTAAAAGTCATCGCCGAAGGCGATTTTCTTGAAATATGGTTTTAACCTTAGCGAAAAAAGCAAGGAAAGCATTTCCGGTTTTGGCGAATTTGCCCACGCAGCGCAAGAATAAGATTCTGCGCTCAATGGCCCTGGCCTTACTCGGCAGCCGGCAGTTTTTAATCAAAGAGAACGAAAAGGACCTTCGCAACGCCAAAAAGAAGAAGCTTCCCCCGGCTTTTATTGACCGGCTGGTCTTGACCGGGAAGCGGATTAAGGCAATGAGCGATTCGCACAAAGCGCTGGCAGGTTTATCCGACCCGGTCGGAGAAGCGATTAAACAATGGAGAGCCCCGAACGGAATGAAGATTTCCAAGGTGCGCGTGCCTATCGGCGTGATTGCAATAATTTATGAGTCCCGGCCGGACGTCACTTCCGATTGCGCGGGATTATGCCTTAAGTCAGGCAACTGCGTTATTCTGCGCGGAGGCAGCGAGGCGATAAATTCGAACAGGGCAATTTACAAGGTTTTATCTTCGGTTCTGGCCAAATTTTCGGTTCCCGAGGGAGCAATCGGTTTTGTTTCCACAACCGCCAGGGAAGAGGTAAGGAACCTGCTCGGCTTGAGCAATTACATTGACCTGGTAATCCCCCGCGGAGGAGAGGGATTAATAAGGGAGGTAGCCAGGATTTCGCGCATTCCGGTAATAAAGCATTACAAGGGGTTGTGTCACGTATACGTCCACCGGGATGCCGATTTATCCCGGGCGATGAAGATTTGCTTTAACGCTAAAGTCCAGCGCCCCGCCACGTGCAATGCTATGGAAGCGATGCTGGTTGATAGAAAAATCGCTGTGCGCTTTTTGCCGGAAATGATTAAGCGTCTGCGGAATGCCGGCGTTGAGATTCGCGGCTGTCCGGTTACGCAAAAGATTGTAAAGGGGATAAAGCCGGCCGCGGATAAGGATTTTCGCACCGAGTTTTTGGATTTAATCCTGGCGGTTAAGGTAGTAAGGAATTTGGATGAGGCAATAAATCACATTGGCGAATACGGCTCTAACCATTCCGATTCGATTGTTACCAGAAGTGCCGGGGCTGCCGCGGAATTCTTAAGGAGGGTTGATTCGGCCTGCGTGTATCATAACGCCTCCACCCGGCTTACCGACGGATATCAGTTCGGCATGGGAGCGGAGATGGGGATTTCTACCGGCCGTCTCCACGCCCGCGGCCCTATGGCGCTGGAAGAGCTGACAACTTATAAGTATATAATTCACGGAAGCGGACAGATAAGAGTATGAAGACCGGTATTCTCGGAGGGACGTTCAATCCTATTCATCTGGGCCATCTGATACTGGCTGAGGAAGTCCGCCAGAAGATCCGGTTAGACAAGGTTATATTTGTTCCGGCAAATCTTCCTCCCCATAAGGAGAACGGCGAGATTATTCCGGCTTATCACCGGATGAAGATGTTAAAATTAGCGATAAAGCCCAATCCCTATTTTTCCGCCTCCGATATAGAGATTAAAAAGGAAGGGCGCTCTTACACGATTGACACGGTAAAGGAACTTACAAAGCTCTATCCCGATGACGAACTCTATTTCATTATCGGCTCGGATTTAGTAAAGTATTTAAGCGAGTGGAAAGACGTAAAAGAGATAATCGCTCTGGTTAAGTTTATAGTAGCGACGCGGCCGGGATTCCCGCTGGAGAATTTACCTTCTTATATGACGACCATAGACATCCGCGCCGTGGACATCTCGGCTTTTGAAATCCGGCAGTGCATAAAAGAAAACCGCTCTTTCCGCTATCTGGTTCCTGAGTCGGTACAGCAGTATATCATCAAAAAGGAATTATATAAATGAACATCAAAATAGGGGCATCAATTTTAGCTGCTGATTTTTCCTGCCTGGACAGAGAAATACGCCGTGTTGAGAAGGCGGGCATCGATTTCTTCCATATCGATATAATGGACGGGCATTTTGTCCCTAATATTACCATAGGGCCGGGAGTGGTAAAGAATATCCGCAAGGTCACCAGGCTTCCGCTGGAGGCGCATCTGATGATTGAACGGCCCCTTTATTGGGCAGACCGGTTTATAGACGCCGGCGCAGATATGCTTACGTTGCACATAGAGACGCTCAGCCCCCGTGCATTGCGCAAACAAGCCGGCAGGATAAAAGCCAAAGGCGTAGAACTGGGGATATCTCTAAACCCCGGCACGCCTTTATCAAGAATTAAAGGCCTATTGGATATGGTTGATTTAGTCCTGGTTATGACCGTAAATCCGGGATTTAGCGGGCAGAGATTCATCCGGGGAGTTGTGCCCAAAATTAAAGCCCTGCGTAAAATCTACGACGGCGATATCGCCGTTGACGGCGGAATAAACGACCTTACGGGAAGAGAGGTAATAAAAGCCGGAGCGAATATTCTGGCTTGCGGCACGTACATATTTAAGGCCCGCAACCCTAAGGCCGCAATTCGAAAACTGAATTAATCGGGACTTAATCTTGGACGGGAGGCATAGAGTTGGAGAAGATAAAGTTCGGAACGGACGGCTGGCGCGGAGTAATCAGCGATAATTTTACATTCGAGAACGTCAGGCGCGTTGCGGCGGCTATCGCAGACTATTTCAACGCAGCAGCTCAACAGCGAGGCAACAAGGCAGCGATTAAGATGGCCGTTGGTTACGATACCCGCTTTTTGTCGGATATATATGCCCGCATGGTCAGCGAGGTTTTAGCCGGCAAAGGCATCGATGTAATCCTTTCCGATAGGGCAGTTCCCACTCCGGCGCTGAGCTTTGCGGTTAAGCAGAAACGTCTGACTGCCGGGGTGATGATTACAGCCAGCCATAATCCCGCTTCCTATAACGGAATAAAGATTAAAACCGGCTCCGGCGGAGCGGCTCCTCCCGAAGTCACGCACGAGGTCGAAAAATTATTACCTCGCTACCCGCTACCCGTTGCCCGTTACCTTAACTCAATAGTCAAGAAAGATTTAACCGGCGATTATATAAAGTTCCTGCGCTCGTATATCAATTTATCTTTGCTTAAAAAAACCGGTTTTCGCATTCTCGTCGATGCTATGCACGGAAGCGGCAACGGCTTCATTGCGCGAGTGCTCGGAGGCACAAAGGTTAAATCGAATTTTATCCGCAACCAAATCAATCCCTCTTTCGGAGGATTAAGGCCCGAGCCGGTTTTGGAGAATCTCGGGCCGACGATAGAAGAATTGAAGAATCGCAGATACGATTTAGGTCTTGTTCTGGACGGCGACGCTGACCGAATTGCCGCATTTGCCGGCCGGGGAGAATTCATTCATCCCCAGAAAATTCTGGGCCTGCTAATCCTGCATCTTGTCCGGAATCGCAAGATGAGCGGGGGAGTGGTTAAAACTATCGTCGGCACGACCCTTATCGATAAAATTACCGGGCGCCTGAACCTGAAGCTCTACGAGACGCCGGTCGGATTTAAATACATATCCGAGCTGATGGAAAAAGAGGATATCCTGGTAGGAGGAGAAGAAGCCGGCGGCATAGGCTTTAAGGGATATATACCGGAAAGAGACGGCAGTTTGGCGGGCCTTTTGCTTTTAGAGATGATGGCTTATCGTAAAAAACCTATGCTTAAGATATTGAACGAAATGGAAAGAGAATTCGGAAGGTACTATTACTTAAGAGAAGATATTCATCTTGCCGGCTCTAAGCCTAAAGGAGCGACTGCTCTCTCGGCGATGATAGATAAGTTCAGGCAAAGGAGAGAATTGTCGGGTAAAGAAGTGATTCAGGTTAAGGATTTCGACGGAGTGAAGTTGATTTGCGAAGACGAAAGCTGGCTTATGCTGCGCCGTTCAGGCACAGAGCCCTTGGTGCGGGTTTATGCCGAGGCAAAAACGGGCGCCAGAGCCAAGCGCTTACTTGACTTAGGCAAAAATTTCGTTAAATAGATGCCGCTTTACGCAATACTCAGGTTTTTAGCAAAGGTACTGATAAAAATAATTTTCCGTTTAGAGGTTGAAGGCAGGAGCAATATTCCCGGTGAGGGCGGATTTATATTAGCCAGCAACCACGCCAGCTTCCTGGACCCGATTGTTCTGGGAGTTGCCTGCCCGCGTCCGTTAAGTTATATGACTCGGCACGACCTTTTTAGTATCCCTTTCCTCGGCGCTTTGCTTTGGAGAGTCGGAGCTTTTCCGCTGAAGCGTGATTATGCCGATGTCGGCAGCATAAAAGAGGCGCTGAGGCGCCTGGGGCAAGCGGTTGGATTAGTGCTTTTTCCCGAGGGAAGCCGCACCGATGGCGGCTTAGCCGAAAAGACCGAGCCGGGAGTCGGTTTTATAGCGGCGAAGTCACGCGTTCCCGTTGTCCCGGCTTTTATTGAAGGAACTAAGAAGGCGCTCGGCCGCGGCGCGCGCTTTATCCGGCCGGCAAAAATCAGGGTATATTTTGGAAAGCCTATTTACGCCGATAGTAACAGGTTAAAAAATAATTACAGGGAATTTGCCATGAAAATAATCCAGGAAATAAAGCGACTTGGGCAAGAAAGGGGGAAATAAATAAAATGACCGAACAAAACACTTTTAGTTTAGAAGAGTTGTACAACCAAAGCATCAGGAAGTTAAGCGACGGGCAGATTATAAAAGGCAAAATCGTCGTCATTAAAGAGAAGGAAGTGCTGGTTGACGTGGGGTTTAAGTCCGAGGGGGTGGTAGCGTTTACCGAGTTCTCCGCCGGGGAGCTGGAGCTCGGCAAGGAACTGGACTTCTATATCGACTCCATCGAAAACGACGCCGGCATGATTTCTCTTTCTCACACGAGAGCAAAACAGATGCAGGGCTGGAATATGGTTGTGGAGAGGTGCAATTCGGGAGACCTGATTGAAGGAAGGGTTACCAGAAAGGTAAAGGGCGGATTTATCGTTGAAGTGCAGGGCGTGGAAGGTTTCCTGCCCGGTTCACTATCCGGTTTTAAGAACGTTCCGGATAAAGAAGTACTTAATCAGCCCTTCAAGTTTAAGATTACGAAACTGAATCATTTCCGCCACAGTATCATTGTTTCGCGCCGGGAAGCTATCCAGATGGAAAAACAGGAGGCCCGGCGGCACGTCTGGGAGAATATCCAGGAAAGCCAGGTAGCCACCGGCACGGTAAAGGCTATTACCGACTTCGGCGCATTCATTGATTTGGGCGGGGTTGACGGACTTCTGCATATTACCGACATGTCCTGGTCGAGGATAAGCCATCCGTCGGAAGTAGTTGCCGTCGGCGACAGGCTGGAAGTAAAGATTTTGAACGTTGACAAACAAGCCAACAAAATCGCTCTCGGTTTAAAACAGCGGTTTCCCGACCCTTGGGAGGATATAGAGAACAAGTATCCTGCCGGCTCGAGAGTAAAAGGAAAGGTCGTGAATATTTTGCCCTACGGAATTTTTGTGGAGATAGAGAAGGGTATTGAAGGCCTGGTCCATATCTCGGAAATTTCCTGGGCGAAAAGAGTGGATAACCTTTCTTCTACCTTTGCCATCGCAGATGCGGTAGAGGTGCAGGTTCTGTCTATTGACAAAGAGAGCCGCAAGATCGCCCTAAGCATTAAGCAGCTCGAAACAAATCCCTGGCTTGAGGTCGAATCTAAATATACGGCCGGAAGCAAGGTGGAAGGCAGGATTCGCGGATTCACCGATTACGGCGCGTTTGTGGAATTGGATAACAACATCGAAGGGATGATCCACATTTCCGACCTCTCCTGGACCAAGCGGGTAACCCATCCTCAAGATGTATTAAAGAAGGGTCAGAGGGTTGAGGTGGTTGTGCTTTCGGTTGACGGAGCAAACCGGCGAATTTCTTTGGGATTGAAGCAACTTGAGCCCAATCCCTGGCTCCAGATAGCTCAAAGATATCCGCTGGACTCCGTTGCGGAAGCGGAGGTTGCGAGCGTTACCGAATTCGGCGTATTTGTTAAGCTGGAGGACGACATTGAGGGCCTGGTATTCAGCAGCGAGATTGAACCGGCGCAAATGAACGAGCTTAAGCCCGGAGACAAGATAAAAGTCAAGATTATCAAGGTTGACGTCGAGCAGGCCAAAATCGGCCTCAGCGCAAAAATATAGAAGGTTAAGGTATGGATATCAATAAACAACTTAAAATCATCAAGCGCACAGCAGTAGAGATAATTTCAGAAGAGGAACTGGTTAAGAAATTAGAGGAGTCGCAACGCAAAAAACGCCCCCTTCGCATTAAAGCCGGCTTTGACCCCACCGCGCCGGATATCCATCTCGGCCACACCGTGCTTTTAAGGAAACTGCGCCAGTTTCAAGACCTCGGACACACGGTCTATTTTCTTATCGGCGACTTCACCGCCCGCATCGGCGACCCTTCGGGAAGGTCGCAGATTAGAAAACCCTTAACCGCGAGAGAAATACTTAAAAACGCCCGGACTTATAAAGAACAGGCGGGCAAAATTCTTAATCTAAAAAAAATCAAAACAGTATTTAACAGTAAATGGTTTGACAAGATGGCGGTGGCAGATATTTTGAAGTTAACCATGCATACCACGGTCAGCCAGATGCTCGCCAGGACAGATTTTAAAAAGCGCCTGGAGAAAAACGAGGATGTCTCTCTTCTCGAGTTTATGTATCCCGTTCTGCAGGGTTATGATTCAGTTATACTTAAAAGCGATATAGAGCTCGGAGGCACAGACCAGATTTTCAATCTCTTGGTGGGAAGAGACCTTCAAAGGGACTTTGGCCAACAGCCCCAGGTGATTGTTACCCTGCCGCTTCTCGAAGGAACCGACGGCGTAAATAAGATGAGCAAGTCTCTGGGCAATTACATCGGCGTAACCGAAAAGCCTCAGGAGATGTTCGGCAAGGTTATGTCTATTTCAGATGAGCTGATGGTAAAGTATTATAATTTACTCACCGACGAGGAAATGGATGGCATAAAACAGATGCACCCTATGGAGGCAAAATTAAAATTAGCCGAAATACTTGTTGTTCAATATCATTCACAGAAAGCCGCATCTTCTGCCCGGGAGGAATTCCAGCGGATATTTTCCAGTCGTCAACTACCCGAAGACATTCCTGTTTTTATAATTCAGGAACCTCGCAGGATTATTGAAATTATCACAGAGAGCGGTTTAGCAAAAAGCGGGAATGAGTCTCGCCGGCTTATCCGACAAAGAGCAGTTTTATTCAACAATCAGAAAATCGAAGACGAAAATTTTATAATAAACAATTCCGGAATACTAAAGGTTGGTTCGCGCCGTTTCTTAAATATCAAGAAGCAATAAAAGAGGGACTATGAAAAGATTTTTGGTAACCGGGGGGGCGGGATTTATCGGCTCTCACATTGTCGAGAGATTGCTCAAAGACGGCCATTCCGTCGTGGTTCTTGACAATTTCTCTTCGGGAAAGGAAGAGAATCTTTCTTTTATCAATAACTATCCGCTATACGCTAAACGCTACACGCTAATCAAAGGCGATATCCGCGATTTTCCCGCCTGCAAAAAGGCCTGCCAGGATATAGATGTTATCCTGCACCAGGCAGCCCTGCGCTCCGTGCCTAAATCTATGAAAAATCCTTCCGAATACAACGAGGTGAATATAGGCGGGGCCCTTAATATGCTCGAAGCCGCAAGGCAGCAGAAGGTCAGGCGGTTTATCTTTGCTTCCTCAAGCTCAATTTACGGAGAAACGGATAAATTCCCGGAGCAAGAGAGCGATTTGCCGCTGTTGATTTCGCCCTATGCCTTAACCAAGCTCGCCGGCGAGTATTATTGCCGCGTATATTCGCATAATTTCGATTTGCCGGCCGCCTGCCTGCGCTACTTTAACGTCTTCGGCCCCCGTCAGTCGTTGGACGACGAATACGCGGTAGTCATCCCCAAGTTTATCCACTGCCTCTTAAACGACGAGCCGCCTCCGATATACGGAACAGGCAGGCAATCCCGCGATTTTACCTACATTGATAATGTCGTCGAAGCAAATCTTTTAGCCGCAAATACGCCGGCTCTAAAGTGGGCAGTCTTTAACATCGCCAACGGTAAAGACAGGACTGTTTTGGAATTAGCTATTACCCTGAATAAGATTATGGAAAAGAATATTCAGCCGGTATATCTTCCTCCCAGGCCGGGAGATGTGCTCAAGACCCTTGCGGATATATCGCAGGCAAAAGAGATACTGGGCTATCAGCCGAAAATTGACTTCCAGGCAGGATTGACAATGACCGTTGAGTGGTTTAATCGGGACTTGATAATATAGGAAATTATATTGATAGGATCCTTCGGCCTATCGGCCTCAGGATCAAGAAAAATCGCCGGAAGCTTCGCGAAAGCGATTTTTCTTGACTTAAGAAAAAAGAGAGGTCATATAATGCAGCGTTTAGGCGTTATCGGTGCCGGGCACGTCGGTTTAGTTACCGCCGCAGTATTTGCCGATTTGGGCAACAGGGTAATCTGTCAGGACAGCGACCGCCGTAAGATTAATAAGCTTAGAAGAGGCGGCGTGCCGATTTACGAGCCGGGGCTAAGTTCGCTGATTAAAAAGAATACAAAAGCAAAAAGGCTGTTGTTTACACACAGCTTGTCGGAAATAGTCAATAAATCGTTTATTATTTTTATTTGCGTAGGCACTCCTCCCCGCGAAAACGGAAGCGCGGACTTATCTTCTGTCGAGAACGTAGCGCGCAGGATTGCCCAAAGCATGAAGGAGTATAAAATAATCGTAAGCAAAAGCACGGTTCCGGTTGAAACAGGGGAATGGATTCGGCGCACGATTCTAATGCATAACCGGCACAAAGTTGAATTCAGCATAGCCTCGAATCCCGAATTTTTGCGCGAAGGCTCGGCAATCGAAGATACCCTGTGTCCCGACCGCATCGTGCTGGGCGTCGAGGACAATAAGGCGGAAAAAATTATGCGCGAGCTTTTTAAACCGATAAAAGCGCCGATTGTGGTTACAAATATAAACACAGCCGAGATGATTAAGCACGCTTCCAACTCATTTTTGGCTACCAAGATCTCATTTATTAATGCGGTTGCCCATCTTTGCGATAAGGTGGGCGCAGACGTAACCAAGGTTGCTGACGGCATGGGGCTGGATAAGCGCATAGGCCGGGCATTCCTGGATGCCGGCGCCGGATTCGGAGGCTTTTGCTTTCCGAAAGACTTAGAGGCGTTTATTTATATCGCAAAAAAGGCCGGATATGATTTCGGCTTAATCAGGGAAACGGCAAGAATAAACAGAGAACAGAAACAGTTTCTCTTGAAGAAAATTGAGGAGGCAGTCTGGATAATCCCGGGAAAGACAATCGGCGTGCTCGGCTTAAGCTTTAAGCCGAATACCGACGACATACGTTTTTCCGTTTCCATAGACGTGATTAAGATGCTGCAAAAAGAAGGGGCGAAGATAAAGGCATACGACCCTCAGGCAATCCCGGAGGCGAAGAAAGAACTGAAGAACGTCGGGTTCTGTAAAAATTCTTACGAAGCGGCCAGAAACAGCGACTGCCTGCTGATTATGACCGAATGGGACGAATTCCGGAATTTAGATTTAGTAAAAATAAAAAAATTACTGCGCCAGCCGGTTATTGTCGACGGAAGGAATATTTTTGAGCCGGCGCAGATGGCCAAGCTCGGCTTTATTTATAAATGTATCGGTAGATGATGAAGAAGCGGTCACCGGAAAGAGGCAAAACAAGAGAGTTAGATTATCTTGAAATTTTTAAAGAATTTAATAAGAAAAAAATTGAATATATTGTCTGCGGCGGGGTTGCGCTTAATTTATTTGGAGTGCCCCGAATAACTTACGATATCGACCTTCTCCTTAAAATGGAAGACAGAAATTTAAACAAATTTATAAAATTAATAAAAAAATGGGGCTTTAAGCCAAAAATTCCGGTTGATATAATGGATTTTGCCTCCAGAGAAAGCAGAGAAAAATGGATAAAGGAAAAGAGTATGAGAGCATTCAATCTTTACAATCCTGATTGGCCGATTTCAGAAATAGATATTTTGATAAATGTACCCGTAAATTATGAGGCGGCTATAAAGGGGGTTATTTATAAAATAATAAAAGATGTAAAGATTCCTCTTGTTTCAGTAAAGCATCTTATAAAGATGAAGCAAGCCACAGGAAGAAAGCAGGATGAATCTGACGTCAGGTATTTAAAAAAGATATTATGAAAAAAACAGGGTTTGAATATTATCTGGAAAAGGAAATCTTAAGGAATTATCAGAAAAAGCCGCTTGAGCTGCGCCTTAAGTGGCTCTATCAGGCAAATAAACTAAAGAGTGGTTGCACAAAAGAGATTATTGAGAAATTTGAGAAGTTCCGCACGGGAAAGATTTAATTAATATGAACATCCTGATTACCGGAGGCGCGGGTTTTATCGGTTCGCATCTTTGCAGGCGGCTGCTAACCGGAGACAATCTTATTATCTGCGTGGATAACTTCATCACCGGCAGCGAAGAGAATATCGAAGACTTGCTCCGCCGGCCAAATTTTAGACTGGTAACCCACGACATTAGCCAGTCGTTGTACATTGAGGAAAATCTGGACTGGATTTTGCATTTCGCCTCGCCCGCGTCTCCTAAAGACTATTTGGAACACCCCATTAAAACCATAAAAGTCGGAACGCTGGGCACGCATAATTGTCTCGGCATCGTCAGGGTTAAAACTGCCAGATTTCTGCTCGCCTCTACTTCAGAAATTTACGGAGACCCGTTAGTTCATCCTCAGCCGGAGGAATACTTCGGCAATGTGAATCCCATTGGGCCGCGTAGTTGCTACGACGAGGCAAAACGCGCCGCCGAAGCCCTGAGCTTTGCTTACCACCGCCAGCACAACTTAAATATAAAGATAGTCAGGATTTTTAATACGTACGGACCCCGCATGCGGCTGGACGACGGCAGGGTGGTTTCAAACTTCATTTACCAGGCGCTGACCGGCAAGGACATTACAATTTACGGCGACGGCTCCCAGACGCGCTCCTTCTGTTACATAGACGATTTAATCGAGGCAATCTCGAAATTTATGCAGGTTGATTATGTGGGGCCGATAAATCTGGGCAACCCCGCTGAATTTACCGTAAAGGAGCTGGCGGATAAGATACTCAGCTTGACTAATTCCAAATCCGGAATTAAATTCTTACCACTGCCGGAGGACGACCCCAAGAAAAGACAGCCCGATATCACCAAAGCCAAAAATTTGCTTAACTGGCAACCCGCAATACCTCTGGATGAAGGCCTGAAGAGAACAATTCCCTGGTTTGAGAAAAGAATCAAGGAGGGCACAGCGTGATAGAGGGAGTAAGAGTCAAGGTATTAAAAGTTATCCCTGATAATCGCGGAAGGCTTATGGAGATTTTGCGCTGCGATGACGAGATGTTCGAGGAATTCGGACAGGTATATATGACCACAGCTTATCCCGGAATTATAAAAGCCTGGCACTATCACAAATTACAAAGTGACAATATTTCCTGTGTTTCCGGAAAAATTTTATTCGCTTTATACGATGACCGAAACGGCTCTCCTACGTATGGCGAAATTAACGATTTTATAATCAGCCCAGAAGAACCAAAGTTGATTCACATCCCAAAAGAGGTCTACCACGGATTTAAAAATATCGGTGATACCGAGGCAATAGTAATAAATACCGTAACCGAACCCTACAACCATAAAAATCCCGACGAATACAGAGTTGACGCGTTTGATGAAAAGATCGGTTATAAGTGGGATAAAAAATAGTTAGGGACTGTAAAAAATAACAGGGGCTTGTCCCTAAGAAAGAGCATATAAGGAGAGAGAATAAATGAAAGGCGTAATCTTAGCCGGCGGTTTGGGCAAGCGTCTTGAGCTGCTAACGCGCATTACCAACAAGCACCTGCTCCCCGTTTATAATAAGCCGATGATATATTACCCAATCCAGACTCTGGTTGATGCGGGAATAAAAGATATTATGATTGTAACCGGCGGTAACAACGCCGGAGATTTTTTAAGGCTCCTGGGAAACGGCCAGGAATTTGGCCTAAAGCATATCAACTACACCTATCAGCGAGGAGAAAAGGGTATTGCCGATGCCTTGAGTTTAGCCAAACACTTTGCTGATGGTCAGAAGGTAGTAGTAATCTTGGGCGACAATGTTATTGAAAAATCAATAAAAAAAAACGTGGAGAGATTCGAAAAGCAGCCAGAGGGAGCAAGAATTTTGATTAAGCAAGTCCCTGACCCGGAAAGATTCGGCGTGGTGGAACTGAAAGGCAAGAAGATTGTCTCAATTGTAGAAAAGCCCAAGAAACCTAAGTCAAACTATATCGTTACCGGAATCTATATGTATGATGCCCGGGTTTTTGACATCATCCGCACCCTCAAGCCGTCCTGGCGCGGAGAATTGGAGATAACCGACGTTAACAATGCCTATCTTAAAAAAGGCCAGCTTTACTACGACATCCTCGATGGCTTCTGGACCGACTGCGGGACTTTTGATTCATTGTTGCGTGCAAATAACCTTGTCGCTAAGAGATTGGTTAAGAAGTCCTAATTAACCCAATAATCATTTTAATAACTGGTGGCGTAGACGTTACCAAGAGTAAATTATAAAAATTTACATGTTATTAATTACTAAAAATCAATTAATTAAAGATTATTTAGACAAAAAATTAAGTAGTTATAAAATAGCGAAAAAATATAACTGCACTCCTACCTGGATAAATGTTCTTAGAAAGAAATACAAAATTAGAACTCTTAAGCCACATGAGAGAAATCCATTATCCAGATTATCTCAGAGACAAAAGGCATATATTTATGGCTCACTTTTAGGTGACGGGTCTCTTAAGATTAATAGATTGAAGAGGAATTCGAATGCTTATTTATCTATTGCTCAATCTGAGACTCATAAGAACTATGTAGAATTTCAATATTCTATTATGGAGGATTTTATTAATGCAGAGATTAAAATAGATAAACGAACAGATAGAAAAAATATGATATATTTTAGGACAATTTCTCATCCTATATTTACTCGCATATATAAAGAGATTTATCCCAATGGTGTTAAAACAATTTCTAATCACTGGTTAAAGCAACTCACTCCTCTTAGTTTTGCAATTTGGTATATGGATGATGGGAGTATTGTACAAAGCAATCATCAAATGAGAATTTCTACAGAATCCTTTAGTTATCAGGAACATTTATTAATCCAAAAATATTTAAAAATAAGATGGAATATATTTGCAGGAATAAAAGAATCTTCTAGGAAAGGTAAATTTATCTTGTCCTTTAGAGCGAAGGAGAGGGATAATTTTTTCAAGCTGATAAAACAATATATAATTCCCGGAATGAAATATAAAATCTATAATGGTAGGAAAAAGTGGAGAGAGTGGTCTCCTTTTGAAATAAAATATCTTAAGCAAAATTATTTAGGTCGTAAGACAAACTGGAAGAGAATGTTAGTCATACTAGATCATTCAAGGGAAGCTATTTTACGCAAAGCTTCCTATTTAAGTTTAACAAGGCAAAATAAGATATGAAGTTACTAATCACCGGAGGGTTAGGTTTCATTGGGAGCAATTTCATTCGCTATCTAATTAGTAAGTATCGAAATTACAAGATTATTAATCTCGATCTTCAGACTTATGCTGGTAATCTCGAAAATCTAATGGATATACAGAATAACCCGAACTACAAATTCATCAAAGGCGACATCTGCGATGAGAGAGTCGTAGATAAGCTGGCCAAAGGTGCGGATGCAATCGTGAACTTCGCCGCCCAGACGCATGTGGACCGGTCAATTGTCGATGCCTCGGAGTTCATCCAGACAAATGTTTACGGAACTTATGTTTTATTAGAAGCTGCAAAGAAATATAAAATCTCACGCATCGTTCAAATCTCTACGGATGAGGTATACGGAAGCAAAGAAAGCGGCTCGTTTAAAGAAGATGACGCCTTGCATCCTAACAGTCCCTATGCCGCAAGCAAAGCTGCAGCTGACCATTTGGCGCGCTCATATTTTGTAACCTATAAATTACCGGTAATAATTATTCGCAGTAGTAATAACTTTGGCCAATTCCAATATCCCGAGAAGGTAATTCCTTTATTCATCACCAATGCCCTGGAGAATAAAAAACTTCCTTTATACGGCGACGGGCTTAACGTGCGCGACTGGCTGTATGTTCCGGACAACTGCCGGGCGATAGACTCGATTCTCCATAAAGGCGAAATCGGCCAGATTTATAACGTGGCCGCGGGAAACGAGAAGGCCAATTTAGAGCTTACCAAGCTTATATTGAAAATAATAGGGAAATCCGAAAGCTTTATTGAATATGTCAAAGACCGTCCCGGCCATGACCGCCGCTACAGCCTGGACTGGAGCAAAATAAAAAATCTCGGCTGGCAGCCGCAATATCAATTTCAGGAAGCTCTAAAAGAAACAATAAGGTGGTATCAGGATAATCAGCAGTGGTGGAGGAAACTAAAGTCTTAATAACCGGCTCAAGCGGAATGCTGGGCTCAAAGCTGTGTGAGGCTTTAGCTGATGAATATGAAGCCTTCGGCTTAGATTTACTCAAACCTCAACTCTCAACCCTTAACCCTCAGCATTTTATTCAGTGCGACATAACAGATAAAGACAAAGTCGCTGCTTCAATAAATAAGGTTAAGCCGGATTTAATAATCCACGCCGCAGCCTATACCGACGTGGACGGTTGCGAGCTGAATCCCGAGAAAGCTTTTGCCGTAAACGCTAAGGGAACGGAAAACATAGCTCAGGCAGCGAAAGAATCCGATGCCGCATTATTTTATATAAGCACTGATTACGTCTTCGACGGCAAAAAGGACAAACCCTACACAGAGGCAGACGCGCCCAATCCAATTAATATTTACGGTAAATCAAAATTAGAAGGGGAGAAGGCCGTCCGCAGCCTTTTGGACAAATACTTTATCCTGCGCACGTCCTGGCTGTTCGGCCCCGGAGGGAAAAATTTCGTGACGACTATTTTAAATAAAGCCGGGGAGAGCAGGGAACTTCGCGTAGTTGACGACCAGATTGGTTCGCCTACTTATACCCTTGACTTGGCAGATGCCGTTAAGAATTTACTCTCTATGCTCGCTGCTAATCTTTACGGAATCTACCATATCACCAACGGCGGAGGTTGTTCTTGGTGTGAATTCGCCAAGAAAATAGTTTTACTCAGCAATCTAAAAACACAAATTTTGCCAATTACCTCCGAGGAAAGCAATCGTCCTGCTCCAAGGCCAAAGATGTCCTTACTCGATAATTCTAAGTTAATAGTTACTTTTAAATTGAGATTAAGGCCCTGGCAGGAGGCTTTAAGAGATTTTATGGTATAGGAAAGTATAAAACACTTTCCTAACCACTGAAAATCGCTAAAAGTCATCGGCGAAGGCGATTTTCTTGTAGGGACTGTCTCTTAAAATAACTTGAGTTTTTTATGGTATAGGAAAGTATAGAACACTTTCCTAACCACTGAAAATCGCATATTAGGGTTATCGCTGAAAGCGATTTTCTTGAAAAGGATTTTACATATGAAGATAAAAATTATTAAAAAAACTCTTAGTAAAAAAGAACTGATAAAGATCGCGGAGGAAGGTTTTGGTGATTTAGTAAAGGCGGTGGTTGATATTGAAAAAGGCTTGATGGCGATAGGCGGGGAATTACATGCGGATGAAGAAGCACTGCTTCTAAGTTCAGGTTCTCGACAGGAAAATCTATGGGGAATCAATCTTTATCTACATAAATCAGGAGAAGAATTTATTGAGTTTGATTCTGTAATTAATCTAAGGCCGGCGCAAGGCAATCGTTCAAAAGGCATAGAGAACCCGGAGATTCAAAAAAGAATCAGAGAAATTGTAGAAAAATCAATCAAGGCCTGAGATGAAATTTCAACATAAAGAGTTAGCTAACGGTAGATGGCAAAAACTTTCTTTAGCGGAGCAATTAGCAAATATTGGAAGCGAGGTAAGCAGGGTAATTCGCTGGCAGGGAAGAGATGAAAAACTTTTCTGGAGTGCGGTGGAAAGAGGCCTGGAACTTTTCTATTTGACGATTGCCGATTCGAGATGGCGCAATCGGCTAAAAGAACTTACTCGGCTACATGAAATTTTCTGTGATGCGGTTTTAGGCGGAAAAGAATATGGCTCTCGGTTACAGGATATTGAACGTTATTTCTTTTGGTTTGCTTTTTACAGCCGAAAAGCCAGGTAAATAAGAGGAGGGAGAGAGTTACAAGAAGCCTGTTTCAGGACCTTGGAGTTTGGAATTCCCCGGCAGAACGTCATCTTTGAGCCGGAGGGCAAGAATACCGCCCCTTCCATCGCAGTTGCCAGCCGCCTGATTGCGCTTTCCAACCCCGGGGCAAAAATGGCGGTTCTGCCTTCCGACCATAATCGCGACCACCCTCTGTATCAGAAAGAAGCCCGAAAGAAAGACACATATGTTCTGCACGTAGCCCGGCTACTTACTCAGGAAATCTGCCTTATGAAAGACCCTCGCAATCCCCGGCAGGCCTTTCAAAGGCAGAGCAAGCTTTTACGGGACGCCTTGGTAGATACAGATGAGAACCCTACTTCCTAAGCGGCACAATAGGCGGGGATAAGAAGTTTGGAGGTGAGACCTCCAAAAATAAATATTTAACTTGACAAACCGTTATTTTATTATATTCTGGATAATTGATTGACCAAAAAGTATATATTTTGGTCAGCGGTGTGCGATTAAATTGGTTGGTGGTAATAATATGGAAATAAATATAAGTACTATTGCCAGACAGAATCCCTGGTGGGCTGATATAAAAAAAATAAGCGAAGACTATCACTTAAGTCTTTTTGAGGAAGCAAAAGTAAAATGGTATCCCAAATTGCTTTCTGAGTTTAATTTTTCAAAAGGATTAGTCTATGTTCTTCGCGGCCCAAGGCAAACGGGTAAAACCACCCTCTCGAAATTACTTATTCGGAACTTATTATTAGACAAAAAGGTAAACCCAAAAGCAGTTTTTTACTTTGCTTGCGACCAGGGGGGAGCTAAAGACGAACACTCGCTGAGAGAAGTTTTTGAAACTTATCTTGAATGGGTAATGGATTCTTTATCTGAAAGGCTCTTTTATGTTTTCCTTGATGAAGTAACTTACACTAAGAATTGGGCTACAGGAATAAAAATTATTGCTGATAAAGGCTTGTTGCGTAATACCGTAGTCATTGCTACCGGTTCATCAAGCTTGGATTTAAGACATGGCGGAGAACGGATGCCCGGCAGGAGAGGCAAAGACATCGGTTTAGATAAGATAATGCTGCCGATGAACTTTCGCGAATTTATAAATAATGTCTCTGCGGATTTAGCCAAAAAGATTCCTCAGATTGACATATTTAATCCTGCTGATGTCTATAAAGGAATGCGCGAAGCATCCATTTATGAAAAAGAAATTATGAAATTATTTAGGAAATATTTGTTTTCCGGCGGATTTCCCAGAGCGGTATCAAGCCTCTTTTCCGAGAATAAAATTTCCAAAGATGTTTATGACATCTATCGTCAGGCTGTAATAGGAGATATTATAAAAGCGGGAAAACAAGAGATTTATTTTCGCCAGATCGCGGCAGCAGTATTAAACAAGAGGACAAATCCTTTTGATTGGCATGATATTACCAGAGAAACTGATATCGGCTCGCACAATACAGTAAGTAATTATATCCTTGATATCGAGCAGCTCTTTGTCTGGGATGTTTTTTACCACCCAAAAAGTTTGAATGACAAAAGGATAGCTTTTAAGAAGCGTAAAAAGGTTTATTTTAAGGACCCTTTTATTTTCCATACATTGCGTTCCTGGTGCGAGGGAATTCCTGATGAATGGCTTGCTTCTCAGGAATATATAGAGAATCCGCAAACGTTAGGTTTTCTTGTAGAAGCGGTGGTGGGAAGTTACTTGAAGTCACGTTTTAAAGAAGTTTTTTATTGGCGAAAGGATTCGGAAGATGAAATAGATTTTATTGTTAGGGAGCTTGCTCATCGGCAGATATATTTAGAGGTTAAATATCAATCGAGGATATCTTCCTTTGATTTGAAACATCTAAAAAAAGCCGGCAAAGGAATTCTTCTTTCAAAGAATACCTTAGATATTTCATCTGACGGTAAAATAGCAATAGTTCCTGCGACATGTTTTCTTTCTGCTGTTAGTTGAATATATAAAACTTGAAGGTGCTCACCATCACGCATTAGATGATGCCAAAAACATCGCCAAGACTTTATCCACTAATCTTAAAGAATGGACAAAGAAACGATTTGGCTATCGTTACGAAAGGAAAAGCAATTTAATTCTGAAAGAAGGGGATGCTTATCCGTTTGATTTCCGCAACTCTCTGGAAGAACGGCGAAGATAAACAAATATTAGCAAGGGGAGGAAGCGGCGGCTCCTGGCAGAGGATGAACTATACTAAGTTTAGCGCTATTTTTTATTTATTAGGGAAAAAGAAGAGGATTAGGCATTACCTTTTGCGATAGCCTAAGCAGAGAATAGCAAGGAGAAAAACCGATGGAAGCGAATAGGGTAATGAACTCTTGAATGGGGCAATGAATGGGGTAATGGCGAAGGGTGCCTAAACTAGCAACAGAGCACTCTTGACGATTATGAAAAATTCAACGCATAACTACGCAGTAATATTGGCCGGCGGCGTAGGCAGCCGCTTCTGGCCGTTAAGCCGCAGCCTTGAGCCTAAACAATTTCTTTCGCTTCACTCCGCAAGAAGCCTGTTTCAGGATACCCTTTCCCGCATCAAAACCATAATTCCCTCTCAAAATATCCTTGTCATTACCAGCCAGTTATACTTCCCCGAAATTTTCAACTATACCTTGGAGTTTGGAATTCCCCGGCACAACGTCATCTTTGAGCCGGAGGGCAAGAATACCGCCCCTTCCATCGCAGTTGCCAGCCGCCTGATTGCGCTTTCCGACCCCGGGGCAAAAATGGCGGTTTTGCCTTCCGACCATTTGATTAAGAATCAGCAGAGGTTCCATAACCTTCTGCGTTCGGCCTTTTCTTTAACCGGCCTTGAGAAATATTTATTTGTTTTTGGCATCCGTCCCGATGAACCGGCCACAGGATACGGATATATTAAAATCAGTAGTCAGGGGTCAGTAGTCAGGGGTCAGGTGGTTTATAAAGTAGAGAGATTCATTGAAAAACCAGAGAGCAAAAGAGCAAAGCAATTTTTTAAAGATGACCGCTACTTCTGGAACAGCGGGATGTTTTTCGGCTATGCCGGCGCTTTCCTGAAAGAAATTAAAGAAAAGCTCCCGTCTCTTTATAGATTAGTCTCGCAGATATCGAAGCCAAACGACATAAATAATGTCTGGAAAAACATAAAGCCTGTCTCTTTCGATTACGGCGTGTTAGAAAAGTCAAAAGACCTTTTGATGATTCCCGCTTCAAATTTAGGCTGGTCGGACTTAGGCACGTGGGCCTCCTTAGACAAAATTCTGCCTAAGGACAAAAATGCTAATGCCATAAACGCGGATACGGTTATTTTAGGAAGCAAAAATATATCAGTTTTCGGTAAAAATAGGCTGATTGCGTGCCTGGGATTGGAGAACCTGATTATTGTTGACACGCCCGACGCCCTTTTGATTACCCGGAAAGACAAGAGCGAAGACGTAAAGAAGGTTGTGGAAGATTTAAAGAAAGGCAACCGCCAGGAGGTTCATTTACACAGAACCGTAAAAAGGCCCTGGGGTAAATATACGGTTTTAGACAGGGGCTCGGGCTTTAAAGTAAAATTGGTAGAGGTAGCCCCCAAAAAGGCGCTAAGTTTACAGAAACATACGCGCCGCAGCGAGCACTGGGTTGTGGTAGAAGGCCAAGCCCGGATTATTAAAGGCAGGAAGGCTTATTATGTCAATGCCAATGAAAGCACATTTATCCCGGTTTGCTACGTCCACCGTTTAGAAAATCCCACCGATTCTCCTCTAAAGATTGTCGAGGTTCAAAGCGGAGGTTACTTAGAGGAAGACGACATTGTAAGGCTCAAGGATGATTTTGAAAGAGCCTGACAAATTATCTTATCAATTTGCTTGACAAGTACTTATATCTTTATATAATATTGTTCAATGAATGAACACTTCCTATTCTGCAAAAGAAACAAGAGGAATACGAGAATCTAATGAGAGAGTGGAAAGAGTTAGAAGGGAATATTCAAGGAGGTGCGGAATGCCGGAAAGAAGCAGGGATTGGATTGTTCAGGCTCAGAGAGATTTAGAAAGTGCCCGGGCACAACTCCGGGATGACTTCTCTGAATGGGCCTGTTTTATATCTCAGCAGGCAGCGGAAAAAGCAGTTAAAGCTGTTTTTCAGAAATTGGGAGCAGAGGCCTGGGGGCACTCGGTAACCGATCTACTGAAAGGCCTCCAAGAAAAGATTGCCATTCCAAGCGAATTGATAGATAAAGCAAAAAAATTGGACAGATTTTATATACCTGCCAGATACCCTAATGGCTGGGTTTCGGGCACTCCTGCCGAATATATAACCAAGGAGGATGCGCAAGATGCCATCAGTAATTCAGAGAAAATCGTACAATTCTGCAAGAGTTTTCTGGTTAAATAAAGATTTGCTAAAACAGAATATTTATAACTGCATAAATGAATTAGCATCTAAGTGCCCGGAAGCCCAAAAGATAATACTCTTTGGCTCAGCGGTGAATAATAGTGAAACAGTCACAAGTGATATAGATATTATTTTAATTGTAACAGAGACACAAACTGCCTTTCTTGACAGGCCGTTAATTTATAAGGAGTTTTTTAAGGAGATTGGTTTAGAAGTGGATATTTTTGTTTACACTAAAACAGAAATCGAAAAAGAAAATATTCCCTTGCTAAGGTCGGCAACAAAATTTGGAAAGACATTGTTTGAAAGATAGATATATTCAATGAATGAACACTTCCTAAGAGAATATATTTTCAACATTCTGCCTATCTTATTAAGGAGGTAATGCGTGTTTACAAATACTGCTGAAATCCAGTCTGTTTCAGAGGAATATTTTAAAAGACATCCTGAGATTGAATTGGTCTATATCTTTGGCTCTGTGGCTCAAGCGAGAATCAATATCTTAAGCGATATTGATATAGCCATACTTTTGGATACAAAAGAAGTTGATGATAGACTATATAACTATGGATATAAAGCACAGATACTCACTGACTTGATGAAATTGTTAAGAACCAACAATGTGGATTTGGTAATTCTTAATGAGGCAAATCCTCTGCTTAGGCATCGAGTTTTATACTTTGGCAAACTCATTTATTTTAAGAGTGAAAGAAAACGCATCCAATTTCAGGTTGAGACTATTGATAAGTACGTCGATTTTAAACAACTCTTTAAGTCTCATTTAAAACCGGAGGTAGAAGATGATTGATAAAGAGGTAATTAGAGAGAAATTTCAAGAATTGAATCGCTATTTGAAAGAATTAGATGATCTTAAGGGTATGTCTTGGAATGAATTCTCCTCGTCTTTACCAGAGAACGCCGTAAAGCCTCTTGCTTTAGCAATGGGGATATAAGGCGTTTGCCGCGAAGCGGCAATAGTTAGCAGTTGCATTATGTAGCATCGCGGTGTATAATACAATGTATGGAAGTAAGATCAAACAGAAACATAGTCTATTCCTGCAAATACCACGTTGTATGGTGTCCAAAATACAGACGTAAGGTCCTGGTCGGTGATGTACAGAGGCGATTAAAAGAAATAATCATCGAGCAGGCCATGAAGCAGAGAAGCGAAATAATCGAGATGGAAATTATGCCAGACCATGTTCATCTACTGGTTGAAGTTGATCCCCAGTACGGCATTCATAGGTTCATAAAGAATGTTAAAGGGGCCTCGTCGCATATATTAAGGAGAGAATTCAAGCATCTGACGACAAAACTTCCCACGCTCTGGACAAACTCATATTTTGTCTCAACGGTGGGAGGAGCACCGCTTTCTGTAATCAAACAATACATAGAAAGCCAAAAGACATCTCAAAGACAATGATAATTTCAAAGAGCTTCAAATATCAGCTTCGTCTAACACCAGAGCAGGAATCCCTCTGTAACCAGACAGCGGGCTCATGTCGTTATATATGGAACAGAGGATTAGTCCTAAAGAAGGAGGCCTGGGAAGAGAGAAAAGAAAGGATATCACGCTTTGATTTAGATAACCTCCTCACAGAATGGAAGAAGGAACATGATTGGCTAACCCTTTCCCCTTCTCAATCGCTCCAGCAGGTCAACAAGGACCTAGACCAGGCATTCAAAAACTTCTTCCAAGGAAAAGGCTATCCCAAATTCAAAAAGAAGGGAATCCATGATAGCTTCAGGCTCCCCCAAGGAATAACCCTAACAAGACAGCTATCAAAAAAGGTCGGCCAGGTTAAACTCCCTAAACTCGGTATAGTTCGCTTCACCAAGACAAGAGAGCCTGAGGGAACAATCAAACACGTAACCATATCCAAAACCTGCGGAAAGTGGTATATCGCCTTTAACTGCAAACTAGATATCCCCCAACCAGACCAAATATCTCAATCGACAATAGGTATAGACCGAGGCGTGAAGATATTTGCCCAATGCTCAGATAGAAGAATAATCCCCAGCATATCCCCATTGAAGAAGAATCTAAAAAGGTTAGCCAGGCTCCAAAAGAAACTGTCCAAAAAGAAGAAGTTTTCATCAAATTGGAAGAAAACAAAAGAAAAGATACAAAAGCTCCACAACCATATATCCAATGTCCGTAAGGACTTCCTTCATAAGGCTTCCACCCAATTGGCCAAAAGCCACGGCCTGATTGTGATGGAAGACTTAAAGACCCACAACATGGCAAGATCGGCAAAAGGAACAAAGGAAAACCCGGGAAAGAACGTAAAGGCCAAATCAAGCTTAAATCGTTCCATACTCGATCAGGGCTGGTATACATTCCAGAACCACCTCTCCTACAAGCTGACCTGGAGAGGCGCACAACTCGTGCTAATACCCCCAATGAACACCAGCACCGAATGCCGAAAATGCCATCTCATCGCAAAGGAGAATAGAAAAACCCAAGATCTATTCCATTGTATCCGATGCGGACATATTGAAGATGCGCACTTAAACGCAAGCATAAACATCTTGGTCAAAGGATTAAAGACCTTAGCCGCGGGACACGCGGTGATAGCCTGTGGAGTGGAAACAGTAGTTTCCACGGCGAAGCAGGAACTCCTGATACGAAAGCCAGCAATGGTATAAGTGGGAGAATCCCCTAGCTTTAGCTATGGGGAGTTGTCAATGTAAAGGATGACCAGATAATTGCAGAAGATAACGGGCTGGGAATGGACCTGGAGGGATAGAAAGGAAAAAGATGAATAAGAATCCCGAAGACAACAACATCAAAAAATATATTGAGCCTGCCAAAGACGTATTGGCTGATTTTAAAAAGATTGATTATGCCTTTGTCTTTGGTTCAAGCCTTAAGAAAGCCCTTCCCGAAAGCGACATGGACATTTTAATAGGCGGGACCCTGAGTTTTTCCGAAAAGGCGGATTTAGCGGCGGAGCTGGAATTGATATTAAAGAGGAAGGTGGATTTAGTTTTAGCTGAAGAGGCCGCTCCGGCACTGGTCGCTAAGGCCTTTTCCACGGGCTTGCCCCTTTTGATTAACAACAAAGAAAGTTTGAAAAAAGATTATTTCAAAAATTTATACCGCTATGATGACGGCCGGAACTTAAGGAACTTGAGAATCGCCAGGATAAAGAGGAGGTATGGCTATGGTTGATAAAAATGTGATAATATCCAGGGTTGAACAGATAGATAAACACCTGGATAAGCTCAACCCCTATATCAGCTTAACCTACGAACAATTCTTAAAGGACTCTATTACCCAGGATGTCGTAGAATATAATCTGTTTCAAATAGTTAATCATATTGTTGATGTAGTCGAACATATTGTGGTAGATGAAGATTATGGTTTACCTTCCACTTCCTATGAGGCGATTCAGATTTTTCTTGATAAGGAGGTTATTGATAAAACCGACCTCAAACTCCTGAAAGAAATGATTGGCTTCAGGAACGTGGTAGGGCATGAATACATAAATATAAATAAGGAAATAGTCTATAACATTTTAAAGAGTAATTTACCGGATATAAAAAGGATTGTTTCTAAAATAGTCCAGAAGTTCATATAATGCACACCCCGCTACGCAAGGCTGGATGAGAAATTAATGGATGGAGCTTTTTATCAGAGTACGAATTATAAAAGAGAGCAAGGTTCTATTTTGCAGGAATGAAGACAAACTATACGAAATAGTTTTTCGCACCATTCGGGAATTTTCCGATTTTGAACATATCTACCGCGATTATTTAAAGGAGGTAGCGAGTGTTAGATAAGGAGCGAATTTTAGGAAAAATTGATGAGCTCGATACTTATCTGAATGAACTTAATCAGATTATTCCTGTAAATTTTGAGGAATACCAGGTGATTGAAAAGAAACGCAGCTGCGAAAGGCTCTTACAACTTTTTATAAAGTGCATTATTGATATATGTAAACTATTTGTCACTAGACTAAGACTGGGGTTGCCATCTGAGGAGAATGACTTGTTTGATAAGATGAAAAAAAAGAAAATTATCTCCGAAGTTATGACTTCCACCCTAAAGGAAATGAGAGATTTTAGAAAATTCAAAGAAGAAGTTTTAAATGCATTGTCCGCTCAATGAGCCCTTAATCTCCAATCCTATAATATTATTCAATGAATGAACATACCCTAAGAGAGGATATTTTTAACATTCTGCGGATTTTATCCTCAAACGTTAATCTTACCCAGAGAGACCTATCCAGCCATCTGGGCTTTTCCCTGGGAAAGACCAACTATCTTATTCAGGAACTGGCAAAAAAGGGCCTGGTTAAAATAATAAATTTTCCTCACAGAGACCATAAGCTAAAGAGGATTTCCTATAATTTAACCCCCGAAGGCTGGAAACAGAAAGCGGAGCTTACCCTGCATTTCTTAAAGAGGAAGCAAGAAGAGTATGAGAAGCTGCGAAAGGAGTGGGAAGGCTTAGAGGATTTGTCCCTAAAATCCGGAGGTAAATAAAGTTGACAAAATAAAAATTCCCATATATAATGTGTAATGAACTTCACAAAATAAGCATTTTTTGTGCAATAGGAATTATGTTATGGAAAAGCATATAATCAAACAGGTATTATTGGAACAAAGAGAAGAGATAGGCCAGGTTTTTAAAAGAAGGATTATAGGCCGGGAGGTTATGCCGGAAGCAAAAAGAATCTTCGGGACAGATTTAATTAAAGCGGTTATGGGAATAAGGAGATGCGGGAAGTCCACCCTAAGCCACCAGCTTTTAAAAAATCAAAATTACGGTTATATTAATTTTGACGATGAAAGATTAATCGGAGTAACCTCAAAGGACCTTAACGATTTTCTTGAAATCTTGGAAGAAATAAATCAGGGATTAAAACATATACTATTAGATGAGATTCAAAACGTTGAAGGCTGGGAGTTGTTTGTCAACCGCTTAAAAAGGACAGGATATAATATCGTGGTTACCGGCAGCAATTCCAAGCTGTTAAGCAAAGAGCTGGCCACGCACCTTACCGGCAGGCACCTTAGTGTGGAATTATTTCCGTTTTCGTTTAAAGAATTCCTGGCGTTTAAAAACATCACTATGCGCCGGGAAGATTTATTTATCACAAAACAAAAGGCGAAGTTAAAAAGGGAGCTGGAGGAATATTTAGAGGCCGGCGGTATGCCGGAACTGTTTAAGGTAGAGGTTAAAAAGCATTATTTAAGAGAGCTTTTTGATAAGATAATATCCCAGGACATAATATTCAGGCATAATGTCAAATACGTAAAGGACTTAAGAGAAATATCCTTGTATGCGGTTTCTAATTTTTCATCCCCTTTTACCTACCGCAGAATAAAGGATGCCTTTGGGATAAGGAGTGTCCATACCGTAAAAAACTACCTGGATTATATGGAAGAAGCGTATCTTGTTTTTCAGTTAAACCCGTTTTCATTTAAGGTAAAACAGCAAATCAACCAGCCAAGGAAGCTTTACTGTATAGATACAGGGTTTATAAACGCACTTGCGCCTAAAACTACCCTTGACCGCGGGAAATTGATGGAAAACGCGGTTTTTATAGAGCTTCTGCGCAGGGGCAAAGAGGTGTATTTTTATGCTCAGCCGGATTGCGAAGTAGATTTTTTAGTCAAACAGGGCCTTAGGATAAAACAGTTGATTCAAGTTTGCTTTTCAGTCTCCGACAGAGATACTAAAAAAAGAGAAATAAGAGCCCTCTTGCGGGCTTCCCATAGATTAACATGCAACGATTTAACCGTCATAACATGGGATGACGAGGCGCAAGAAGTAGTAAACTCTAAAAGAATAAAATTTATTCCCTTGTGGAAATGGCTGCTTTTTAAATAGGCACGACAAGATTCCAAATATTCGTACAGATTCGTAATTAGCTGATGGACGCAACAGACGCAAAGGACGCAACTATTTAGGTTGACAAGTACTTACAATCTTATATAATATTGTTCAATGAATGAACATACCCTAAGAGAGGATATTTTCAACATTCTGCGGATTTTATCCTCAAACGATAACCTTACCCAAAGAGACTTGTCCAGCCATCTGGGGTTTTCCCTGGGAAAGACCAACTATCTTATTCAGGAACTGGCAAAAAAGGGCCTGGTTAAAATAATAAATTTTCCTCACAGAGACCATAAGCTAAAGAGGATTTCCTATAATTTAACTCCCGAAGGCTGGAAACAGAAAGCACAGCTTACCCTGCATTTTCTAAAGAGGAAACAAGAAGAGTATGAGAGCCTGAGAAAGGAATGGGAAGGTTCTTTAAGTAATACAACAAACAATGGAGGAAGAAAATGGCACTTAAGCCTATCGAAGAGTGGATAAGACAGGCCAATTATGATTTACAAACTGCCAAGAGCTTATTTACCACAAAAAGATATATTTATACGATTTTTATGTGTCATCTTTCTATTGAAAAGGCGCTAAAAGCCATTTATACTAAGAAATTAAAGGAGGTTCCGCTAAAAACCCGTAATCTTCTTTATCTTGTTGAGAAAATAAAACTTAAGCTTCCAGAGGCTTTGTATGATTTTATTTTCAATTTAAATAGAGTAAGCATTCCTACTCGGTATCCCGATGACTTACAAAGAATGCTGAAGGACTATAATGAAATAAAAGTCAAAGGGATACTTATAAAATCAGAGGAGGTTTTGAAGTGGATAAAGACAAGGTTATAGAAGCTATAAAATTTTTAGAAAAGTGTTTGATAAGGGCGGGAGTGAAGGTTTCTAAAATTATATTATTTGGCTCGCAAACTAAAGGAATAGTAACAGAAGAAAGCGACATTGATATTGTTATAATTTCTGAAGATTTCCAAGGCAAAGACATATTTGAAAGGGCAAGCCTTACAAAAGAAGCAGAGATAAGGACAACTAAGAGGTTTATGCTTCCTTTAGACATTATTACGATGACGCCTAAAGAATGGAAAGAAGGGAACTCATTAATTGTTGAATTTGCAAAGAAGGGCGAGGTTGTTTATGGCTAACCTTTGTTTCCAAATAACTAGTGTATCATTTAGGACTGATAAGGGAGGTTTAACAATACCATGAAAAACTATAGATATCTCAAAGGAAGCGATCTTCTTCTTAACCTAAGGAGAATTGATATACACAGTATAAGTGCCTATTCAAGCACAAGCTGTACAGGTCCTACAGGATTTTATTTTGAATGTGAAACAAAACATGGCTACATGGAGGACCCTAATATTACTGGAACAATCAAGATTTTGGATGTAGAAAAGAAGAAAGGGTATTATCTTTTAAAAGTAAAATTCAAAAAGGAAAAGGAAGAAAATTAAGAAATGCTTTGGGACAATACCTTATAGCTATCTTCATTGGCGATTCCTTTCCTCTACTATTTTAGCAGATTAAGTGTAATGATTTTGCCAGATAAATGTATTTTTGGAGGTGAGACCTCCGAACTATTTGAAAAGCAATAAGTTGTAAGAATACAGAATAAGAAGGCAGACAATAGAAATAAGCAAGAACAATAGCTTTGGGTTACATATTGAAGGTTTGTAGCCATTGGATAAAGACCTAAAGATTGACAAGTAGTTACACCCTTATATAATATTGTTCAATGAATGAACACACTCTAAGAGAGGATATTTTCAACATCCTGCGGATTTTATCCTCAAACGTTAATCTTACCCAGAGAGACTTGTCCAGCCATTTGGGTTTCTCCCTGGGAAAGACCAACTATCTTATTAAGGAGCTGGCAAAAAAGGGCCTGGTTAAAATAATAAACTTTCCTCACAGAGACCATAAGCTAAAGAGGATTTCCTATAATTTAACTCCCGAAGGCTGGAAGCAGAAAGCGGAGCTTACTCTGCATTTTCTGCAAAAGAAACAACAGGAATACGAGGATTTAAGGAAGGAGTGGAAGAGTTTAGAATTTGCTCAGTGGTTTGAGAAGAGATAAAAAGAATCAGGAAATAAATGTTCGAAGCGAAACTTCGAACAGGTCAGTAGGAGATAAAGAGGTGGATTTAAAAGCGCTGATCTCTAAAGGCGAATCAGAAACTTCGGAGTTTAAAACCTCTACTGGAGAATACAAAGAGATAATTGAGACCATTTCTGCATTTTCAAATACCAAGGGTGGAAAGATAGTTATTGGTGTCTCAAAGTCGGGCAAACTACTTGGTGTAGAAGTTGGTAAAGATAGTATTGAACGCCTTGCCAATCAAATCTTTCAGAATACCGACCCTAAAGTCCATCCCCGTATATCTACAGAAAAGATAAAAGGCAAATCCATAATTATCATTGAAGTAAGAGAATCCTCAGATCACTTAGTGCTTGCTTTTGGCAGACCATTCAAAAGAGTTGGTAAATCAACTGTCAGGATGTCCAAAGATGAATATGAAAGACTAATTTTAGAAAAACATAAAGAGAGATTATATTTCGATTCTCAGATTTGCAAAGAGGCAACCTTAAAAGATATTGATGAAGAAAAAGTAAGATGGTTCCTAAAAGAAGCAAAAAGACAACGGGGTTTGAAGATATCCGAAGATGCATTACTTAATGATGTATTAATGCGTTTAAAGTTACTGCAAGATGGCAAGTTGACAAATGCCGCCTTACTACTTTTTGGTAAAGAGTCAAAGTTTATACAATCTGAGGTAAAATGCATTCGTTTTGATGGGAATAAACCAGTTAAACCGTATATAGACTTTCAAACCATGGAAGGAAATATTTTTGATTTGGTAGATAAGACAGAGGACTTTGTTCTGCGCAACATTAAAAAAGCAATTTGGCTTATCCCCGGCCAAATTCAAAGAGAAGAAAAGCATGAGTACCCACCAAGTGCTATTAGGGAAGCCGTGGTTAATGCCATTGTACACAGGGACTATTCATCACCATCTAAAGTACAGATTAGAATATTTGACGATTACATAGAGATATGGAATCCAGGGAGATTGCCAGATGGTTGGACAGTTGAAAAATTAAAACGAAAACATGAATCTATACCAAAGAATCCACTCCTATTTAAACAATTCTTTTGGGTCAAATATGTGGAAGATGTTGGCGGTGGTACTCTTGATATGATTAATGAATGCAAGAATTGGGGCATACCTGAACCAGAATTTGAGGATACAGCTACATCGATAGTTGTAACTTTCAGGAAATCGATTCTTACACCTGAGATTTTGACAAAACTCGGGCTAAATGAAAGACAAACTGGGGCGATAGGCCTTATTAAACAATACGGAAAGATTACTACAAAAAATTACTGTAATCTATTAAAAATAGCAAGAGACACTGCAAATAGAGATTTAAAGGGTCTTTTGGGGAAGGGCATAATTAAGAAAAGAGGTTCAGGGCCACAGACACACTATATACTGTCCAATATATCTATCGGACAGTATCGGACAGTATCGGACAGTAAGATGACTAAAATACCTCAACCTTGAACTTCACAGGCATTACCGCTTGGGCCTTGACAATTACCTAAATCTCTCTATAATATTGTTCAATGAATGAACACTGCTTGAAAGGGGCATATTCAGGGAAAATAAATCCGGCGCAGTTATTTTTGATTGATGAAAGCGAGGATTAGAAAATGAAAAATGTTATTAATATACTAAACGAAATAAAAAACAAGGGCATAATAAAGGATTATGCTCTTGGCGGCGCGATTGCCGCTCTTCGCTGGGTTGAGCCCTTTTTTACGCGCGATTTGGATGTCTTTATCATTCTCTCCGATAAAGAAGAAAAAGGCGTAATCGTGCTGACCCCGGTTTATGAATATCTTAAAAATAAAGGTTACGATAAATGGATAGGCCAGTGGCTTGTTATTGAGGAAATCCCTGTGGAATTTATCCCCGCAGAAGGGCTTTCCCGGGAAGCTCTGGAAAATGCCGCAGAAGTCGAATACGAAGGCGCAGTTACCAGAGTGATGAAACCGGAATATTTAATTGCGTTATTCCTGAAAGCCTCCCGGCAAAAAGACAAGATAAAGGTCCAGATGCTGCTTGAGCAGGCAAAGGTAGATATCGCAGAGCTGAAAGAAATTTTGAACAAATACGGTTTAACCGAAAAATTCAAACCCTTTGAGAAGAATGAATGAAAATGAAATAAAGATTCTCGCCAGGAATAACCGGATAATCACTTTAAAAGAATTATTCGAAGGCAAGCAAGAAGCGCGAAAGGACTTGGCCAATCTTTCCTTTGAGGAGAAGATAAAGATGCTAGTTGATTTGCAGAGGCTTGCCTATGGTTGGGGCGGGAGAAAAGATATATTGATATGGAAGCTGTGAGGCAAAGGCCTCTTCGCCCTCTTAAGCCCTCTAAAGACTATGCCTGAACACACCCTAAGAGAAGATATTTTTAACATCCTGCGGATTTTATCCTCAAACGTTAATCTTACCCAAAGAGACTTATCCAGCCATCTGGGTTTTTCCCTGGGAAAGACCAACTATCTTATCAAGGAGCTGGCAAAAAAGGGCCTGGTTAAAATAATAAATTTTCCTCACAGAGACCATAAGCTAAAGAGGATTTCCTATAATTTAACTCCCGAAGGCTGGAAACAGAAAGCGGAGCTTACCCTGCATTTTCTAAAGAGGAAACAAGAAGAGTATGAGAGCCTGAGAAAGGAATGGGAAGGTTTTTTAAATAATACAATAAACAATAGGGGCGAAAACCAATGAAAAAAGCATTGATTACAGGAATAACCGGTCAGGATGGTTCGTATCTGGCAGAATTTTTGCTGAGTAAAGGCTATGAGGTCCACGGTATTATAAGAAGGGCAAGCACG
>JBDRMR010000013.1:0-18321 GCA_043812035.1 Candidatus Omnitrophota bacterium
GTTCAGGACCGGGCTGTTCTGGGGCAGAATAAACTGGTTGACCCCTGCGATATCAATAGCTATATAGCCATTGGCGGATATTCAGCATTAATTAAGGTTTTAACATCTATGGAACCAGAGCAAGTTATAGATGAGATTAAAAAATCCGGCCTTAGAGGACGGGGTGGAGGAGGATTCCCAACAGGAAGAAAATGGGAATCCTGTCGAGAAGCTGAAGGTAGACCAAAATACGTGGTTTGCAATGCTGATGAGGGAGACCCGGGAGCTTATATGGACAGGAGTGTTTTAGAGGGAAATCCCCATTCGGTTATTGAAGGTATGCTTATCGGGGCATATGCCATAGGCGCAGAGCAAGGATATATATACGTAAGGAATGAGTATCCCTTGGCAGTAGAGCATACAAAGATAGCAATCAAGCAGGCAGAGGAATTAGGGCTTTTAGGCAAGAATATTCTGGGAACTGATTTTTCATTTGATATAAAAATAGCCAGAGGCGGCGGTGCATTTGTCTGTGGTGAATCATCTGCATTAATGGCATCTTTAGCAGGCCAGGTGGGAGAACCAAGGCCTAAGGATATCCATACCACGGACAGGGGCTTTATGGATTTACCCACGAACTTGAATAATGTAGAGACCTGGGCGAATGTTCCCTCGATTATTAACAAAGGCGCTTCCTGGTTTGCCTCAAAAGGCACTGCCAAGAGCAAGGGAACCAAGATTTTTGCTTTAACCGGAAAGATAAGAAACACCGGGCTGGTCGAAGTTCCTATGGGCATTAGTTTGCGGGAGGTTGTATATGATATCGGAGGCGGAGCGCTTAACGGAAAGAAGATAAAGGCAGTGCAAACCGGCGGGCCATCCGGTGGCTGTTTACCTGAGCAGCTGTTTCATTTACCTGTAGATTTCGAGGCTCTGACTGAGGCAGGCTCAATGGTTGGCTCAGGCGGAATGGTGGTGATGGATGAGGCAACCTGCATGGTTGATGTTGCCAAGTATTTCTTAAAATTCCTTATAGATGAATCCTGCGGTAAATGCGTTCCCTGTAGGATTGGCTTAAGGCGGATGCTGGAGATAATTAATGATATCGCCGAAGGCAGGGGAACAGAGGAGAAATTAGCGCTTCTTGAGGATACAACCCAGACAGTAGCCATTGCCTCATTGTGCGCCTTGGGTAAAACTGCTCCTAACCCGGTGCTTTCGACAATTAAATACTTTCGTCCTGAGTATGAGGCTCATATAAAACAAAAGAAATGCCCGGCAGGAGTATGCAGGGAATTGATTCATTATTCTATTAATAGAGATAAATGTAAAAGTTGCCGCGCTTGCTTAAAGGCTTGCCCGCATAATGCTGTTTCAGTTAAGGGTAAAGTCTACAGTATTAATGATAAGAATTGCCAGAAATGCGGTATTTGCAAGGAAGTATGTAAGTTCCAGGCAATTACTGTTTCATAAATGCCAAAGATATGCTGAATTATGTAAATCTTATCATTGACGGAGCAAAGGTTAGAGCGCCTGCTGGAACCTCGGTTTTGGATGCAGCGCTGGAATACGGGATATGCATTCCCCATCTTTGTCATATGCCGGGAATTACTCCTATAGGCGCATGCAGGCTGTGTATCGTAGAGGTGGAAAAAAACGGCAAATCAAAGGTGACTACTTCCTGTACGCTTGAGGTTCACGAGGGGATAATAATCCGGGCGCATACAGAAAAGATAATGAAAGCCAGAAGGAATATTGCCGAGATGTTGGTTGCTGAAGCGCCTAATTCCCGCGCAATACAGGATATTGCAGTAAGGTGCGGGGTAAAGAATGTGCGCTATCCTTTTGAGAATAAAAACTGCGTTTTATGCGGCCGCTGCGTGCGTTTTTGCTCAGAGGTCTGGCAGTCAAGGTCATTAGGTTTTGTCGGGCGCGGTGGTGAGCGCCACGTGGCTTTACCGTTTGATAAGCGTCCTGATTTCTGCAAGAAATGCAATGCTTGTATAGATGTTTGTCCGATGACAATTACCCCTTGTCCGGGTCCTATGGAAAAGGGCAAAGAGGCCCTTTGCGGCTTATGCGAATCCCAGCTATCAATGGCAGAGAATATTATCGATAGCTGTGTGGATTGTAGGCTGGGAGAGGGGTTTAATTGTGCAAGGAAGAAAGCGTAGTGAAATTAACACAAGAGGGGGATGAAGATGAATTTACAACGACCAAATGCAAATGACGTAACACAGACTGCGAATAGGTCTCGCAATGTCGCTCCCAGCTCGGGAATCTGCACCCGCTGTATTGACGGCTGCCGGGGGAATTGCGAGGTGTTTAAGGCAAGCTTCAGGAGCCGCGAGGTAATTTATCCAGGCCCGTTTGGCGAGATATCCGCAGGCGGGGATAAGGATTATCCTGTAGATTACTCGCATCTAAATATTATGGGATATGCGATGGGAGCAAAAGGGCTTCCTAAGGGGGTTAAGGGTGATCCTGATACAGCCACCTTCCCCAGCGTTGATACAGAGACCGAATACGGCTGGGATAAAAAGGTTAAGATGCGGGTTCCTGTTTTTACCGGAGCCTTAGGCTCAACCGAGATTGCGCGTAAAAACTGGGAGCATTTTGCTATCGGCGCTGCTATATCAGGGGTGACTATTGTCTGCGGCGAGAATGTTTGCGGTATAGACCCTGAGCTTGAGCTTGATGCCAAGGGCAAGGTTAAGAAAGCACCTGATATGGATAGGCGTATTGCCCTGTATAAGGATTTTAATGAGGGTTATGGCGAGATTCTGGTGCAGATGAATGTTGAGGATACGCGCTTAGGGGTTGCCGAATATATGAGAAAGAAGCACAACCTGGAAACCATAGAGCTAAAATGGGGACAGGGTGCAAAGTGTATCGGAGGAGAAATCAAGGTAAAGACTATAGAAAGGGCTTTGGAGCTTAAAAAGCGCGGGTATATTGTTACCCCTGACCCTACATTAAAGGCAATGCAGAAGGCTTACAAGGTGGGGGCGATTAAGGAGTTTGAGCGCCATTCCCGCCTGGGCTTTGTGACTGAGGAGGCTTTCTTTGCCGAGATTAAGCGCCTAAGGGACTTAGGATACAAGCGCATTACCTTAAAAACCGGAGCATATCCAATGAGAGAGCTGGCTATGGCAATCAAATACGGCTCTCAGGCAAAGATTGACCTTTTGACCATTGATGGCGCGCCAGGCGGAACCGGGATGAGCCCCTGGAGGATGATGGAGGAGTGGGGCATACCTACCTTTTATCTGCAGTCAATGACCTATGAGATTTGCCAGAAGCTTGCCAAGAAGAAGATGCGTGTGCCTGATATAGCCATTGCCGGCGGATTTTCTACTGAAGACCATGTGTTCAAGGTGTTGGCAATGGGTTCGCCGTATGTTAAGGCAGCTTGTATGGGAAGGGCGTTTATGATTCCAGGTATGGTTGGCAAAAACATCGGCTTCTGGATTGAGGGCAAAGATTTACCAAATACTGTCTCCAGATACGGCAAGACTCCCAAGGAGATATTTGTCTGCTATGAGGAGCTTGAGGAGAAGTACGGTAAGAGGATGAAGGATATTCCTCTGGGAGCTATCGGAATCTACAGCTTCTCGCAGAAGATTAAGGTGGGTTTGCAGCAGCTAATGGCTGGCTCGAGGAATTTCAGGCTGTCAACCATTTCCAGACAGGATGTTGCTGCGCTTACTGAGGAGGCGGCCAAGGTCTCTGGGCTTCCCTATATTATGGATGCGTATAGGGAGGAGGCGGATAAGGTGTTGGCGTAAAATCCGCGCGCCTCTTTTAACACAAAAAAAGCCCCTGAGCAATCAGGGGCTTTTTTATTTTCCCCCACACTTAGCTAAATAAACCCGCCACTTTTCTCGCTCAGCGTTAGGGCTTTTTTGTGGCTTGAATTTAGTTTTTGTTTGGGGTAGAATAGGCAAAAAGAAGGAAGATATGGATTGGAGGGTATTTTTAGCGACGTTTGGAGCGGTGTTTCTTGCAGAACTTGCAGATAAGACTCAATTTGTTGGGCTGGGAATGTCCGCAAAGTCAGGCAGGCCGTTGTCAGTATGGCTGGGGGAAGATTTAACGCAGAGTTTGTTCTGCAGAGATGGATTGTATAATCTTCTCGACTTCGCTTTCCAGCCTTTGCTCTAATCGTCGGGGAAGCAAGTCCTGAAGCTCCTGCTTGAAGTCCGACTCAAGCCATTTAAAGTTCATAGCCTGGAAAAAGCCCGAGAGTTGAAAATGAAATCTCAAGGAAGAGACATCCTTAGCCAGATAATTGAACAAACGTTGGAGTTTTAAGGATTCCATCAGAAGGCTTTTTGATATTGACAAAGAAAGTTTACTGGAGACCAGGTCGTTTTCGTAGAGAGTAAAATATCCCTCAAATCCCACGTTTTTAGATTCCAGGCGTATCCCTTCTAAGCTGGTATGCTCATCGTCTATTATAAATTTAGCGGATAACTTCTCAAAATTAATGCGGTTAAGCGAAGGGACTTTCAAAAGGTCTTCTACCCAATTAAAGAATATTATATTATTCAAGTAACCGTCTTTTATAACCAATTCTCCGGTAAGGTTCAACCCGGGATAGTTTCTGTATTTAATTTGACTTGTAAGATTGCCGTAAATTTTTGAACAGTAAGGCAATAGATTATGGAACTTGTCCGCGCTTGCGCCGGTTATATTTATATCAAAAGACGCCCTGAAAGGCGTACGGTTTGTTCTGAGGGTGCCTTCTCCTTCCAGAAAACCGTCGTAAATGCCGGAATTTATATCAACGAACTTTATCAAATTATTTTCGAAATTCAGGAGGCAGGAATAATCCTTTAAAAAAATATTGTAAAGGTTATTTCCCGAGGCGTAGTCAACGGTCGCTTCTTCAAAGGACATCTTCGTCATTCCGTTGCCAGAGGTCAAGAATGTTAAATTTTTAAAGATTGTTTCAATCTTTTCCGAATACGCCATACGCCTTGCTTTCCTTAGGAAATAAAGATTTACCGCTCCGTTAAATTTTCCTTTCCGCAAAATTCCCGCGATATCCATGTCGAATCTTTTGGGATTATTTACACGCGCTTCCTCGGGTTGATTAGGGAAAGAAGCAAATTTCAAATTTAACATAGGCGATTGCGCAAAAGAAACAGCGCCTTTTAAGGCAAACGGAACATTTTTCAACGAAAACCCCGCCTTTTCTATGATAATGATAGGCAAGTTGAATTTAACAACGCAAGCCAAATCGTATATACTTAAATCGGAGAACTTGCTAAAGGACGAAGAGCCGTTTAATGTCAGAATATTATTTTCCAATATCCCCCATAGTTTTGAAGAGAATTGGGAACTTACCAGGTCCAGAGCCTCAATCATAAAGCCTTGTTTTGTCATAAGAACCCGCAGGCTGTAACTCAGGGGGGCGTTTTCCAGGTCAATCAGGCCCGAGCTAATTACGCTCCGGCCGGGGTGTATCTTGAAATTGCCTTCAAAAGCAATCCGTCTCGGCGGCGCTTCTTTCCGGACGAAGTTCAGGCGGGCTTTTTTAATCCGGATTTCTAAAGGTTCTTTCTGAGCCAGAGAGCGAACCGCCTCGATGAATTCCTCGAGGTTTTCTCTCACGAAGGAGTAGTCTGCGGACGGATTATCGATATCTATGTTTACGATAACAAAATCTCTTTTGACGATAAGCATCCACAGCGAAAATACGCATTTGACCTTTTCTATTAAGACGGGCGGGTTTTGCCTTTCGGAACCGGTTTTGCGGATAGAGAAATTTTTTACGGTTATGAAATTAGCGGGAAAGAAGGAGATTCTTTCTATGAGGATTTCCTGATTAAAAATTTCGCTTAGATTTTGTTCCAGTGTGTTTTTAACGGATGCTAAAAAAAAAATTAAATAGGACGGAGGCTATTAAAATTATTAATGTTAAACCGGAGAAAGAGAAGAGGAGTAGCCTAAAAAGATATTTTCGCGAATAACTCGCCATCTAGGTAAATCTCAATCTTATCGATAAAATTCAAGGCCTTGTAATTTCTATTCAGAGGGGATGTGTAGCTGTGTTCCTTAAAGTCTCTAAACAAAAGACTCACCTGCTGCGAGCCAATCAATTTTTCTTTTAATTTTCCTATTTCATTTTCTCTTCCTTCTTTTTCCGCTATCTTTATTAGGTACGCGATAACATAGAGTCTGGCTTCGGATTCCGGATAATTGTTGACGAATTTTTCAAAGTTCCGCTTAGCATCGTAATAATCGCCAATCGAGAAATAATACTCTCCCGTGCCGAATAAAGCCTGCCGGGTATATTCCGAATCGGGGAAATTGTTTAAGAGCCTGTTGAAATGCAAAAATGCGGAGTCCGCCTTGCCTTCGCGGGCAGCCTGGATTCCCCGGTTATATAAATTTCTATCTTCCTGGGAGTACCCTTTATGCGGGAATAAAAAAATTAACAAAAAAACAAAGCAAAAAACCCTTAATTTCTTGATAAGAGATTTAAGCATCTTAAGTAATTTTGGTTATAACGTATACAGCGCAAAATTATTATATCAAATATTTTATATAATAAAAGATTTTTACTCTTGAAGAGAATGCTTGTTTATGGTATAGGAAAGTATAGAATACTTTCCTAACCACTGAAAATCGCTCATTGAAGTTATCGCGAAGCGATTTTCTTGTAGTAAAATTAAAAACAGGGAGCGGTAGCGACCGTCAGAGGGGGCAGAGCCCCTATGAGGAGCGAAGTCCCTGCCTGGCCCCTGCCAGCCGGCAGGCTGGGGCAGGCAGGGAAGGCGTAGCGACGCAGGAGGTGGGGTATGAGAAGGGCAGTGGTTGCTTCGGCGGTAATCGTAATTTTCGAATTGTGTCTTGCGGGAGCAGTTAAGGGGGGTGATAATATGAAATTGACGAGTCCGGAATTCAAAAATAACGAATTTATACCTTCGAAATTCACCTGCGAAGGCCAGGATGTCAATCCTGCGTTCAGTATTGAGGGTATTCCCGGGGGAGCAAAAGCCCTGGCTCTGATAGTCGACGACCCCGACGCGCCTATGGGCACCTGGGTTCATTGGGTTGTTTATGATATTCCCGTTATTTCCAGGATTGAAGAGAACAGCGTGCCCGGGAAGCAGGGTATTAACGACTTTCGTAAAAAAGATTACGGAGGGCCGTGTCCGCCTTCCGGAACCCACCGTTATTTTTTCAAAATATATGCCCTGGATAAACAGCTTGGGCTTCAAGAAGGCGTTAATAAAACGGCCCTGGAAAAAGCAATGCAGGGGCACATATTGGATAAAGCCGAGCTGGTCGGATTATATAAAAAGAAAAAATAGAGATAGGGTATACGAATGTGTTGACATTCCCTTAAAATAATGGTAAATTATAATCGGTAATTCGAAGCGGAATTACTAAATAAAACAAAGGCGTTTGGAGGCCGGATTATCGGCGCCAAACGCCTGTTTATTTATGGTATAGGAAAGTATAAAACACTTTCCTAACCACTGAAAATCGTAGAGGAGTTATCGCGAAAGCGATTTTCTTGTATGGCAAAGTATATTTTTGTAACCGGCGGCGTGATTTCAAGCTTGGGCAAGGGCATTACCTGCGCTTCGGTAGGCAAGATTCTTGAGATGCGGGGGTTAAAGGTCAGCCTGATGAAGTTCGACCCCTATATTAATGTCGACCCAGGCACCATGAATCCATATCAGCACGGCGAAGTCTATGTTACCGAAGACGGGGCAGAGGCGGATTTAGACCTGGGGCATTACGAGAGGTTTACCAGGGCCGGAATGACCAAGTACAACAATGTTACTACCGGCCAGATTTATAATGCGGTCATATCTAAGGAAAGGCACGGCGATTATCTGGGCAAGACCATCCAGGTTATCCCCCATATTACCGACGAGATAAAAGCACGGGTTAAAAAGGTTGCCTCCGTATCGGGTGCCGATATTGTAATTGTCGAGATCGGAGGCACGGTAGGCGATATAGAAAGCCTGCCGTTCCTGGAAGCAGCCAGGCAGTTCAGCCTGGATATGGGCAGGCAAAATGTGCTTTATATCCACGTGACCCTGGTTCCTTATATAAAGTCCGCTGACGAGATAAAGACAAAGCCTACCCAGCACAGCGTAGGCACATTGCGGGAAATCGGAATACAGCCGAATGTCTTAATCTGCCGGACCGAAAAATCTTTATCCGCAGAGATAAAGGAAAAGATTTCTTTATTTTGTAATGTTCAAAAAGAAGCGGTGATTGAAGCCAGGAATGTGGAATCCATATATCAGGTCCCTCTTATTTTTAAAAGACAGGTATTGGATGAAATCATACTAAGCCATTTCAATTTAATTTGCAAATCCTCCGATTTAGAAGTTTGGCGCAAATACGTAGTAGATAAGGCGATTGACCCCGAATACAGAGTTAAGATTGCGGTCGTAGGCAAATACATTGCATTGCAGGATACCTACAAATCCATTTACGAATCATTGGTGCACGCTGGGATTGCCAATGACGCGAAGGTGGAAATCGAAAAAGTAGATTCGGAGGACATTCAACGGCACGGGCCGGATAAATTCTTAAAGGACATTCGCGGGATTCTTGTTCCTGGAGGGTTCGGCTCCCGCGGAATCGAGGGCAAGATCAAGGCGATTAAATACGCAAGGCTAAATTGCATTCCCTTTTTAGGCCTGTGTCTGGGAATGCAGTGCGCAGTAATAGAGTTTGCCCGCAATGTCTGCGGATTAAAAAAAGCAAATTCTACGGAATTCGATAAAAAGACGCCGAACCCGGTGATAAGCTTGCTTGAGGAGCAGGTCAAAATCCAAGAGCTGGGAGGAACAATGCGCTTGGGCATCTATCCTTGCAAAATTAAAAAAGGCGCTTTAGCGTTCAGGATATACGGCAGGTCTTTAGTTCAAGAGCGTCACCGCCATAGATACGAATTTAATAACAGATATAAAAAGCTGTTTGAGAGAAAGGGAATGGTTTTCTCGGGGATATATCTGAGGAAGAATCTGGTTGAAGTAATCGAGTTAAAGAGTCATCCCTTTTTTATAGCGGTGCAGTTTCATCCTGAATTTAAATCCAAGCCCGATTGCGCACATCCCTTGTTTCGCGATTCTATAAAAGCCGCCTTAAAAATCAGCGGATAGCGTAGAGCGTAGAGCGTATAGAAAACTATACGCTATACGCTAAAGGATATGGACGCAATATTAGCTTTAGAAGACGGAACGATATTTAAGGGCACATCCTTCGGCGCAGAAGGGGAATGCTCCGGCGAGGTTATATTTAATACCAGTATGACCGGATACGTCGAAATTCTAACCGACCCTTCATACGAAGGCCAGATTGTGACAATGACCTATCCTTTGATTGGGAATTATGGGATTACCGCGGGGGATTCGGAATCGGCGCGGCCTTGCCTGGAGGGGTTTGTGATTAGAGAAAGGAGCCAGATTACCAGTAGCTGGCGCGCTGAATCGACGCTTGCGGAATTTCTCAAGATTAATAAAATCGTCGGGATTGAAGGTATAGATACCCGGGAGTTAACCCTGCATATAAGGGAGGCGGGAGCAATGAAGGCGGTTCTTTCTACCGTCTCGGATAACCAGGAATCCCTGGTGAGGAAAGCCAGGGAATCGCCGGGATTGGTCGGCAGGGATTTGGTCAAGGATGTCAGTTCTCCCCGCCCCTTTTACTGGACCGATAAGGGTAAATACAAAGTAGTGGTCATTGACTGCGGAGCCAAATACAACATTTTAAGAGAATTAGCCGATTTGGACTGCAAGGTTTATGTTATGCCGGCAGATAGCCTGCCCCAGGAGATAATCGCTCAGAAGCCCGACGGGATATTGCTTTCTAACGGGCCGGGAGACCCTGCGCCGGTCGGTTATGTCATCGCCACGGTAAAGAAATTATTAGGCAGGATTCCCATATTCGGCATTTGCCTGGGGCATCAGATTCTCGGACTGGCATTAGGCGGCAGGACCTATAAATTAAAGTTCGGTCATCACGGAGCCAATCATCCGGTCAAGGATTTGAGAACCGGAAGTATTATGATTACGGTGCAGAATCACGGTTTTTGCGTGGATGTTGATTCGCTGCCTCAAAAAGAAATCGAGATTACCCATATCAACCTCAATGACTCGACCCTCGAGGGGATGCGCCATAAGAAGCTTCCGGTATTTTCCGTGCAGTTTCATCCCGAGGCAGCTGCCGGACCGCACGACGCAAGGTATCTGTTTGCCGAGTTTATAGAGATGATGGGAAGATTAAAATAAACGCTGTCCGCTGAACGCTAAAGAACATGCCTAAGAGAACTGATATCAAAAAAATTCTAATAATCGGTTCAGGTCCAATCATAATCAGCCAGGCCTGCGAATTCGATTATTCCGGCTCTCAAGCCTGCAAGGTTCTTAAAGCCGAGGGCTATAAAGTGATTCTGGTGAATTCCAATCCGGCCACCATTATGACTGACCCCCAAATGGCAGATAAAACCTATATCGAGCCGATTACGATTGATATGTTAGCCAGGATTATAAAGAAGGAGAGGCCTGATGCATTGCTCCCTACGTTAGGCGGGCAGACAGCTCTTAATGTTACCGTAGGCCTGGCAAAACAAGGAATATTGAATAAATACAAAGTGGAGGTTCTGGGAGCCAACGTTTCTGCAATAAAAGCAGCCGAAGACAGGGAAGAATTTAAAAAGATAATGCTCGGCATCGGAATGGATTTACTCAGGAGCGATAAGGCCTACAACTTAAACGAAGCGCTTGAGATTGCCAGGAGAATCGGCTTTCCTATTGTAATCCGGCCCAGCTTTACGTTGGGAGGGACGGGCGGCTCAGTTGCTTATAATCTAGATGAATTCAGAGAATTGGTTCAGCGGGGTCTGGAAAGCAGCATGATTTCCGAGGTTTTGCTTGAGGAGTCGGTTATAGGCTGGAAGGAATTTGAATTAGAGGTAATGCGGGATAAAAACGATAATGTCGTGATTATCTGTTCCATTGAGAATTTTGACCCGATGGGAATACATACAGGAGATTCGATAACCGTTGCGCCCTGCCAGACCTTAGCCGATAGGGAGTATCAGAAGATGCGCGACAGCGCAATAAAGATTATCCGCGCCATAGGGATTGAGACCGGCGGCTCAAACATTCAGTTTGCCGTGCATCCAGAGACCGGGCGCCAGGTTGTGATTGAAATAAATCCCAGGGTTTCCCGCTCATCCGCGCTTGCCTCTAAAGCCACCGGATTCCCTATCGCCAAGATTGCCGCAAAATTAGCCGTCGGCTATGCCTTGGATGAGATTCCCAACGACATCACCAAAAAGACGCCTGCCTGCTTTGAGCCCACCCTGGATTATTGCGTGGTAAAGATACCGCGCTTTACCTTTGAGAAATTTCCCCAGGCCGATTCCGGTTTGTCCATCTCGATGAAATCGGTAGGCGAGGTAATGGCAATAGGCCGGACATTTAAAGAGGCGCTGCAAAAGGCGCTGCGTTCTCTGGAGACAGGCTTGAGAGGGTTGGATGATTTAAAACGCAGGCCTCGCGAAGAAGAATTAAAGAAGAATTTGAGAATTCCCAACGCATTAAGGATTCTTTATATCAAATATGCCATAAAAAATGGATACAGTATTGACGAGGTTTATGACCTCACCCGTATTGACCGCTGGTTTCTGGATAATATCCGGCAAATTTTAGAAGCGGAGAAGGAGATCGAGTCAGCCGGACATTTAGCAAATTTATCAGCCGGCTTGTTGCTTAAAGCAAAGAAATACGGATTTTCCGATTCGCAGCTCGCCTGTCTATTAAATGCCAAAGAAAACCAAGTAAGGCAATTGAGGGATAGATTAGGAATAAAACCCGACTATAAACTCGTGGATACCTGCGCCGCAGAATTCGAAGCTTATACTCCTTACTACTATTCCGCATACGAAGCTCGCCCTGAAAAATGCCCCTAAACGTCCCTTTACCCCGTTAGAAAGTTCCGCCTCTTCAAAATAATTCTTTCTAACGGGGTTTACAAAAAGGGGAAACGAAGGTATAATAAATAATATGATTAAGCGAGTCGGGTTTGACAACGAGAAGTATCTCAATGAGCAGGGCGCGGCCATCCTGGACAGAGTAGGTAATTTTGGCGGCAAGCTGTATCTTGAGTTCGGAGGAAAGCTGCTCTATGATTACCACGCTTCAAGAGTGCTTCCCGGATACGACCCCAATGTAAAGATACGGCTTCTGCAGCAGCTGAAAAACAAGATGGATATTATCCTCTGTATTTATGCGGGCGATATCGAAAAGGGGAGGATGCGCGGGGATTTCGGCATAACCTATGATGTCGATGCATTGAAACTCATCGACGATTTAAGGCAAAACGGTCTGGATATTCTGGCCGTAGTGATAACCCGCTTTAATAATCAGCCGCAGGCAATTAAATTCAAGAATAAATTAGAAAACCGCGGCGTTAAAGTGTATACCCATCCTGCAACCAAAGGATATCCCACGGACGTAGATTTAATCGTAAGCGAAGAGGGATACGGCCAGAATCCCTACATCGAAACCAGGCATCCGTTGGTGATAATTACCGGCCCCGGGCCCGGTAGCGGGAAACTGGCAACCAGTCTTTCTCAACTTTATCACGACTACAAAAGAGGGATAAAATCGGGATATGCCAAGTTCGAGACATTCCCGATATGGAATCTCCCGCTTAAGCACCCGGTCAATATCGCCTACGAAGCCGCTACGGCGGATCTGGAGGATTTCAATCTCATTGACCCGTTCCATTTAAACGCCTACGGTCAGAGCGCGGTTAATTACAACCGCGACGTGGAAATCTTTCCTGTTTTAAAGAGGATACTGGAGAAAATTACCAGTACGGAATTATCTTACAAATCTCCCACGGATATGGGGGTCAACCGCGCGGGTTTTGCTATCATAGATGACGACGCCACAAAAGAGGCAGCCAAGCAGGAGATAATCAGGAGATATTTCAGATACAGATACGAAAATATGTTAGGTATCGAGAAAAAAGAGACGGTTCAAAGGGCGACTCTTTTAATGGAGGAGCTTGGTTTAAGAGAGGAAGACAGATGCGTAGTTATTCCGGCCAGGGAGGCGGCGGAGGAGGCTCAGGGTAAAGGCAAAACAGTCGAAGGCATAAGCTGCGCAGCCGCCATACAATTAAAAAATGACTCGATTATTACCGGCAAGGGCTCTTCTTTAATGCACGCGGCGTCAGCTCTTGTTTTAAACGCTATAAAGGAATTAGCCGAGATACCCGATAAGATTCACTTATTGTCCCCCAAGATAATAGAGCAAATCGGCAATCTAAAAAAAGACATCCTGGGTTTAAAATCAGAGTGTTTAGACCTTGAAGAAATTCTTATTGCCTTAAGCATGAGCGCAACCACGAATCCCACGGCAGAGCTGGCAATGAAAAAATTGAAGGAGCTCGAAGGCTGCGAAATACACATAACTCATATTCCTACCCCCGGCGATGAAGCAGGTCTAAGGAGGCTACGCGTTAATCTCACCACCGATGCAAATTTTCCTTCAAGAGATTTATTTATTGTATAACTAATGAATAAAGAATGGGTGGCAATCTTAGATTTCGGTTCCCAATACACTCAGCTTATTGCCAGAAGAGTGAGGGAATTAAAAGTCTATTCCGAGATTCTGCCTTATAAGACCTCTCCCGAAAGAATCCTCGCCAGAAAACCCAAAGCGATCATTCTGTCCGGCGGGCCGGCGACGGTTACCCAGGCCGGCAGTCCGATGATTCCGCGCAGGATTTTTGATTCGGGGATTCCGGCATTAGGAATATGTTACGGCATGCAGCTTATGGTTAAGGTCTTAGGAGGAAAAGTCGAGGCTGCGCTAAACCGCGAGTACGGAAGAGCGGATTTAATTGTAGAGAAAAGCGACGATTTATTCAGCCGCCTCAGCCGCCGGCTGAAGGTCTGGATGAGCCACAGCGACAGGGCCATAGAGCTTCCTTGCGGTTTTGAAGTCGTTGCCCGCACGGGGAATTGTCCCGGCGCAGTAATAAGAAATAGAACAAAAAAACTTTGGGGAGTTCAGTTTCATCCCGAGGTAGTCCATACGCCGCAGGGCATTAAGATGCTGGATAATTTCCTAAACAGAATTGCAGGCTGTTCGGGTAACTGGACAATGAGGTCTTTCATTAAAGATTCCATAAAAGAGATAAAAGAAAAGGTGAAGAAAGAGCGGGTTTTGTGCGCTTTAAGCGGAGGAGTGGATTCTTCTGTTTTAGCGGTGTTGCTTCAAAAAGCAATCGGCAGGCAGCTGGTTTGTATTTTTGTTAATAACGGCTTATTAAGAAAGGCAGAGGCCGAGGAGATTATTCAGAGGTTTAAGCGGGGTTACCGCGTTAACTTAGTGTACGCAGAGGCTCAGAATGATTTTTTGAGGAAATTAAAAGGCGTTGTTGACCCGGAGCAGAAGCGCAGGATAATCGGAAGAGAGTTCATCCGGACATTTGAGAGCCAGGTAGGCAAAATCGGCAAGGTAAGGTTTCTGGCCCAGGGCACGCTGTATCCCGACGTAATTGAATCCAGCTCGCCGTTCAGGGGGCCTTCGGCGACAATCAAAACGCACCATAACGTCGGCGGCCTGCCCAAAAGAATGAAATTTCAGCTCATCGAGCCGTTCAGGTTTTTGTTTAAGGACGAAGTAAGGCTGGCAGGAAAGGAGCTGGGCCTGGGGCCCGAGGTAATATTCAGGCACCCTTTCCCCGGTCCGGGTTTGGCGGTGAGAATAATCGGAGAAGTTACCCAAGAGCGCCTGGATATTTTAAGAGAGGCAGAGGTCAGGATTCACGAAGAGATAAAAAGAAGCGGTTTATACCGGAAGATATGGCAGGCGTTTGCCGTATTGCTGCCTATTAAAACGGTGGGGGTTATGGGAGACGAGCGTACTTACGAGAATGTTGTGGCGATTCGCGCGGTAACCAGCCTCGACGGAATGACCGCCGATTGGGCGAAGCTTCCCCACTCGCTTATTGACAGGATTTCGCGCCGGGTCATCAATGAAGTCAAGGGTGTTAACAGGGTCGTTTACGATGTGAGTTCAAAGCCGCCTTCGACTATCGAATGGGAGTAGTGATATGTGCGGAGTATTCGGAATTTACGGCCATCCCGAAGCAGCCAGGCTTACCTATTTAGGCATATATGCCCTCCAGCACCGGGGAGAAGAGAGCGCCGGCATCGTAAGTTTCAACGGCAAGAGAGTACAATCCTGCAAAGGATTGGGCTTAGTCGGCGACGTATTTGACGAAGCCGGGATAAAGGAGTTAGGCGGGCATTTAGCCGTAGGCCACAACCGCTATTCGACTACCGGCTCGACAACCGAAGCGAATATTCAACCCTTCCTTGTAACCCACAAAAAATCCCCCATTGCCATAGCGCATAACGGGAATTTCATCAATACCCTCAAGCTTCGCAAGCAGCTCGAGAAAGACGGAGCCATTTTTCAGACCACAATGGATTCCGAAATCGTCGCTCACCTTATAACCAGATCTAAAAAGACAGATTATAAGGACAGTCTCGTCTGGACGCTCAGCAAAATCGAGGGTTCCTATTCGCTGGTTTTGTTACTGGGCGGTAGCCTTGTCGGAGCAAGAGACCCTTACGGAGTCAGGCCTCTTTGTTTAGGCAGGCTTGACGGCGCCTATGTTTTAGCCAGCGAGACCTGCGCTTTGGATTTAATCCAGGCAGAGTATATCCGGGAGATTGAGCCCGGAGAGATAGTATTTATTAACAACAACGGTATCGAGTCAATCAAGCCGGTTGCCAAGACCGTCCATTCATTCTGTATTTTCGAATACATCTATTTCGCCAGACCCGATTCCGATATCTTCGGCCACAACGTCTACCTGGTGCGCAAGAAGCTGGGCAGGGAGCTTGCCAAGGAACATCCGGTTGAGGCGGATTTTGTTATGCCCATTCCCGATTCAGGCACATATGCGGCTTTGGGTTTCACCAGCGAGTCGGGTATTCCTTACGAACAGGCAATGATCCGCAATCATTATATCGGACGCACCTTTATTCAGCCCAGCCAGTTTCTGCGGGATTTCCGCGTAAAGGTCAAGCTCAATCCGATAAAAGATATACTAAAGGATAAACGTATTGTCGTTGTTGAGGATTCTATTGTGCGGGGCACAACCAGCCGCTCAAGGGTAAAAACCTTACGCAATGCCGGCGTCGAGGAAATTCATATGCGCGTAAGCTGCCCGCCGTTGAGATTCCCCTGCTTTTACGGAATCGATTTTCCTACAAAAAAAGAGCTGATTGCCTCCAGGCACAGCGTGGATTGGATTAGAGATTTTATCGGGCTGGACAGCCTGGGTTATTTGAGCCTTCAGGGCATGCTTAATTCTATGCCTTTGCCGGCTGACGAATTCTGCACCGCTTGTTTCAGCGGAAGATATCCGGTCAAGCCTTCTTCCCGGTTATCCAAGGACATTCTCGAGAGGTAGAAAGCCGGACAGGGTTCCGCGGAGGAACCGGAATAACTATGGATAGCAAAGATAAAACAAGGTTTTGGGGTATGTTTTCGTCGGTAAAGCTGGCGATAGTTCTGCTGGCGCTGATAATCTTTTTTTCGGTCCTGGGCACTTTTATCCCTCAAGGACTGGAGAGAGCCGAGTATATTCACAGATACGGAAGATATACCTATAATTTATTTTCTGCGCTGGGCTTCACTGACTTATTTCACGCCTGGTGGTTTATTCTGCTATTATCTCTGCTCGGTTTAAACTTATTGGTATGCAGCCTGAACAGGATAAGGTTCCGCAAGAGTTCGGCCGGCTTAGTCGTCACTCACCTCAGCATCCTTATTATCTTAACCGGCGCAATCATAGGAGCGTTCCTGGGCGAGCGGGGTTTTATGCCGCTTTACGAAGGCCAGGCAAGCGATTCCTTTGTTACTAATAAAGGCATTGGAAAGCTGGATTTTAAGATACACTTGGATGATTTTATACTGGAATGGTATAATAAGCCCGGGCATCAAATCACGGCTGTTGTCCAGGACCGGAAGATTAAAAAGGTTTTTCTGGCCGAAATGGGTAAAAAATATCCTATAGAGGGAACGGGCTTGGCGCTGCAGATTTTACGCTACCTTCCCGATTTTTATTTGAAGGACAAAAATTCCGGAACCAGGAGCGACGCGCCTAATAATCCCGCGGTACTGGTGCGGATATATAAAGACCAGGCAAGCGAAGACAGGTGGGTGTTTGAGAAATTCCCCGGCTTCTTTGAGGATAAAGACAAGGATGTCGAGCTATTATACAAATGGCAGGGACAAATAAAGGATTTTAAGAGCAAATTAAAGGTTATAGATGGCGAGAGCGTGGTCCGGACCGCTACGATAGAGGTCAATCATCCTCTAAAGTTTAACGGTTATACCTTTTATCAGTCCCGTTATGACCTAGAGCAACTGAATTGGACCGGCCTGGAGGTGGTCAAAGACCCGGGCGTACCTTTTGTATATGCGGGCTTTATTCTGCTGAACGTAGGAATAATTCTTGTATTTTACCCTAAAATCCGGACAGGGAGGCCAAGGAAATGAACCTGACGTTTATTAATTTAAGTTTAGCAGCCTATTTATGTGCAAGCATTTTCTATATAACTCATATTGTTTTCGGCAATAAATTCTCAGGAAGAGCCGCAACTGTAATATTTACATTAGGTTTTATCTTTAACACAATCGTGGTATTTAATCGTTGGTATGTTGCCGGGCGTCCTCCTTTTGTTAATCTGTTCGAGTCTTTGGTTTTCTTTGCCTGGTCAATAGTATTGATGTTCTTGATAGTGGAGTTTATATACAAATTAAAACTCTTGGGGATTCTGGCAAGCCTTATGGCGCTGTTGATTCTGGGCTACGCGTCTTTATTGGATACCGCTATTCAACCCCTGTTGCCGGCTTTGCAAAGTAACTGGATATCCATACATGTGGTTTCTTATTTTCTCGGATACGGAGCGGTTGCGGTTTCTTTCGTAACCAGCCTGCTCTACTTAATCTTTTCTAAAAATCCCTCTTTTGATTCTTCGCGGATTGCTGTCTTAGACCTGCTGGGTTACCGCTTTATTGCGTTCGGATTCATATTTTTGACCATAGGTCTTACAACCGGGGCGGTTTGGGCAAACGTTGCCTGGGGCAGATACTGGAACTGGGACCCCAAAGAAACCTGGTCCTTGATTACCTGGCTTATTTATGCTCTCTATTTGCACTTGTGGTTAGTAAAAGGCTGGCGCGGGAAAGGCGCGGCTTATTTATCTATAATCGGTTTTTTAGCGGTTATGTTTACCTTTTTGGGAGTAAGTTATTTATTATC
>JBDRMR010000014.1:0-17380 GCA_043812035.1 Candidatus Omnitrophota bacterium
CAGGACTCGATGGACGATTCTTAACAAGGCTGCCTTTATTTGCAGCCCGGACTTGAAAAAACAATAAACGAAGCGACAGATTTTAATTATAGCAGAAGTTTTTTGAAATGCAAGTTCCGTGTTATTATAACATTAATTTCTGACGGGGCAAGAAAAATCAATTTTTCTTGACGTGATTGCCTTTTGTGTTATAATTTAAAAGTTAAGCGCAATGTTATGTGCGCAGGAAGGCTAACCGGATGAAGAAGCATTTAAAGACCCCCACTAATATTAAAAGGAAGCGTACTCACGGTTTCCGTCGGAGAATGTTAACTCGCAAAGGGAGGAAAGTTTTAAAGAGTCGGCGTCAGAAAGGAAGAAAGAGGCTTTGCGCTTAAGCTTTCTTACCCGTTTTATTATCAACCTAATAAACTTATATCAGATATACATAAGCAGTAGCCTGCCAAACTCCTGTCGATTTTACCCAAGCTGTTCAGAGTATGCCAAGCAAGCATTCTTAAAATATGGTCTAGTCATAGGAATGGTTATAGCCCTTGGTCGTTTGATTAAGTGTCATCCCTTTTCAGGTAGCCAAGGATTTAACCCATTAAATTAAAGCAGAATGAATAAACGCCTTATTTTAGCTATAGGTTTGTCCTTTTTGATAATGATGTTCTGGGCCAGGCTGGTTGAGAAATTCTATCCTATTGAAAAACAAAGAGTTACAAAAAAAATCCCGGTGTCATCATCCTCCTTGACAACCTCGCCTAAGGTTGAGCAGGAGCCCGAATCCTTAGTAGCCGCAACGTCTTACGGCCGCGAGTTCGTATTTAGTCTTCCCTCCGCCTGTCTTAAGCAAGTAAAATTTACGGACTTTAACGAATATGCCTTTGACCTTTTTCAGGGATTTTGCTTGAGCCAAGCAGATGCGGCTTTTACTTTAGAGAAACTTACTTCTAAACAGGCTGTTTTTGTTCATCAAGACGAGAACAAAAGAATTACCAAGCATTTTGACTACTCCGACCCAAATTTTATAATCAATTTAGATATAAAAATCGAGAACCTATCCGAGCAGCAACTACCGTATCCTTCTGATTTAATATTGGGCGAAATCTCTCTTAGTTCAAAAGGGCTGGATGGCCGCTTTAAGGAGGTATTTATAAAACAGCCGGACAGAATCCTTCGTTTACCGCCGGCAAAGGAGGATAAAATTCAACACGGCGGAAATTTTTTTGGCTTTCGCGATAGATATTTTTGTGCTATAATTATACCGATTACGTTTCCCGAGAGTTTAATGATTAACCGGCTAAACCGGACAAAAAGTCAATTAATTCTCACGCGTCCGACGGTAAATCTTCAGCCCAATCAACCCGGGCATTTAAAATACAGAATTTACCTCGGACCGTTGAAGTCCGGATTATTAAAATCGTTCGAAGACGGAGCCGAACAGATAATTTACTACGGTTTTTTTGACCCGATTGCCAAACTCCTTATGAATATTTTGCGGTTCTTTTATCGCCTGGTTCATAATTGGGGATTGGCAATAATTATTTTGAGCATCTTTATTTACGTTATCCTTATGCCCTTATCTTTAAAACAAATGCGTTCTGTTAAAGAAATGCAGGTTTTGCAGCCCAAAATCGAGGAATTAAGAAGAGCGCATAAAGACAATCCTCAAAGATTAAACAAGGAGATTTTAGAGCTGTACCGAGGGCACAAAATAAATCCGCTAGGAGGATGTTTTCCAATGGTGTGCCAGATTCCCGTATTCTTTTCGTTGTACCAGGCATTAATACGCTCAATAGAGCTCAAAGGAGCTAATTTTCTTTGGATAAAAGACCTGTCCCAGCCAGACCAGCTGGTAGCTTCTCCGGAAATCAACATACTGCCTGTTTTAATGGCAATAACTATGTTTTTGCAGCAAAAATTTTCAATGATGCCTTCTGCATCTTCAAGCGAGCAGCAAAAACTGATGAGCTTCCTTTTTCCGATAATATTCGGAGCCATTTTTTATCGAATGCCTTCGGGCTTGGTTTTGTATTGGTTTATCAACACTTTATTGATGTTTATCTACCAGACCAGAACAAAATTAGCAAATGAGCCAATTAAGCATTGACGTAGAAGGCAAGACTGTTGAAGAGGCAATAAAAATCGCCTTAAAGAGGCTGAAATTGCCCCGCAATCAGGTAAAAATCGAAATATTGTCTGAAGGGGAAAAGGGTCTTTTTGGAATGCCTGGAATGAAGCCGGCTAAAGTTAGGGTCTCTGTGCTGTCTGAGAAAAAGGTTCCTTAAGAAACATTATGGGTAAAATAATCGCAATTTGCAATCAAAAAGGAGGGACTGGTAAAACCACCACCGTGGTAAATCTCGGGGCTTATCTGGCAGCAGCCAATAAATCTGTTTTAATAGTTGATTTGGACCCGCAAGCAAATGCGACCAGCGGATTAGGCATTGATAAATATTCAATCAAAAAGAGCACTTATCATATCCTCATAGAGGAAATAGGGTTGGAAGAAATAGTATTACCGACAGCGCTTGAGAATCTCAAAATCGCTCCTGCTAACTTAGACCTTACCGGCGCAGAAGTGGAATTAGTTGGTATGCTCGGCCGCGAATACCGTTTAAAAAAGGTTTTAGACGGCCATAAAAACAATTATGATTTCATTTTTGTGGATAGCCCTCCTTCATTGGGCCTTTTGACTGTAAATGCCCTAGGAGCTGCGCACTCTGCTTTAATTCCCGTACAATGCGAATATTATGCCTTAGAAGGGCTAACCCAATTGATAAATACCATACATCTTGTGCGGGAGAACATTAACTCTGGCTTAAGAATAGAGGGCATTCTTCTCACTATGGCTGATTTTCGCACAAATCTTACAAATCAGGTTATTGCCGAGGTGCAAAGATATTTCCGACAGCAGGCGAATTTTAGCACTGACTATGAACAGAGCCCCAGGGTTTACGAGACAATCATTCCTCGCAATATAAGATTAAGCGAAGCCCCCAGCTTTGGAAAGCCGATTATTTTGTATGACAGGAGTTCAATAGGTGCTCAAAAATACCAGGAATTAACCAATGAAATTTTAGGGATAACCATTGATTCGTTTAATCATGTTTCCCAAGGAACCGAAACTGTCAAAGAAGGAGAATAGCCATGGAAAGAAAAGGCTTGGGCAGGGGATTAAGTGCGTTAATTCCTCAAAAACAAGAGGTTACAGAACAGGACAAGATAGTGTTTTTAAGGGTCGAACAGATTAGGCCTAATCCTTTTCAGCCAAGAGAAGAAATCAATCCTCAAAGCCTGGAGGAATTGGTGCAGTCAATAAAAGAAAAAGGGATTATTCAGCCAATAGTGGTGCGGCAAAAAGGAGAGCAATACGAATTGATTGCCGGAGAACGCAGGTTGCGAGCCACTAAGTTGTTGAATCTCAACGAAATACCAGCATTGATAAAAGATGCTAGTGATGAGGAATGTTTGGAGCTGGCCTTAATTGAGAACATACAAAGACAGAATCTTAACCCCATTGAACAAGCTAAAGCATATCAATATTTGATTAATAAATTCGGAATCACACAAGAAAGAGTAGGGCAAATTGTAGGCAAGGCAAGGGTATCTATTACTAATATGTTGCGTTTATTGAAGTTACCGCACGAGGTGCAGCAAGAAATAAAAGCCGGCAAGCTTACTTTTGCCCATGCGCGCGCTTTGTTAGAGTTGGAAGAACCATCCGAACAAAAAGAACTGTCGAGGGAAATAATTGCTAACTCATTGTCTGTTAATGAATTAGAAAATATTATCCGCAGAAAAAAAGAAAAGAGACTAAAGAGAACAAAATCCGCGCAAGACAGCAAGAATCCCTATTTATCAGCCATGGAAGGACGTCTCCAGCAAAGCTTAGGAACGAAGGTTTCAATATTTCTAGGAAGAAAGCGCGGTCATATTCAGATAGAATTTTATTCTCAAGACGATTTAGATCGGATTTGCAATACGATTGTTCAGGAATGATACGGTCGTGATACGGTTATGAATGAAGCTACCCTTATATTAGTAAAACCGGATGGGTTAAAAAAATCGTTAACCGGCAACATATTGACCCGTCTCTCTGAGACAAAGTTGGAGATTGTTGCTGTAAAGATTGCGCGAGTATCTAAAGAATTAGCCGAAACCCATTATGTCCATCTTAAAGATAAACCCTTTTTCCCCGATTTAATTAAATATATCCAGGGAGAGCTTCATAACCGCCGAAAGGTAATGGCATTGGTATATTGGGGAGAGAATGCAATTTCCAAGTGCCGCCAATTAGCCGGAGCAACCAATCCTGAAGAAGCCGAGTCTACCTCCATCAGAGGAGCTTATGGCCGCATAACTACTTCGGGGTTATACGAAAACGTTGTGCATGTCTCTGCTAACCAGGCCGACGCCGAGCGCGAGATTAAATTGTGGTTTGGGCCAGGCGAAATTATCGTTGATTTATATCCAACTAAAGAAGCGGTTAAGAATAATGTGAAAGCGAAGGTCTGGGAATGATTAAGAGCATGACAGGATATAGCAGGGCAAGGCAATTTATTTCTCCCTGGGGAAGGGTCAGCCTGGAAATACGCAGCGTGAATCACCGCTTTCTGGACTTAATTCTACATCTTCCGGAGGGATTTCTGCACTTAGAGCAGAAAATAAAGGATGAGATTGCCAAGAGGGTAAGGCGCGGCCACATAATTTGCCGCTTAGAGATGAGAGCGCACGAACTTAAGAGCCCGACATTAAATAAGAGGCTAATCAACGAGTATTATTTTTCTCTTAAAAAGATTTGTCGGGAACTTAAACTTTCCGAAGATATAAACATCGACACCTTAATGAGCTTGCCCGGCGTATGCAGCATACAATCCCAGCCGCCTTTAAGCCTTAACTGGCCCAGGATTAAACCTTTAGTAAAAGAGGCGCTGGACAGGCTCGTTCAGAGGCGCCAGCAGGAGGGCAGGGCGCTTTACAGGGATTTGAAGGTGAGGGTCGAAAACTTAGCCGAAATTTTAAAAAAAATTAAGACCGGATTCAAGAAAGCCATCAAACAAAGGCTAGAGATATACAATAACGATGCAGACAAAAACAGCTTTTTGCGCAGTTCCGATATAAACGAGGAAATTGTCCGCTTGAGCTTTCACCTGAAAAATTTTGCCAGATGCCTCCACGGCAAGGAAGCGGTCGGCAAGGAATTGGATTTTATCCTTCAGGAAATGCAGAGAGAGGCCAATACCATCGGAGCCAAGTCCATAGATACATTTATAGCCAGCAGGACAGTTAGAATAAAAAGCGAAATCGAGAAGATGCGCGAGCAGGTGCAGAACGTGGAGTAATGCGGAAAAAAGGACTTATCTTTGTTATCTCCGGCCCTTCCGGGTCAGGCAAAACTACATTAGCCAAAAGATTACTCAAACAACCGCAGTTAAAAGACAGACTTTTTAAGCCTGCCTCTTTCACCACCCGGCACAAAAGGCAAGGCGAGAGGCGGGGCAGGGATTATTTTTTTGTATCGGAAAAGGAATTCCGGGAGTTGCTTAAAGCAAAAAAAATTCTTGAACATACTCGCTATTTGGGTTATGATTACGGCACGCCTCGCGATTCAATAGAGCGGGCCATAAAAAGAGGATTACACGTTATCCTGTGCCTGGACGTGAGGGGGGGGCAGTTTATTAAGCGGGAGTATCCGGACAGGGCCGTAACAATCTTTGTAAGGCCGCCTTCTTTGAGAATTGCCAGGAAGAGGATTGTAACGCGCTCGAAAAAAACCGTGGCCCGGGAAATCAAAGAGCGCATAGGATTAGCCGGTAAAGAACTCGATTACGCCAAGCATTACGATTACTGCCTGGTAAACGACGATTTAAACAGGGCGGTTAAACAGGCAAGGGAAATTGTCAAGAAGGAGATTGTAGATGGAGTACATGCCGATAGAAAAGCTTTTGGATAAAGCGGATAATTCGATGTATAAGCTGGTGCTGCTGGCGGCTAAAAGAACTCTGGAGCTTGTCGAAGGCCAACCCAGCGTGATATCGGCTAATTCGTCGCTAAAGCCCTCCAGTATTGCCCTGGAAGAGATAGCCGAAGGGAAGGTCAGGCTTAAGAAGAAAAAGAAATAAGGATGAAATCAAAGAGAATAATATTGGGCGTAACGGCGAGCATTGCCGCATATAAAGCCTGCGAGATAGTTCGCAGGCTGTTGAGGGATAAAATTGGCGTAAGCGTGGTGATGTCCGAGAACGCCACCCGCTTGATTAGCCCCCAGGTGTTTTCTTCATTAAGCTGCGGCCGGGTGTATTGGGATATGTTCTCCGATGCCTGCGGCTGGGAGATAGAGCATATCTCTCTGGCAAAACAGGCTGATTTGGTTTTAATTGCCCCCGCAACCGCAAACATTATCGGCAAGCTCGCCAACGGCATCGCCGATGATTTATTAAGCACTTTAGTTACGGCAGTCCGCGTCCCGGTTTTGATTGCTCCGGCGATGAACGAGAACATGCTGAAGAATAGAATTGTCCGGGAGAACATAAACAAACTCAAAGGGCTCGGTTATAAATTTATAGAGCCCGAAAAAGGCAGGCTTGCCTGCGGCGACGTCGGCGTGGGGCATTTAGCAGACGTCGAGATAATCGTAAGGCAGGTAAAGCGATTTTTGAAATAATGGCGCGGTAGCCAAGTGGCAAGGCAGAGGTCTGCAAAACCTTTATTCAGCGGTTCGAATCCGCTCCGCGCCTCTTGAATTCCAGCCGGGGTGGTGAAATTGGCAGACACGTGGGACTTAAAATCCCATGTCCGTAAGGACTTGAGGGTTCGAGTCCCTCTCCCGGCACAGCGTTTAGCGTATAGCGTTTAGCGTATAGTTTTTTAAATGCAATTTATACCCTAAACGCTCTACGCTATGCGCTCTACGCTAATAATACGGGCGCTTAGCTCAGTTGGATAGAGTACTTCCTTGACATGGAAGGGGTCACAGGTTCAAATCCTGTAGCGCCCACCAGCAAATTTTGCAAAAGCAAAATTTGCAGTTTAATGTTAAAAGATGGACTTACAGACCTTAAGGCATTCCTGTTCTCACGTGCTGGCTCAAGCGGTTAAAGAGCTCTGGCCGGAAACAAAGCTCGGAATCGGCCCCGCTATCGAAGACGGATTCTATTATGATTTTGACACTTCGGCTGTGCTCAGTGCAGGCAAAAAAGAGCCGTTCTCCGAGGAAGACCTATCCCGCATCGAAAAGAAGATGAGGGATATCATCGGAAAAAACGAGCCTTTTATTCGAGAGGAAATGAACAAGGACGAAGCGCACGGGTTATTTGCCGGCTTGAAAGAGGATTACAAGATAGAACTTATTGATGCCCTTGCCGACGATAAGGCTATTATTTATAAAACCGGCGATAGCTTTATTGATTTATGCCGCGGCCCTCACATAGAGTCAACCGGTAAAATAAAAGCATTTAAGCTGCTCTCGATAGCCGGAGCATACTGGCACGGGATTGAAACCAATCCCATGCTGCAGCGCATCTACGGCACCTGTTTTGCAACCGAGAAGGAGTTGGATGAGTATTTAAAAAACCTCGAAGAAGCAAAAAGGCGCGACCACCGCAGGCTTGGGCCGCAGTTAGGGATATTCAGCCTTTATCCCAAAGAGGCCGGCGCGGGCATCGTGTTTTATCACCCCAAAGGAGCCGCTTTAAGAACAATAATCGAGGACTACCTGAAAAAGGAACACCTTAAAAGGGGCTACCAAATAGTAATTACGCCCCATATTATGGATGCCAGTCTTTGGCATACCTCCGGGCACTACGATTACTATCGGCAGAATATGTATACACTGAAAGTCGAGGAAAAGGAATTTGTTCTAAAGCCGATGAATTGCCCGGGCCACATTCTAATATATAAATCAGACATCAGGAGTTACCGTGATTTGCCCTTGAGATTATTTGAATTAGGCACGGTTTACCGGCACGAGAAAGCCGGCGTTTTACACGGCCTGCTGCGCGTGAGGGGATTCACTCAGGACGATGCCCATATATTCTGCACCCAGGAACAGATTGAGTCTGAGGTTATCGGAATAATCGATTTTGTTTTGGAGGCGATGAGCGACTTCGGCTTCAAGGATTTATCGATAGAACTGAGCACCCGCCCGGAGAAATTTATCGGCACGGAGAGCGATTGGCAGGAAGCCACCTCCGCGTTAGAAAATACACTCAAGGACAAGAAGCTCGGATACGAAGTAAATCCGGGCGAAGGCGCTTTTTACGGCCCGAAGATCGATATCAAAATTAAGGATGCCTTGAAAAGGGAATGGCAATGCGCAACCATTCAGTGCGATTTTGCTCTCCCGCAGAGGTTCGAATTAAAATACATCGATTCTCAGGGAGAGGCAAAGCAGCCTATAATGCTGCACCGTGTTATATTAGGAAGCCTGGAGCGGTTTATCGGCGTGCTGATCGAGCACTATGCCGGCGGTTTCCCTTTATGGCTTGCACCGGTTCAGGCGAGCGTTATTTCGATAAAAACAACGTTACAGGATTACATAACCCAGTTGACCGCGGCGCTTAAAAGCCGCTCAATCAGGGCCGAGACAGATAACCGCAATCTTACCTTGGAAAAAAAGATCAGAGAAGCGGAATTGGCTAAAATTCCTTATCTGCTGATTGTCGGCGAGCGGGAGGTTAAGTCCCAAACCGTCTCGGTTAGAAAAAGAAGGGAGGGCGACATCGGCGCTATGTCGGCGCAGGAGTTTATAAATAGATTAGAAGATGAGATATTAAAAAAGGTTACATAATGTTACTTATGAAACTTTATGGAACCTAAAAATGGGGGGTGGTCGGGATTAAAAAATTTGTGCGTATAAACGAGAGGATTCGCGTTCCTCAGGTGCGCCTTATAGGCTCTGAAGGTAACCAGTTGGGAATCGTACCAATACAGAAGGCTATGGATTTAGCCAATCAGCACGAACTGGATTTGGTGGAGGTTGCTCCGCAGGCAGAGCCGCCGGTCTGCCGCATTATGGACTACAGCAAATTTAAATATGACCAGGAAAAGAAAGAGCGTGAAGCAAAGAAGCACCAGATGAAGATACACCTTAAGGAGGTACGCATTAAGCCCAATATCGACGAACACGATTACCAGGTAAAACTTAGACAGGCAATAGGTTTTTTAAATAAGAAGGACAAAGTTAAGGTAAATCTTATGTTCCGCGGCAGGCAGATGGTGCATATAGACTTAGGCAGGAGAGTTCTCGATAGATTTATTAACGACGCCCAGCAGGCGGGCAAGGTCGAAAAGGATTCTTCTATCGAGGGCAGAATAATGTCGGTCGTGCTCGCTCCTCGTTGAGCTAGCCGGATTAGTCTATCGGGAGAACAAGCTATGGGAAAGCTAAAGACGCACAAAGGCGTTGCCAAAAGATTTAAAGTATCCAAGTCAGGTAAGCTTAAATATGGCTCCTGTGGCCGGAGCCATTTACTCACCGGGAAAAATAAAAAGAGAAAAAGAGCTCTGCGCAAGGCCCGGATTTTGCAAAGCTCCGGACAGAAGAGGCGGGTCAAACAGTCGTTGCCTTACGGTTAATCGGCAGGCATGAAAGCGGTTAGGAGAGCGTATAGAGGAGGTTTATGGCTAAGGTAAAGCACAGTTCAGCAAGACGAAAGAGGAAAAAAAGGTTATTAAAACAAGCAAAAGGCTACTACGGCGACCGCAGCAAGCAATTTCAGCAGGCAAGGCGCACGGTTGCCCGGGCTCTGGTTTATACTTATCGCGACCGCAGGGTCAAAAAAAGAGCTTTTCGCCGACTTTGGATTGCCCGTATCAATGCTGCTTGCCGGACCTCGGGTATTAAATATAGCCGGTTCATTAACGGATTAAACAAAGCCAAAATAGTCCTTGACCGTAAGATATTGGCGGATTTGGCAATTCAGGATATCCAGATATTTAACAAGCTTGTGGAGATAGCTAAAAGTAGCGTGTAGTCTGCTTCGAGGTTTTTAATATGTACGTTATTATTGTTGGATGCGGCCGGGTTGGTGCAGAGCTTGCCAAGCTCCTTTCCGGCGAAGGCCACGACGTGGTCATAGTAGATAAGAATCCGGCAGCGTTTAGCCGTCTGGGAGGCGCTTTTAACGGCGTCACTTTAGTCGGCAACGGCTTTGACTCGGAGATACTAAAAGCCGCGGAGATACAAAAGGCCGACGTGTTTTGCGCACTTACCAACGGCGATAATACGAACTTGGTTTGCGCTCAGGTCGCCAAGAAAATATTTTCCGTTCCCAAGGTAATTGCCCGGACATATGACCCGGAGAGGGCGCAGATTTATCAAGCCCTGGGTTTAGACATAATCAGCGGCACCAGTCTTTTTGCGGCGATGCTCAGAGATAAAATCGTAGAAAGCCGATTTTCCAGTTATCTGATAGAGACCAGAGACGTAGGCATTATTCAGATTGAAGCAAAAGACGAGCTAGTCGGTATGAAGGTAAAAAATATCAATATCGAGGGCGAATTACAGGTTGTGGCGATAAAGAAAGTCGAAGGGACCGTTATCCCCCGGCCCGATACGATTCTTGAGAACAAAGACGTGATAATGGCAATTGCCAGGACCGAAAGCCTGGAGAAGATAAGAAAAAAGTTTAAGTTATAAAGATGTATATAATAATTGTAGGCGCAGGCAAGGTCGGCTATTTTTTGGCTGAGAGGCTTTATCGGGATAACCACAGCGTGGCTTTGGTTGATAAAGATAAAGCTGTTTGCGAAGGCATCACCCGCAAACTGGATATCTTGATGATTTGCGGAGACGGATGCAGCCCCGCGGTTCTCAAAGAGGCGGGCGTTGAGCGCGCCGACGTGGTTGCCGCGGTAACCGGAGACGACGAAGACAATTTAATCATCTGTCAGTTAGCCAAAGAGAGGTTTTCCGTTAACCGCACCGTCGCCAGGGTCAACGATCCGAAGCACGAATACATTTTCTCAGAGCTGGGCGTAGATATTCCTATCGACGCCACGGCGATTATTGCCAAGATTATCGAAGAGGAGGTCAGCTTTACCGATTTTGTCAACCTGCTCAGTTTCAAGCGCGGAAAGCTGGCTATCGTGCGCGTGGATTTGCCCGACGATGCGCCGGTAATTAACAAGATGGTAAAGGATATTACCCTGCCTCCGGATTCGGTTTTGGTTTCGATTGTGCGCGGAGAGCAGGTAATCGTTCCTCACGGGGAAACGGTATTTGAATCGGGGGACGATATCATCGCCTTGACCATGGTGGGGAACGAGTCGAAGCTTCTGGACCAGCTGGTAGGCAAAATGTAAGCTATGAACGCACAAGCCGCGGATAAAATAAAAAAAACGACAATCGCAATTTTACAAGGCGCATCAGGCATCGCAACCGAAATAGGTTACGCTCTGGCGATTATGGCCGCGGCACTTTTCATCAGTTTTTTATTAACCTCCTTTTAGCCTTTCATGTTACTTAAACCCCAGATAAAAGATATAAAAATCGTTACCTATTACTTGGGCAAGATTACCGTGGGATTGGGCCTTACGCTTGTTTTGCCCCTGATTCTCGCCCTGGTCAATCGAGAGTTAAATCCGGCGCTTGACTTCGGCATCAGCGTTTTCATCGGCTTAATTGCGGGGTTAATCTTAACCGTCATTTGCAAAACAGAGGAAGACTTGAACTGGATGCAGGGGATGAGCCTGGTGGGGCTGGCTTGGCTTGCGGCGATGCTTTTGGGAGCGGTTCCTTTGTTTTTGAGCGGGCACTGGAAATCTTATCTGGACGCCTGTTTTGACGCGATGTCCGGGTTTGCCACCACCGGTTTAATTCTAGTGCAGGATTTAGACCACCTATCCTTGGCCCACAACCTGTGGCGGCACCTAATGATGTTTATCGGCGGCCAGGGGATAGTTATCGTAGCTTTGTCTTTTTTTGTGAAGGGATTATCCGGGGCTTATAAAATATACGTAGGGGAGGCGAGAGAAGAAAGAGTATTGCCTAACGTGGTTAATACCGCCCGGTTCATCTGGCTGGTCAGCCTTGTTTATCTTGTGTTGGGAAGCGTATCCCTGGCTTTTGTTGCGCAGGCCGAGGGAATGTCCAGAGGCACTTCTTTTTTTCACGGCTTGTGTATATTTATGGCTGCGTTTGATACGGGAGGGTTCGCCCCGCAGTCGCAAAACATTCTTTATTATCACAGCCTTCCATTCGAGACAGTAACCGTTACGCTGATGCTTTTAGGGGCAATAAATTTTAAATTGCATTACAGCCTCTGGACCGGCAACAAAAAAGAGATTTTTAAAAACATAGAAACAATCACGCTGTTTATAAGCATCTCGCTTATATTCTTTTTTACCGCCCTTGGGCTGAGGAGGGCGGGGGTTTATCCCGAGAATTTTGTTTTATTCCGCAAGGGGTTTTATCAGCTGATTTCCGCCCATACCGGGACGGGTTATATGACCATATACGCCAAGCAGTTTATTCGCCAGTGGCCGGGACTTGCCTTTATGGGAATTATTTTAGCAATGAGCCTGGGCGGTTCTACCAGCTCCACCACCGGCGGCATCAAGGCTCTAAGAGTGAGCATATTCCTGAAGACCCTGGCCGGGGAAATAAAGAGAATTATGCTGCCCGAGTCAAGCGTATCGGTCGAGAAGATACACCACATTAAAGAAGTCGTATTAGAGGATAAGCAGATACGCCTGAGCCTGTTGATATTCCTGATGTATTTGGGATTATATGCCTTGGGGGCGATGGTCGGCTCCTTTTGCGGTTATCCCTTGCCCGAGGCGTTGTTTGAATCGGTCTCAGCCGGAGCTAACGTAGGCCTGTCCTGCGGGATAACCGAGCCTTCGATGCCCACGCTGCTAAAAATAACTTATATGTTTCAGATGTGGGTGGGAAGACTTGAATTTGTATCTATATTTACACTTTTTGGCGTTTTAATCGCCAGGGTTAGAGGAAAGTGATAAGAAGAGTTTACGGTTCTTTGTTTTTCTTATTCTCTCTTTTCTATTTATTGCTTGCTGATTGTTATGCGCAAGAAATCGTATCCAGCGCGGAATTAACGCAAAATGCCCAAAAATACGACGGGAAAGAAGTAATTTACGAAGGCGAAGCCGTCGGAGAGATAATGAAGAGAAAAGGCGGCGCGTGGGTCAACATTAACGACGGACAAAACGCCGTCGGCGTCTGGATGCCGGCGGAGTCAGCGGATATTATCGAGTACGTAGGCAGCTACAAGGCAAGAGGCGATATGCTGCGGGTTAAGGGCAGGTTTAATCGAGCCTGTCCTGTGCACGGCGGGGATTTGGATATACATGCGGCTTCTGTGCAAAAGCTCAAGTCCGGATGGCAGATGCAGGAGAATATAATTCCCGCCAAGCGCAACCTTTTAATTATATTGTCGGTGATATTATGCCTGGTTTTAATTTTGAGGATATCGATAGTCAGATAAGCCGGGATTTCGACAGCGCCCAGGATGCCCAGGCCCTGGAATCCCTGAGAGTTAAATATCTGGGTAGAAGAGGAATCCTTGCGGAACTCACTTCCCGCATCCCTGATTTGCCGGATGAGCAGAGGCCGTTATTCGGCCAGGAGGTCAATCGGATTAAGCGGAAGGTTTCCGAGTTATTGGAAGAAAAGAAGAAAGCGCTCGGCGATATGTCTGCGTATCCGGAGGCTGTTAAAAGACAGGCCAGAGAGATTGATGTTACCCTGCCGGGTATAACCCAGGAATTAGGCCACCGCCATATAATTACTCAGGTTATTGAGGAGATTTGTAATGTGTTTGTGCGCCTGGGCTTCGCAATAGTAGAAGGCCCGGAAATCGAAACAGAATACAATAATTTTACCGCACTCAATATTCCTTTAGAACATCCTTCGCGGGACGTGTTCGACACTTTTTATCTTTCAGCCGGCCCGCGGGCCGAGGCATCAAAGAGTAAGCTGTTACTGCGCAGCCATACCTCGCCGGTGCAGATACGGGCGATGAAATCGCGCAAGCCTCCTTTGGCAATAGTAGTCCCGGGCAGGGTCTACAGACCGGACGCGGTAGACGCTTCCCACTCTTTTATGTTTCATCAAATCGAGGGATTCATGGTTGATTACGACATCACTTTTTCCGATTTAAAGGGCATACTGGAGTTCTTCGCGAAGTCCGTATTTGGCGGGAATATTAAGATGCGTTTCCGGCCGCACTTCTTTCCGTTTACCGAACCGTCCGCCGAAGTGGATATATCTTGCATTATTTGTAAGGGCAAAGGCTGTAGCGTGTGCGGACAGAAGGGTTGGCTGGAGATACTGGGAAGCGGCATGATCCACCCCAATGTTTTTAGACACGTAGGCTACGATACCACAAAATACACCGGTTTTGCCTTTGGTATGGGGGTGGACAGAATCGCAATGCTAAAATACGGCATCGACGATATTCGCCTGTTTTATGAGAATGATTTAAGATTCCTGAGGCAATTCTAAAATCAGGATTAAGGATTAAGTGCTACTTAATCCTTACGACTTAATACTTAAAATGAAAGTTACCTATAATTGGCTTAAGGATTTCGTTGACATAAAGATTCCTGCCCGCAAGTTAGCCGAGAGGTTAACCATGGCGGGATTGGAGGCAACGTCTCTGGAAGAGAGAGGCGACGACGTGATATTTGAACTCGAGGTTACCTCTAACCGCCCGGATTGGCTTTCGGTTATCGGCATTGCGCGGGAAATCGCCGCAATCACTAATTCAAAATGTCGAGCGTATAGCGTAAAGCGTATAGCGGATAGTAAAACCTGCCTATACGCTAAACGCTATCCGCTAAATGCCAAAACATTAAAAATAGATATCGAGGATAAAAAGGACTGCCCTTTATACACTGCCAGGGTTATCAAAGGCGTTAAAGTCAGGCCTTCTCCGGATTGGTTACAGAACCGCTTGGAATTAGTAGGGTTACGTCCCGTCAATAACATCGTTGATATTACCAATTATGTGCTTATGGAAACCGGCCAGCCCTTGCACACCTTTGATTTAAACAAGATTAAACACGGCGCTATTTTTGTCCGGCGGGCAAAGGGTTCGGAAAGGATAGTAACTATAGACGGCAAGCAGCACGATTTAAATCCCGGGGTTTTAGTTATCGCCGACAGGGAAAGACCTGTTGCCATCGCCGGTATTATGGGCGGCCGCGACACCGAAGTTAGCCGCGATACAGAGGACATCCTTTTGGAGGCTGCGGTATTTGACCCTATCGTTACGCGGCGCGCATCGCGGGTATTAGGTTTATCTTCGGATTCTTCCTATCGTTTCGAACGAGGCGTTGATGTTCAGGCAGTTGAATCCGCTTCAATACGGGCAGCAGGCCTTATTACAGAACTCGCCGGGGGCAGGCTTATTTTAAGCAGGTCCGGCCCCAAGCCAAAGCTAAAAAAGACAGCCGTCGCTCTTAATGGCCCGGAGGTCAGCCGCATGCTGGGAGCCGGATATTCCTCTGTGCAAATAAAGAAGCTCCTCGCCTCTCTCGGCTTTTCGATAAAGCAAGCAGGGAGAAATCTTAAGGTAGAGGTGCCGTGTTTTAGGGCGGACGTTAGCCAGCCGGTTGATTTAATTGAAGAGATTGCGCGGATTTCCGGCTACGATAATATACCCGCAAAACTGCCCAGGATTATTCCTCAGCAGAGCCAAGAGGCCGTTTTAATTTGGAATAAAGTAAGAACGGTCAGGGATATTCTAATAAGCCAGGGAGCGGATGAAGTAATCACTTACAGCCTTATAAACAGAAGCTTTGCTTATGAATTAGGATTTTCCGATTCTCAATTAATTGCTGTTGCCAATCCTTTGACCAGCCAGCAAGAAATACTCAGGCCCAGCTTAATTTTCGGCCTGATTTCCTCTATCGAGTATAATCTCAATCAAAAACAGAAAGACATTCGCATATTCGAAATAAGCAAGAAGTTTCAGAACGGCCGGGAAAGGCTGTGTCTGGGCTTAGCCTGTTCGGGCAAAGAATCAAACATTTTACATATAAAGGGAATGCTTGGGCTGCTTTTGAAGCGCTTGGGAATTGCGGAATTCGAATTTACGACAGGCGGCTGTGGGCATTTATTTTTTCACAAAGACGCGTCCTTGTCATTAATGGTCGACGGCAAGCTTTGCGCAGACCTGGGAATGGTAAAGCCGGAGATCTTAGAGAAATCCGATATCAAGGATTTAGTTTTCGCAGCCGAAGCAGATTTGGAATCTATTTTTTCTCTGGCCGGAAAAGCGCGGAAGAAATACGCTCCCGTTCCGCTGTTCCCGGAAGTAGCCCGTGACGTAAGTATAGCATTAAAACAGGAAATTCCTGTCGGCAATGTAATCAAGAGAGTCAAGGCAGGCGGTATTCCCCATCTTGTCGAGATAACCTTTAAAGAATTTTATTTAGGCAAACAAATTCCCCCGGGCCATAAAGGCTTGACCTTGTCGTGCGTTTACCGCGCAGCAGACCGTACCCTCACTACCGAAGAAGCAGAAAGCGCTCACCAAAAAGTCCTGGGCATTTTAACAACCGAATTCTTTGCCCGCCTGAGATAAATCCCGCCCTTTCTACAACGCAACAAATGTCTTGGGTAAGAAAGGGCGGGATAAAAAGATTTTTTAAAAAAATACTTGCATTTTTGAAAAATCTTATCATAATATCTGTAGTATAAAGGTACCTAAGATGCCACATTATCTAGTTGTCAAAGGACAGCGAGATAGCCACGGGGTTATAGAGCAAGACACAAAAGTCGAACTCTATAATGCTTTGTGCAGGAGGGTTTAGATGTTAAAGACGGTTACTCAAGAAAGCAAAACAAATTACAAATCAGACGCAAAGAATACGGCGTTTGGATTTCAATTACTCTTAGATTTATATGATTGCCGTCCCGGAGCTTGCGATGACCTAACCCTGTGTTATCAATTTTTGGATGAGGTTGTCGGTTATTTGGGGATGGAGAAGCAAGCCCCCCCGAACATATTCCGCACCCCGGACGAGCGTTTTCCCGATAAAGCCGGACTTTCCGGCTGGGCTCCGCTCGTTGAAAGCTCCGTGGTTATCCATACGCTCACCCCGAAAAATTTCATATCTATTGATATCTACTGCTGCAAGGAGTTTGACGTTAATAAAGCCAAACACTTTGTCAGCAAATTTTTCTCGCCTAAACGTATGGATGACCAGTTTATCCTGCGCGGAATCGATTACTATAAATAATCCCGCCATTTGATTGATGACCTAGGAAATTATATTACCCAAGATCCTTCGGCGCCGGAAATAGTAGAGAGCGCCTCAGGATCAAGAAAAATCTGCCTTCGGCAGAGGCTTTTAGCAGATTTTTCTTGAAATCTCGTTGACTATTCTATGTTTATATTTTATAATACCACATACTCGGGCG
>JBDRMR010000015.1:0-6026 GCA_043812035.1 Candidatus Omnitrophota bacterium
TCTCTTCAACGCTACTCCTAAATAATCCTTAACAAAGACTTGAGTTTTCTGCCTACTTTGTCCGCTATCATCTTGATCTTGTATTTCTTCCAATTCCTTAGTTTCCAAATCGAGTCTACCTCTAACTATACGCAAAGATTCCTCAATTGGGCTGAATTCAGGATGAAATCGTACCTTAAAGCGAGAAGTATGAGCAGGAGATGATGAATCCAAGAACAACTCCTTCATTATCCTAAGATAATTTAAAAGATGAGTGGTAATAAGATAATTCTCTCTCACCCTCTCTCTACCTGCCTCGCCTATCTGCCTTGCTACCTGTGGATTAAGGAATAAATACTTAATTCTGCCGGCTGCCTCCTCCACCGACCAGACTAAATTGCCTTTTCCATTCATTTTACCTACCAAGAATCCTGTGCTGCTATCGGTAATCTGGGCAGTTAATCCGCCGACGTTGCCGGCGATTAACGGTTTTGCCTTCCAGGAGCCTTCGGTGGCGGTTAAGCCAAAGCCTTCTCTCGTGGATTTCTGCAGGATGATTGTTGCCGCTCTTTGCAGCGCGTTAACCTCTAAAGGCGCTTCAGGCATATCTAAAATATGTATGTCGGATTTGCCCTCGGTTGCTCTCTTCAATTCCTTTAATACCTTCTGCCCCTCGGGGTCGTCCTTTGCCATTGCCCCGGCAAATACAAGCTGAATTCCTTCAATTTCCTGTTTTACTAAATTGAAGGCCTCGACAACTCCCATGGGATCCTTAAATACGTCAAACCTGGAAATCTGCAAAATCAGCGGCCTGCCTTTATCTACGCCGTATTTTTCCAACACAGCCTCTATAAATTCTAATGGCAAATCTATGTTCTTCGGGCTTAACGGGTCAATAGAAGGCGGCACAACCTTTGCGGGAATGGATAAATCCTTGGGTATAAACTCCTGAAGATGGAAAAGTGCTAAATTCGCTTCCCGAATGTAGCCTCTCAAGAATTCCCATGCTTTGCGGTTCGGTAGGGAAAGGTCGATGTGGCATCGCCAGACAATCTTTTTATCCGGGAATGCTTTTCTCAAAATAGGTATGAGCCCGGCAGGCTGCGGGTCATGAACAACAATGAAGTCTGCTTCGGCTATCTCGACATCGGAAAGAAGCTCCTCAGCATTCTCCAGGGTAACCCCTTTATAAATGTCTGCTTGCTGTTTAGTAACCTTGAATCCGGCGCCCTGCAAACCGTTATGCAAAGACTTGGTAAACTCAAAAAATTCATCTGAGCCCTTCATAACCTTCCAGGTTGCCTTAATTCCTGCCTGATTAAATAGAGGAACCAGGCGATTCAATATCTCCGCAACTCCTCCGCCTTTAGACGTGGAGTTTATATGCACTACCTTTTTATCCTTAAGCTTTGCTGCTTCCTGCTTTATTTCCTCGATTGCTTCCTCCCCGGTAAATTCGGTATAATCACCCAGCGTCGGCTCCTCCTTGATTACAATCTCGCGCACTTTAACCGGCAGGTGATTTTCTATTTCTTCTTCGCAAACTTCCCTCTTCATTTCCTCTGGCAATCCTAAAATACAACAGGCTATATCATCCGACTCTCTTCCTTCTGACATAAGACGAATAATCTCTCGGTTGATGGTATTACTGTCTCCCAGGCCCGAAGAAATTAACAGTCTCTCCAGGAATTCCCGGGTAGCCCAATCTCTTTCCACATGGAGAGATAAAGGCGTAGGAACGCCTTTTCCGCCCTTAAAGCTGTAGCTTGCCCAGGTCCAGGCGCTTAAGGGGATAAATTGTCCGTCCGGCATAGTCAGGGCAAGATTGTATGAGAAGGTCATATAATCGAGATGGCGGGCTAAACGCATAATCCTCTGTGCATTTCTGCCTTTGGCCTCTTTTTTAATTTTCCTCGTCATCTTTTTAAAGCTTTTTGCCACCGCTCTTTGATGCCCGTTCTCGAATATCATATGCGCGCTTAAGGTCCTTCTTCCCCAGTGTCCCCGGATAGAATTGACCAGCTTTCTTCCGAAATCTCTTCTGCCCTTGGCAAATTCACTCCAGACCTGGCCGAATCTCTCTGATTCGACTATATTTTTAGAAACAGTGGTAAGATAGCGCAATTTGGGGAATTCTCCACCCCTTCCCTTAGGAAGGTTGCAGATGACAATTCTTCCACTTAACCGGTCAAGTCCTGAAGTCTCCTTTAACTCAGCCAGGCCCGGAAAATCCCGGCAATCAACCACCACCGGCTTAATAGGCGCGTAAGTAAACATTTCCGGAGTCACATATTCAATTAACCAGTGCCAGATGTTCTCGACGTACTCCCTGTCTTCAGACCACCAGGCAAGGGCAAATGCCTCTTTTGGACCGTGCATCTTAAACAGCGAATTCAAATCCTCGCAGCCGAGCCTAGTCATCAGATTCCTGGGAGGATTCCTGTTTAAGAAACGGCGTATAACTGCGGAGCGTAAGCAGAAGGCTCTTTTCATCGGAAAATATCTGAATAATCTTTCTATGTTCTTGCGGGTGCCTTCCACCGAATAAGGATTACCGGGTAAAAGCCAGCTGCTTATATTCTTCTCCAAACCACGCATAAATTCCCTTACCGCCTTAGCAACTTCGGAGGAACCAGCTTCTTGAGAAATCCCGAGTTTCTTATATACAAACTTATCGGATTTGTCTTTATACTCTCGCAGGATTTCGTCTTTTATCTGCATTGCTATAACAGTCTTTCCCTCGGAAGTGCAGATTTGTTCGGGAACGACTAAAACAACTCCCGGAATAAGCAACTCGGTAATCACAACTTTTTCGGGACTAACGGACATAACTAAAGGCAGCTGTCTTGTTTTCCATCGCTCAAGGAACAGCTCCCTTCGTTTCTGAAGCTCGCTTACCTGTTCTTTAAGTAATCTTTCCGCTTCCATTTCAAGCAACTTTTTCAATTCTTCCTGGCTAAATTTCTGCAAAGCAAAAAATTCCCTCTTTAGCTCGATATCCTTTAAATAAGAAGCGGTCCGGCCTTCGTAAAGAAAGATAAAGGCGCTGAGCAGATCCTCGCGGTCAAATTCCTCTCGTAAATGGAAAGCAAGCAAAAATTCAAAGATTATCTGGGCCCAAAGCGAAGCAGAGAAATCAAACTCTGCCATGTGATTTCTATCGTTCTCCCTGGGCTGATGAGCAAGTTTTTCCAGCTGCGAATATACGTCCGTAGGCAAGAGCTTCTCATAAAAAGTTGTGTAGCGGTCAAATCCATGTCTGTAGCGGGAAATCATTCTGCGATAATCGACCTCTAGGGCCGGAGCAGAAACGCTGTATTCTAATCCGTTAAGAGGTATCTCTCGCGTAATCCTACCCCTCCTCTGCCACCAGTCGATATTCTTTATAAGTTGCTCAAAGGCAGTCCTGGTAACCTCTCTCAACTTTAGCTCTGCCTTGCCGGGGATCGGTCTGTGTTTCCTTACGCCGGCGCTCACCCTGCAGATATTAGCCCTATTGACAATTGCCTCGGAAAGCAACCAAGTATTTACTCCGTACCCACCCACATCGGTAAGCCAGATATCCCTGTCTTTTAGATAAATATTCAGCATTTTATAGGAAATGCCGAATTCTTTGGCTATGGGATAGGAAACGGCGGTGCGGTAAATTGTGCTGAATAAAGGATGTAGGAATAGCCGACTGATTAGACTCTCTGCATAGGAGCTTGTGTATTGAGACATAACCAAATCCATTTGCTCTTCTTCCAGGGGCTGAGCCAGGACATTAACCCATCTGAAAGGAACCTGTTGTAAATCAGCATCGAACAAATAGAGGTTTGCCTGTAATTTTTGCGCTATCTCCATTGCCGCTCTTACCGACCAGCCTTTACCCCGGATAGAATCGGAGCTCTTTAAAAAGCAAATACTGCGGGCATTAGCTGACAGAGAAACCGAGTTAATTACTCTTTGGGCCTCTTTGCCATCCTTCTCCCCCACGCAGACAAATAATATTCTCTTATCCGGATATAACTTAGCTAAGGAATTGGCAATCTTCCTGACTACTTTACCAGCGGTTTCTTTCTCGTTTATAAAAGGAATTCCCACAACTATGTCTGCTGCGCCGTTAGCTTTTAGCCGGGCATAAGCCTCCTGCATCGTATCGGTAAAGTCTTCCTCTGGCGAGCGGGCTTTTTCCTCTCTGTTTTCATTTAATGCGGCTTCATTTTTATCATTTTCCGCATGAGAAAGCAGTCTCTCTGAAAGCAATTGTTTTTGTTCGATTGCGCCAGGAGCAAAAGCAGGCGATTCACTTAAGTCTATCTCTGCTTCAAACAAAGCCAATACCTTAGGAGAAGGCGCAAATCTTGCGTATTCTATTTTGCTTAACTTACGGCTTGATTCAAGAAGTGGCAACAGTCTATCGCCCTTTCTCTGGTAAAGATGGATATATATAAGCTCGGGGTCATGGACAGGAGTCTGCGCCAAAATCAAAATACCACCTTCATTCAAAGAATTGCCCAATTGATAGACAGCTTCTTGGATTCGCTCCAAGGTAAAATACTCGCCGTATAAAAGCAGATTTGTGCAACAAATTACATCCGCTTTTTCTTTAACAGACGCAAAGACATCGTGCTCCTGAAAACTAACCTGATTATTCTCTTTTTCGAAATCTACTACTCTAGGATCTAAGGTTCTGATTACGTCTAATTTATTGCCCTCGGATTCAAAGCTTACTAATCTACCATACAACCTTTGACTTAATCTGCATATTTCTTCAAAAAGTTTCTGGAACTCCTCGTCTTTATAGACCTGCTTAAGTTCTCCCGCTCTTTTAACCTGCATTATTTTTTCAAAGGCATCAAATATAGCCACATCACCGTCTTTATTGGCCAATTGATATAAGTTCATCAAAATATCCGCTCCGATTATCTTGACCTTATCCTTAAATCCGATTAAGCTTTGTGCCAGCTCCATTGTAGTGATGCCGTCTGAACAGGCCTCATCGCGAATTATTAACCTGTCATTACTTAATCTCTTGATTAAATCCTTTAATTCTATATCGAAGTATTTCTCCTCTCCCCTTGCTGCAGATTCAAGAAGGTCTTTTAACAACTCCTGAATTCCCTCTAATCTCCCCTCAAAGGTTGTGCGTTTAATCTCCATGGGAATCCCATTTTCATCGGCCCAATTCCCGAGAACGATGCAGGCAGCCCCGGTTATTTCTTTAAATTTCTTAACGATATCTTCTCTCTCTTTCGCCCCGGCTCGAGCATATAATTCCTGCAAGGGTTTAATCAGAGTAAGGTTCCAGGTCTCCTTAACTTCAGGATGTAAAACAAAGCCCTCAACAGATTCCCTGCGGATTTGCTCTTCAGTTAATTCTGTATAAATACCGACTCTTCCCGCTTTTTCTATTGCGTTTATGAATGATTCGTAAATTTCTGAGGAGATATATTGATCAATAACTGAGTGCACAAATTCATCTTGGGCAGGATAATAATAATGCAGGATTTCTTCCAACAGGGTAAGCTGAATCAGGAGCGCCGGGGGAGCGCGGGCAATGATTGCCCAATGCAGGCGAATTCTATTATTCCTTACCTCGCCGGTTGTCGTCAAATCAGAGGCAACTTCTAAAAGGATGGTCGGACTCTCAGTAATCCTCGCAACTAAGTCTTTAAGTTTGGGATGTTTCTTTAATTGCTTTAACATATTTAATACGGGCGCTAAATTATGTTCCATATGCTTTGCAACCTTCTGCTTTGCCTCTTCTGAGCCAACCGCCGGATTAAATACCTTAGAGCCAAGATTAATTATCCCTGAAAGCCTGCCTAAAGAGCGTTCGTGATCTGTGGCTTCTTTAACTATAAAACGGGAAAATGAAGTTGTAATCTTTTCTCCTGATAGAACTTCTTTTCCTAAAAGACCGGCTAAGACTTCTTTTGTCTTTTCCATGTCTTTATTAATCCGCTCGAGTCTAATCTTATTCTCTGGATGTTTTGCAAGGTATTCCAAAATTAATTGGAAGAAAAGAACTATCTCTGCCTGCTCAGGAATATCAAAGTCAATAT
>JBDRMR010000016.1:0-4383 GCA_043812035.1 Candidatus Omnitrophota bacterium
GAAGGAATACCCGCCTTAAGCAGGATACCCCTGAATATAAGCATATCCGATTTGTCAGGCGGAGGGAATTCATTCCTGAACGGGCTGGCGGGAATAAGGTTAACTTTGGCATCCAGACCAGCAAGAAGCCTTGTCAATTTCTTTGCCTGCTCCGGCTGGGAATTCATTCCTTTAATTAAAACATATTCAAACGTAACCTGCCGCTTTGTTTTCTTAAAATAGTCTCGACAGGCGCTCAATAACTCATCCAAAGGGTATTTTTTATTTACCGGAATAAGATAATCCCGGATTTTATTATCCGCGGCGTGCAGGGACACAGACAGTTCTATCTGAAGGTTCTCCTCAGCGAGTCTTTTGATTCCGGGAATCAACCCGCAAGTCGAAATAGTCATCTTTCTCGCTCCGATATTTAAACTGTAAGGCGAATTCAATATGTGTATAGCCTTTAAGAGATTGTCATAATTATCGAGCGGCTCTCCGATTCCCATGAACACTAAATTATTGAGCCTCCTGGCAGCTATTTTTTTTAAATAAATCGCCTGCTCGATAATTTCTCCTGTGCTTAAATTCCGTTGCCAGCCCAGAGCGCCGCTGGCGCAAAACCGGCAGGCGAATTTACAGCCGGCTTGGGTAGATATGCAAGCGGTGAGCCGCCTGGGCGCAGGTATAATCACGGATTCAATGCCCTGATTACCCTCTCTCCGGATGAGAAAGCCGGAATCGTCGGGAATTCCAAAAAGAAATTTCTGCGTTCCGTCGCAAGATTCCTGCTTATCTGCCAAGGCAAGGCTCAAGATATAAAAATTACTCTTTAAGAAATCGCGCAACTCTCTGGACAAATCCGTCATCCGGTCAAAATCAAAGATTTCCTTCTTGTATATCCAGGAGAATATCTGACGAGCGGCAAAAACGGGGAAATTTTGCTTTTTCAAACAGGATTTTAATTCGTCCAAAGTTAGGCCTAAAATCGCCAGCATCGTAGATATATTGAGGTATCCCTATTTCAAATAGGGCTTGATGGCTTTATAAATCCTCTCGGCAATGATGCGATGGCCCCCGGCGTTGGGATGAATAGTGTCTTGCTTAAGAGACGGATTATTGATTATCCCTTCTAACAAGTTGGGTATAAAAATCGCCTGCGTCTGCCTTGCCAGATTTTTATACCTCTTCCTGTAATTACTCATAATCACGCCGCTGCTTACATCGGCAATCGCTACCATCGACCCTCTCGCCTGAATTTGCTCGACCATAGCCCGAATGTTATTAATTGTGTGGTCGAGCGGCACCCTTCTTAAGAAATCGTTTCCTCCGAATTCGATAATTACTAACCGCGGCTGATAGGATAGCACGCCTTTCTCCAGGTGCTTTAAACCGTCGGAGGAAGTATCTCCGCTCCTGCCGGAGTTTATTATAGGATAGCCGGTTAGTTCGGATAGGACGAGAGGATAACTATCTTCTCTCGAAACTCCCAAGCCGGCTGTAATGCTGTTGCCAAAGCAGATGATGTCTCTGCCGGCAGAATCGATATTCTTAACCTCGTATCTTGCGCAGCCAAAGATAAGAATAACCGGCAACAAAATTACGCATAGAAAAAATAATCCCGGTAATTTGCAATATCTCTTTGGGCTGGTTAGTTTCCGTTGCGGGGGGTTAACTTGGCCAGTCATCTTTTTAGGCGCGTTCGAGCAAACGCTCTAAAAAGCGCACTTCGGTATCAACCATCTCTAAATTATGCTCGAGGATTAGCCATAAATAGGAAGGAGATTTCTTGGACTTCAAAGAATCAACCATCTGTTTAAGGCCGCGGGACACCCTCTCCAAGAGGCGAATCCTGGTTTTAATCCGCTGCCTTAGGTCTTTAGAATTCACAAAGCGTAAGAAATAAAGGCTTATATCCAGGCTGAACCGCGGACGCTTAAAATCCAGGAAGCTCTTTAATAATAGATTATTAAACCGGGCTTCTCCTTCAGCGGTTAAACTATAAATAAAGCGGGTGGGCCGCTTGGCTTGCTTTACGGATTTTTTTATTACCAGACCCTTTTTTTCCAGGATTCTTAAAGGGTAATAAATAGACTTTATTTCGAGGCCGGCGAATAAAGAAAGTATCTCCTTAATTTTCTTTTTTATCTCGTAGCCGTGCTTCGGCCCTTCTTTAAGCAGGCCTAGAAATAACAGCTCCTGTTCAATCACTCAGGAATCTCCCGATGTTGCGGAATTTTTTGTAGCGAGATTTTAATAATTCGGACCTGGACAAGGCGAGTAATTCCCTGACGTATTTCTGGATGACACCCTTTAAAGTCGAACACATCTTCTCCGGGTCTCTGTGAGCGCCGCCTAGCGGTTCGGGTATGGCCTCGTCAATTATCCCGAATTGCAGTAAGTCGTTGGCGGTTAGTTTCAATACTTCGGCTGCTTCGGGCGCTTTACTTCCGCTTTTCCAGAGAATAGCCGCGCAGCCTTCCGGAGAAATAACCGAATAATAAGCATTCTCTAAAACGCAAATCCGGTCGGCGATGCCGATCCCTAAAGCACCGCCGCTTCCTCCTTCGCCGATTACAATCGCTAATATCGGCACCGTAATGCTGGTCATCTCTCTCAAATTCAATGCGATGCTTTGAGCCTGGCCGCGCTCTTCCGCGCCAACCCCGGGATAAGCGCCGGGCGTGTCGATAAAAATAACTATGGGTAAATTGAACTTCTCGGCTAATTTTATCAATCTCAAAGCCTTGCGGTATCCTTCGGGGTGAGCGCAGCCGAAATTGCGCATGAGATTCTCTTTGGTATCCCTGCCCTTCTGGTGCCCCATAACCATAACTCTCTGCTGCTCGAGGAGCGCAAGCCCGCCGACGATTGCCTTATCGTCAGCGAAGCTGCGGTCTCCGTGCAGCTCAAGGAAATCGCTCATAATCGAATTTATATAATCTAGAGTATAAGGGCGGCTGGGGTGACGGGCAATCTGCACCCTCTGCCAGGCAGTAAGGTTATTATAGATATCTACCTTAAGATGCCCTAATTTTTCTTCCAGGCGCTTTATTTCGGGAGATAAGTTTATCTTTTTCTGGGAGGTAAAACCCTTTAGCTCTTGGATTTTATTCTCGAGCTCAATTATAGGTTTTTCAAAATCCAATCCGTTCATTGTTATTAATCTACTATAGTGACTTCCGTGCCGACGGACACAATGGCGAACAGCTCTTCGACGTCAGAATTAGACATGCGGATGCAGCCCTGGGTTATTTGCTGCCCCAGGGTTTCGGGCTCTATCGTTCCGTGAATGCCATACCCTTCCAAATCAAAGCCCATCCAGCGCGAACCTAAAATATTATCGGGGCTTTCCGGTGGAACGACCGCTCCCGCCTTAAACCAGGTAGGATCGACCAGTTTATTAACTATCCCGAAGGTGCCTACGGGAGTGGAATTATTTTCCCCGGTCGAGACAACATAAGTCTTAAACACCTCATCGTCGGTTTTTAACATCAGGATATTCTGCGATTTGTCGACCACTATACTAAAGGGTTTTGTCCATACTTTTAATTTCCTTCCCGCTATAATTGTATCCGAAGTAAGGCCGTTGCTTTTTCTTAGCAGCTCCGCCGTCGTATTAAATTTTTTGGCAATCTTAACCAAGCTGTCTCCCGGCTTTATTTCATAAGATACGCTTTCCGAAGTAATTGCGGGTGAGAATAATAACTTAATATTTAAATCCCAAATCTTTTTCTGCCAATTGCCTACCAGAGGAGAATTAGAAAATTCGCTGACAAGCTTCTTATACGAAGACTTTGCCTCCTGAAGATTGCCCTGGGCTTCCAGCTGGTTTGCCTGATTTAAAATCTTCGATAAATTAACGACTTCGGCTTCTTCCTGAGGCTCTACCTTGCTTACAACCGATTTTTTAGTTTTAACACCGGTAATCGCCCATATCGCCAAAGCCGCCACAATTATTAATACGATAACAGCTATCAATCTTGTCCTCATTGTCTCTCCTTTTTCAATGAGCAGACGACTTACGGAGCAAAGCGACGTAATCCTTCGACTACGCTCAGGATTACGTCCTGAGTGAAATCGAAGGACGTAAGTCGTAGGCCGCAGGCCGTCTGCGAGATTCTTCACTTCGTCCTTCGTCACTTCGTTCCTCAGGACAATCCTGAGCGAAACGAAGGATCTTGTTCAGAATCGTCCATCGAGTCCTGAACAAAGCGAAGGACGAATTGAACCCTTGACATCGGAGATGTCAAGTGTCAAATTCATTTAACGCAAAATAACCGCAATTAATATTCCCAAAATCATCCCTAAAAAAACCTCAACCGGCGTATGGCCCAGCAACTCGCGGAGCTGTTCCTCTCTGATTCTGCCCTGCCAGTAAATATCCTCCATCATTTTATTCAG
>JBDRMR010000017.1:0-34611 GCA_043812035.1 Candidatus Omnitrophota bacterium
TTGGTAAAAGAGACCGAGTCCCAGCTTATACAGATAGAAAAAATGGCTTCCCTGGGGATTCTTGCCGCGGGGATTGCTCACGAGATAAACAACCCTTTGGGATTTTTAATTAGCAACTTGGAGACCTTGCAGGGTTATACCAAAGACATCGGTAATTCTATAAATGACGCGACAATGGCCGAGGACTTGAAAGCGATAGCGCAGGAGTCTTTAGAGGGCGCTCACAGGATAAAAAAGATAGTTCAGGATTTGCGGACATTCTCCCGCAAGAGCGAGTCCCAGGCCATGGCTATCGACATAAATCAAGTCCTGGAGTCCACCCTTTCGATAGTCTGGAACGAAATAAAGTATAAAGTGGATGTGGAAAAAGATTACCAGTCAAATTCGAAGATATGGATTGACCCCACGGAATTAAGCCAGGTCTTTTTGAATATTTTAATAAACGCGTCGCAGGCCATAAGTGATAAGGGCACAATTGCGTTATCGACGCGGGAAGACGAAAAAAACGTCTTTGTTAAAATTTCGGATAACGGTTGCGGAATTCCCAGTGAGATTTTGTCCAAAATTTTTGACCCTTTTTTTACCACTAGTAAAAAAGGAACTGGACTTGGTTTATCGGTAAGTTATAATATTATTAAGAAATATCACGGAGAGATAAGGGTGGAAAGTAAAGTGGGAGAAGGCACATCTTTTACGATTCAATTACCTAAAATCAAAGGAGGTGAGTAAGAGATGAAGAAGACGTATCATATGGGCGATGACCTCTTTGTAGTTATTGCGTTCGTAACTTTTATTATAGCGGTGGTATTAAAATTATTAGGCATACCGGAAATAGTCTGGGGAATTACCGCTACTCAGCTTTTCAAAGGCGCGGTGGTGTGCCTGCTTTTTAGCATCGCACTAAGCCTTAGAGATTTAGCCCAATCGAGCAAGTAATAAGGAGAGAGCCGAATGCAGTGGCAGGAAAAAAGGAAATTCAAAAGGGCATATGTTCGATTTCCCGTAGAATACCGCGGAAAGAGTTTTTGGCAGGTCGTCCAGGCTCAGGATATCTCCGCAGGAGGGATGTTCATAACTACCCAGAAGGTCGAGCCTCCCCAGACTAACGTGGAAATTTTGTTTAGTTTCGGTAAAGACAATACACGTCTTATCCACGCCGAAGGAGTGGTAGCTTGGAATAGGGCTAAACCGAAGGATGACGGAAAAGGCAATATTCTGCCGGCCGGCATGGGAATTATGTTTACGAAATTCCTTCCTTCCCGCTCGCAGAATTTTATCAAAGACCTGATAGAAAACCAGGGAGAGAAGAATGATTAAGCACAGGATTTTACTTCTCGATGACGAACGCAATATCCTTAGTGCCCTAATCCGGCTCCTGCGCAGCGAAGAGCGCGAGATTCATACCGCAGAGACCGCCGCCCAGGCCTGGAAGAAGCTCAGGGAAATCAACGGGGTGGATTTGGTTATATCCGATAACCGCCTTCCCGATATAACCGGGATAGATTTTTTAGTCAAGGTAAGGCAATTATTTCCGGACACCATCAGAATATTAATTACGGGTTATCCGGGGCTGGAATCCGCAATCGAGGCGATTAACAAAGGCCAGGTTTATCGCTATATTCCCAAGCCCTGGGAGAACGAAGAATTGAAACTGATTGTGAAGCAAGCCCTGGATTATTACGACGTAGTCAGGGATAACCGCGCTCTCCTCAGGATTGCCCGGCAGCAAGCAGAACTTTTAAAAGCGGCGCAAAAGAAATATCCAGAGTTTTCCGTGACGGGATTTGATAAGGCGGGTATGTACATTATCGACGAGAAAAAAGTTTCTGACGACTTAGCGCGGTTTTTAAAAAAATATTATCCCGAGGGTGTTAAAAAATAGTAGTCAGGGATGAGTAGTGAGGGCTCAGGGAATCTAACCCCTCACTTCTGACTACTCACTACTAACCATGGAAGGATTAGAAGAGAAGCTTATTCAACAGAAGTGGGTTACCCCCGAACAATTGGCTTTGGCGGCGCAGGAGTCAAAAAGGCTGGGTAAGAATATATGGGTTGCTTTATCCGGGCTGGGAATCTTAAGCGAAGAGGATATTGCCGTATTCTTTGCCGAGGAGTCGGGGATTCCCTACGTAAGAATCTCCGATTACCAGATATCGGAGGAGGTCATTCGCTCGGTGAATGAAGATTTTTGCCGCGAAAATCTGATTTTACCTTTATTTAAAATTAAAAGCGTGTTGTTTGTAGCATGCGCAAATCCTTTGGATACGGTTATTGCAGACACACTGGCGGCCAAAACGGGTTATGATATTGAGACGTTGATTGCTTACTCCCGTTCCATAATTCAGGCCCAGGACCGTTATTACGGGCTTCAGGATAAATTTTTCCAGGCGCAGGACTTTATTATTAACCGCAAACCCACGCGTTCTTTGCCGCTTTACCGGAGATCAAAGAGGATTCCTTTGAGCCTGCCGGTGTGGATAACCGTCGAGGACAAAGAATTGACTTTGAGCTATTCCTCGCCGGTCGAAGGCATAACCAAGGATATATCCAGCGGCGGCACAGCTATAGGCTTACACGTATTTTTATATCTTCCGAAAGGGACAATGTTGAATGTAGAATTCAGAACGCAAATGCAATTACCGCAGGCGCCGGTAATTAAGGCGAAGGCGCAGATTGTCTATTGCCGAATGGAGAAAGGGCTGCGGTATTTTTTGGGGGTTAAGTTTATCGAAATTGAAGACAACGCGCGCGAGGAATTGTTTAAATTGGCCGAGCAAAAAAATCTTGACTTTTAAACCGGCCGATGATATTCTTATAAAAACCTTGATTACCCAGGAAATTATATTGTCCAAGATCCTTCGGCCTGTCGGCCTCAGGATCAAGAAAAATCGCCTTCGGCGAAGTTTCTGGCGATTTTTCTTGACTTTTAAATTAACCGATGATATCCTTTAAAAGGAGGAGGTGAAAGAATGAGAAAAGGCAAAGGTTTTACGTTGATTGAGTTGATTATGGTTATCGTCATTATCGGCATTTTAGCAGCGATAGCTATACCCAGGTTCATCGATTTAAGAAAAGAGGCTCAGGTGGCAGCCTGTAAGGGAACTGGAGGCGCTTTAAGAGCAGCCATTTCTAATTATTATGCCAGTACAGCTATACATAGTCCTTTGGATACAACTCCTTTTCCATCTGCGTGTAGTTCTACTGTTCTTGGTGACTATGTTCAGGAATGGAAAGAGCTTTCTGTATTCAAAGGGGCGGGGTTTACATGGAATACTCATTACGCTTCTAACACCGGACTGTTAGGCGTAGACGCTGCCTGTTCCTGGTAAGCAATTATTAAAGAAATATAAGCTTGTTGAGCTGTTTAAGAGTTAAGGATAAGAGGGAGAAATAGTGGTTTTCTCCCTCTTTTATTATTTTAGGATGAATGAAAAAAACAAAGACTTAATAGCGGTTCTTCTGATGTGCCTGTTGATTTTTTCTGCCTATTTAAATACCCTTGCCAATAGCTTTATCTTTGATGACCGCCATATGATTTTAAATAATAATTACATAAAGGATATCAAGCACATCCCTTTATTCTTTAAAGGAAAGATTACCAGCGACCCCATAGTTAAAGGAATGTATCGGCCAATTTTGATGTTAACCCTCACCTTTAATTATTTAACCGGCGGCCTTAATCCTCATGGCTATCATCTTATCAACATTCTTATCCATTTCTTGAATGCAGTATTTCTTTATCTTTTTTTAAAGCTCTTTCTAAAGGACTTAAGTTTTTCCTTGAGATTAGGGATAACCCTCATCTTCTGTCTGCATCCTGTCAATACTGAAGCTGTAACTTACATCTCTTCTCGCTCTGATTTGCTTTGCAGCTTCTTTATCTTAAGTGGCCTCTATGCTTATATTCAGTCTCGGTTTAGGGACAGTTCCCTTCGGGGACAGTCCCTTTACCTATTAAGCCTCGGATTATATGCTCTTGCCTTACTTACCAAGGAGACGGGGCTGGTCTTTTTAGGTTTAATTTTTGCTTACGAGATTGTTTATAAAAAAGTTAATTTAAAGGATACTAAAAGAGTATTTTTCAGACTTCTGCCCTTTTTCTTGATAACCGTTGCCTATTTAATCTTAATCTGGTTTATTTTTGGCAGTGTGTTTGGTTTGTTTGCTAAGGTTAAACCTCAAGTTCCACCGGTGCGCACATATTCGGCAAACATCCTTACCCAGGCAGCGGTCTCATTTTTTTATCTTTATCTATTCTTTTATCCCTTTAATTTCTGTATTGACCACAATTTCCCCATAATTAACAATTTTACCAATCCATTAGGTTCAAGTTCTTTGGTGCTTATTATTGCCTTAGTTGTTGTTTGTCTTTTTTTAAGAAAACGCATTATCTCAATAATTGGTTTTTCCTGCCTTTGGTATTTTATCTGTCTAACTCCTAAGTTTTACGCGCGCCTGAACTTAGTTGCCGCCGAGCATCAGGCGTATCTGGCGTATTTCGCTTTGTATTTTCTCTCAGGGCTTCTTTTAATTAAATGGAAAATAAAGAGGATTTATCTTCGGCAGTTATTTTTCTTTATCCTAGGTTTATTTTTTCTCTTAACGCTTATTCGCAATTTTCAGTGGCGAAACGAATATCTTTTATGGAAATTTACGCTTAAGGCTAATCCCGATTCGGCTCTGGCTAAAGGAAGTCTGGGATTATACCTTATAAATAGAGGTTTTATTGCAGAGGGCGAGGAATATCTAAGACAGGCAGCTGCTTCGTCCAGAGATATCGTTAGGAAGCCCACATTGTTTAATCTCGCAGCTTATTACGCCTTGGTTAAAAATCAGCCCCAGACGGGCCTAGATATTTTAGACCAAAATAAAGATTACCTTGAAAAAAGGCGGGATGGTGTAAGTTACCTTAAGACCTTGGCTATTATTTATCTGAAGATGGGTGAGGTTGAAAAGGCTAAACAGGCCTGGGAGAGGCTGATTAATATTCATCCCGAATCCAGCGAGATTAAGTCAAATTTAGGCTGGCTGTATTTAGATAATTTTTCCGATAAGCTCAAGGCAAAGGAATATTTTCAGGCAGCAATTAAAGACAATCCGGATTTGGCACTTGCTCATCTTGGCTTAGGTGTAATTTTAGAAGATGAGGATTTAAAGCAAGCGATTGCAGAATATAAAAAGACAATAAAACTTGCCCCCGAAGACCCCAAGGCTTATTATAACTTGGGGCTGCTCTATGCCCAGAAATTACTGAGTCCAGAGGCGGAGCGGTATTTTAAGAAGACAATCGAGCTTTCGCCAAATTTTGCTCCCGCTTATTATAATCTCTGCGTATTCTATCTGTCTTTGCCCGAGCCCGATTTTGAGCGCGCTCAGGAATATTTTGACAAAGCCAGCCAGCTCGGTCACAAAACAGACTCCGAGATCGAGGATATGCTCCGCAGGAAAGAGATAACCAAAGGCCAAGACTATTACTCAAGCGGCAGCTTAGGGGAATAAAATGCATAATATCGACGTCATTATTCCGGCTTTCAACGAGAGAGAGACTATTGGTAAGGTTATTAACGGAATCAGAAAGGTTTTAGGCGGTTCCTGCAGGATAATCGTAGTTGATGACGGCTCCGGGGACGAAACGGCGCAAGCAGCCGAAGCCAGCGGCGCAGAGGTCATCCGCCATCCGTATCATATCGGCAACGGCGCAAGTGTGAAGACCGGATTAAGAAAGGCAAAGTCCGAGATTGCGCTGTTGATGGACGGCGACGGGCAGCACCCGGTCGAACAAATCCCCAGCCTGCTTAGCCACATCGCTGAGTATGATATGGTAATCGGGGCAAGGGATTTTTCCGGAATTTCTGTGCGCAACCTCGCAAACAGGTTTTATAACCTGTTTGCAGGCTATGTCACTCAGTTTGGCATTCGGGATTTAACCTCGGGTTTCCGCCTGGTCAAGAGAGATGTCGCCATGAGATTTCTCTATCTGCTTCCCAACGGTTTTTCATACCCCACTACTCTGACCCTGGCATTCTTGAAGACGGGAAGAACCGTAAAGTATGTGCCGGTGTCTTCCTGCCTCCGTCGAGGCGGAAGGAGCAAGATTAGATTGTTTCCGGACGGGATAAAGTTTTTGCTGATTATTACCAGGATTGCGACTTTTTTTTCTCCTCTGCGCGTTTTTCTTCCGGTAAGTCTTTTCTTCCTTTTAAGCGGATTCTTTTATTATCTTTATACCTATATTACCGCCCGCCGCTTTACCAATATGGCGGTATTTCTCCTGGTCACCTCTGTGCTTATTTTTATGCTGGGCCTGGTTTCCGAGCAGATAAGCCAGCTGAGGATGGATAAAACCGAAGACCGTTCTTAGATTTTGTTCCTTAGATTTTGTTCCTTGACACGCTATTGTTTTGTAATTATAATAAAGATATTATTTTAATTAAAATCATTTTTTCATGGTATAGGAAAGTATAGAATACTTTCCTAACCACTGAAAATCGTAGAGGAGTTATCGCGAAAGCGATTTTCTTGATACCTAAGTTTAAAAAGTAGAAGGAGTTATGGCAAAGATATTAATAGTGGATGACGCCGTGTTTATGCGCCAGATGTTGAGCAAGATTCTCACGGAACAAGGGCATAGAATTTGCGGAGAGGCTTCTAACGCAAAAGAGGGGGTAGAAAAATACAAGCAACTTAAGCCCGATTTGGTAACTATGGACGTGGTTATGCCGATGATGGAGGAGTTGGACGGCATAGGCGCGGTAAAAGAGATTATCAAATTGGACGCCGATGCCAAAATTTTGATTGTTTCGGTAATGGCGCATCAGAATTTGGTAATCGAGGCCATTCGGGCCGGAGCAAAGGACTTTATTACCAAGCCCTTTAAACCTTCCCGGGTAATCGAAGCGGTGAGAAAGGTATTGGTTTAATAAATTATGGAAGAGATTATCTTAAACGGCATTCAAAAGGACGCGTTAAAGGAAGTCGGCAATATTTGTTCCGGCAATGCCGCTACCGCGCTTTCCCAGCTGCTCAATAAAAAAGTGACCATCGTTGTTCCCAGGATACATTTTCTGCTTATTGAGAATGTGCCTGCGACTGTGGGGGGGGCGGACAAATTAGTAGTCGGGTTGGTTCTGCGGGTTCTGGGCGATTTGCCGAGCACCATACTCTTTGTTTTTTCTCAAAGGGATGCTTTGAGCCTGGCCTCGCTTATGACGGGAAAGTCGGTTTCAAACGGCAGCGTAATTACGGAATTGGAGCGTTCGGCATTGAGAGAAGTCGGCATAATCCTCGCTAACGCTTATTTGGGAGCTTTATCCAGCTTCGTCGGCATGGGGCTTGTCCCTTGCGCCCCCGAGATAGTTGTGGATATGGCCGGGGCAATGATCGACTACCTGCTGATTGAATTAAGCTGCGTCTCAAAATACGCTTTATTGATTGAATCGGAGTTCCGGGAAGAAACTACTTCGATTATCGGACATTTTTTCTTGATTCCCAACCCCACAGGCTTGGAGATTATAATTAAATCCATCACTTAGGATAGACTGTTATGCAGGAGAGTTATCGGGAGATATTCCTGGCTGAATCGCAAGAATATATGAATATTATCAGCCAGTGTTTGGTAAAGCTCGAGGAGAAGCCTTCTGATTTAGAGTCGTTGAACGAAATCTTTCGCGCCATGCATACCCTAAAGGGTATGTCCGCAACAATGGGCTTTGAGAAGCTCGCCCAACTTTCCCACCAGATGGAAGACCTTCTCGATGCGCTGCGCAGCCAGAAGATAAAGGTAAACTCGGAAATCATCGACAGCTTGTTCGGATGTTTAGATGTGTTTGAAGCGCTGGTCGAAGAAATAAAGTTAAACAAGAAAACGAAGATAGATATCGGGCCGCACCTTGAAAACGTGAAAAGGTTCTTGCAGATGGAGGAGGCCGTGGAGGAGGCCGTGGAGGAGGCCCCGGAAGTTTCCCTGGATGCGCTAAATTTCGCCGATTACGAACAGAAGCTGTTTGAAGACAGAAAATCGAAAGGATACGAGATATTTAAGATAAAAGTCAGCCTCACCAAAACCTGCACGATGAAGCAGGTGAGGGCTTTCTTAGTTGTAACCAGTTTGGAGAAAATCGGCCAGATTTTAAAATCCGTCCCCTCTGCCGACGATTTAAAACAGGGCAAATTCACCTCTTCCTTTGCCATTATGTTGGCGACCAGAGAGAAGGACGAGGGCATTCGAAGGACTCTGTTGAGCATTTCGGAAGTCGAGGAAGTCGAGATTGAGCCGCTGGAATTTCTTTACGAAAAGCAGGCGCCCGGCCGGGCAGCCCCTTCTTATATAAAGAAAATCCAGAGTATGAGAATACCCGTGTATAGATTAGACAAGATTATGAATTTAATGGGGGAGTTGACAATCGCCAAGATTCGCTTTATGCAGATTGTCCAATCCGAAAGGCTCAAGCCGCTGGAGGATGTCAGCTTTATTATCGACCGATTAACCACGGCTCTGCAGGACGAGGTGATGCTCTCCCGCCTTTTGCCAATTTCGCACATATTGGATACGTTTTCCAGAATAGTCAGGGATTTAGCCAGAGGGCAGAATAAGCAGGTCGAGCTTGAGATAACCGGAAGCGAAATCGAATTAGACCGGGCTATCCTGGACGAGATAGGCGACCCTCTCGTGCATCTGGTTAGAAACGCAATCGACCACGGCGTCGAGGCCCCGGAAGAGAGAAAGGGGTTAAAAAAAAATCCCAAAGGAAAGATTATCATTAAAGTGGCCCGGCAAAAAGGACAGATTTCAATTGAGGTTGCCGACGACGGCCGGGGGATCGATTTTGAAACGGTGGGGCGCTCCGCTCTAAAAAAAGGCCTGATATCCGAAGAAGAATCGGCAAAATTAGACAAAGAGAGGGTGCTCTCTTTATTGATGTTGCCGGGGTTTACGACCAGCGAGAAGATCAGCGAAATCTCCGGCCGCGGCGTAGGGCTGGATGTGGTTAGGGCAAAGATGGAAGCTATGGCCGGAAGATTGGATTTTGAGACCGAAAAGGGAAAAGGCACCCGGTTTATCTTGACCCTGCCTCTGACGCTGGCAATTATAAAAGCTATGTTGGTTAAGGTTTGCGAAGAAACCTTCGCGATTCCTTTAATGAGCATACGGGAGACAATTAAAATAGAGCAAAAGGAATTAAAGCTGATTAAAAATTTCGAGGTTATTCGGGTGAGGAACGAGGTTATACCCATAATAAGATTAGATAAGGAATTAGAGATTTGCACTCAAAGCCGGACCGCTCAGGAAGAGAAGGGGCGGCAGGATGAGCAGAGGATTTCCGTTGTAATAGTCGAATACGGGACAAAGAGCATCGGCCTGGTAGTGAATAAAGTGCTCGGGGAGCAGGATATAGTGGTGAAGCCCCTGGGCTCGATGATTAAGCGGCTTAAAGGCATAGCCGGCGCCACTATCCTTAGCGACGGCAAAGTAGCGTTAATTTTGGATGTGTTGAGTTTGAGGTGAAAATCAGCTAAAAGGAGACAGGGGGATGGCAGAGATTTTGAATCTTACCGAGGAACAATTGGATGCGTTAAAAGAGATAGGCAATATCGGCGCAGGCAATGCTGCTACCGCCTTAAGTCAACTTTTGAGCAAGAAGGTTGCCGTGAGCGTGCCGGAAGCCAAACTTTTACCTCTGGAGAAGCTTTCAGAAATCGAGATTTTGGAAAGGCCGGAAGAGTTGACCATCGCCGTTTCTGTAAGAATTTTAGGAAAACTCAAGGGAGGCATATTGGTGCTGTTCCCGCAGAAAAGCGCCTTGACTATGATTGATATCCTGACTCAGAGGAAAATCGGCTCAACCGAAATATTCACTATGGTAGATGAATCGGCCCTCAGCGAAAGTTCGCATATTATCTGCTGTTCTTACCTAAACGCAGTGGGGCAATTCTTAAGTCTTTATCAATTAATTCCTTCAATCACGGAAACATCGATAGACAGGGTAGATAGATTAACCAGAGTAGTGACGAAGAGATTTATCAGCCAGGATATGAATTACATCTTGCCTATCAAGAATCATCTCGAAATTGAAGGCGTAGGATTGGATTTGTTTGTCATTTTCTTGTTAGAATTCGAAAGTCTCAATAAGATTCTAAAGATGGTGGGGTTATGAAAGAAATCTTTGCCTTAGATATCGGAACGAGAAAGGTAATGGGTATTATTGCCCGTTCCGGAGAAGATTGTCTGGAGGTTCTCGACGTAGATGTAATAGAGCACTCCAGCCGCCCGATGTTCGACGGACAGATCCACAGCATTGAAGAGGTGACCAAGACTGTAAGGCAGATAAAAAACAACCTGGAGTCTCGCCGGCACAAGAAATTAAGCAAGGTAGGCGTGGCAGTCGCCGGGAGAAATCTTATAACATTCAAGGAGCAGGTTGTCAGGGAATTTGATTCTGCTCGGGAGATAGATTATCAGACAGTGAGGGATTTGGAATTGGAGGCGGTGGATAAGATAATCACCGATTCGGGGCGGCATCTCGAACAGTTTTACTGCGTCGGCTACAGCCCTGTATATTATGAATTAGAGGGAAACAGAATTACAAATCTTATCGGGCATTACGGCGCAAGCATTTGCGCGGAGGTAATCGCGACCTTCCTGCCGCGCATGGTTTTGGATAGCATTTTCGCGGTTTTAAAAAAATCGGGATTGGAACTTGTTAATATAACGCTGGAGCCCATTGCGGCAATTAACGCTATAATACCCTTTGATATGCGCCACCTTAACATATTGCTTGTTGATGTAGGAGCGGGCACCTCCGATTTAGCTTTAACCAGAGACGGGGTTGTTGTCGCATATGGAATGGTGCCCGAAGCCGGAGACGAGATTACCGAGGCAATTTGCGAGAGCCTTCTGGTGGACTTCAGTACGGCAGAAAGAATCAAAAGATCCCTCTTGGTTCAGCAAGAAGTCGGATACGAGGACATATGGAGTAAAAAACACATAGTTAAAACGGAAAAAATAAAAGAGGCGATTTCCTCCCGGGTAAAAAGGCTGGCCGATTCTATCGCCAAGTTAGCCGTAGATTTAAACGGAGGCCCTCCTCAAGCGGTTGTAGGGGTAGGAGGCGGAAGCCTTACGTATAGCCTGATTACCGACCTAGCCGATAGCTTCGGAATGTCTGCAGACAAGGCCGGGATACGCAAGCCTTCCGCCATTAAGGGAATTAAAGATAATACCAACCGCTTGACCGGACCCGAGTCTATTACTCCTTTAGGGATTGCGATGATGACCGCGGCTAGCTCGGGCTTAAGATTTATCGACGTCGAGGTGAATAATAGGAAATTAAAGATGCTGGATTTTCATCAGAAGAAAGACGTGCTGGGCGCGCTCATTCTGGCCGGGATCGATAATAAGAAACTGCATCCTCGTCCGGGTCTGGCTCTGACGGTGAAAATAAACGGGGAGCTTAAGATTTTAAAAGGGACGATGGGCCAATTTGCCAGGATAATGCTTAACGGTAAGCCCGCGTTTCTATCCGGTAAAATAAATTCAGGAGATATTATCGAATTCAGCGAGGCCAGGGACGGCGAAGAAGCGGTCGCGCTTATCCGTGAATTACTGGAAATAAAGCCGGTTAAGATTGTCTTTAACGACGAGCCGTTAGAAATTATGCCAAAGATTTTAATGAACGGCAAGGAGGTCGGCCCTGAGGTTCCGGTAGTCGACCGCGCTGAAATCAAGACCTTTAAATTAAAATTAATGGATATCTTGACCTTAAAGGGATTTGATACGGACTCTCTCAACGAAAGGCAAATCCTTGTTAATATAAATAATCAGCCACGGATCCTGACCCAGCGCAGCTTTACTTTGCGCCTCAACGGCGACACAGCCTCACTCGACAGCGAAATCAATGACAAGGATACAATTGAATTTTATCCCGAGGCCCCCACCTTCTATAAGATAAAAGACGTGGTGGACATTCCTCAGGGATACGAGCAGATGCGCATAAACGTGGACGGCCGGGATATAGACATTAAGATGGAGCCTGTGCAGATTTTTATGAACGGGCAGCAGGTTAAGTCAGGAGAATTTTTAATTGATGGCGCGGATATAAGAGTGTATTATTTAAAAGAGCGCAAAGTAATGCTTTCGGAAATATTCCGGTATATAAATCTCGATCCCCAGCGTCTCAAAGGCAAAACAATGAAGCTGCTGGTCAACGATGAGCCGTCCGGATTTACCACTCTTTTAACAGAAGGTTCGCAGGTTAAGATAATTTTTGAGGACTTAAACAAGGAGGCTTAAAATGAAGATTTATAACTATATGGAAGACACGGTCAGAGACACTTTGGAGAGCCTTATTTCCGAGAGAGAAGACATCTGTAAGTGCCCAAAATGCAAACTCGATATAATGGCCTGGGCACTTAACAGGCTTCCTTCCAAATACGTGGTCACGGATAAAGGCAGAATGTACACAAAACTCAAGGAGCAGGAAATTCAATTCCGCGCGGACGTGGTTCAGGAGCTTACCAAGGCTATATCTCATATAAACAAGGGGCCCCAACACTGAGTTGTCTATATGGAGAGCAAAGAGCTTGAGGTGTTTATTTCGACGATGCAGAAGTTAAAGGGAGTCGACTTTAGTTCTTATCGCAAGAATTTTCTCATGCGGCGCATAAACTACCGCATAAACACAACCAAATCCGGGAACCTTTTTAACTACCTTAATCTTTTGAAAAAAGACGATGCCGAATATAACCGGTTTTTAGACAATCTGGCCATAAACGTTTCGGAGTTTTTTCGCGACCCCGATGTTTTTGAATATTTCAGGGAAAATTGCCTCAAGGAGATTATAAGCCGGAAGGGTTCGTTTAACAACAGGTTTATCCGGGTCTGGTCTGCCGGCTGCGCGGAGGGGCAGGAGACATATTCCCTGGCGATTCTGTTCAGGGAGGAGCTGGGAGAAGAAAGCAGTCTTTCCGTGAAAATCTGGGGCACGGATATAGACAGGGAAGCGCTTGAGAAGGCCAAGCGAGCGGAGTACGAAGCGAAAAATTTAAAAAATTTGGACAGATTTATGGTTGAAAAATACTTCACCGCCCTGCCTAACGATTTTTTGCGGCTGAACGAGAATGTGAAGCAGATGGTCCAATTTAACCGGCTCGACCTTATTAACGATTCCCCGTTGAAATATATGGATGTAATCTTTTGCAGGAACGTAATGATATATCTGAGCCACCAGCAGCAGGAGCTTCTTTTTCTAAAATTTCGCGATTCCCTAAGTTCAAAAGGGTATTTAGTGGTCGGCAAGGTTGAAAGTTTCTGGGGTGATACCAGGGAGATATTCACCTCCGTGGCTATTCACAAAAAAATATTTCAGAGAAAAGAGGCGAAGACTTAGAAAGGAGGAGAACATGGCGAGAGTGTTAATCGTTGATGACGCATTGTTTATGCGCAAGATGCTCAGTGATATATTGAAGAAGGAGGGCATAGAGGTTTGCGGCGAGGCGGAGAACGGCAAGGAGGCAGTTGAAAAATACCAGCAATTAAAACCCGACCTAGTTACAATGGACATCGTGATGCCGAAGATGGAAGAAATCGACGGAGTAGCGGCTGTCAGAGAGATCATGAAGATAGACCCCCAGGCAAAGATTATTATGGTCTCGGCAATGGGGCAGCACTCTTTAGTCGTTGAGGCAATCCAGGCGGGAGCAAAGGACTTTATTACCAAGCCGTTTCAGCCTTCCAGAGTGATCGAGGCGATTAAGAGAGTCGTGAGTTAGGCGGTTAGGTGTCGATAGACTAAAATGAATATTCACGGAGTAAATGAAAAGATGGATGAAGAAGAGGTAGTTGAGAAAAATTCGGTCGAAGTAAATATGTCCGATATGAAGATAGCCAGAGCGCCGGACCTCCTGGTCACGCGGGGCCTCGGTTCGTGTTTAGGCATTGTTTTATATGACCCGACAAAAAAAATCGGCGCGATAGCCCACCCGATGCTTCCGGATATCGAGAAGGCGAAAAACAAATCCAATCCTGCCAGGTTCGTTAATTCGGTGATAGAAAAGATGGTCGAGGATTTAAGAAAAGAGGGTTGCCTTAAAAAGAACCTGGTTGCGAAATTATTCGGAGGCGCACACATGTTCAGCTTCATAAGCCAGGACAGTATTCTTAATGTCGGAGAGAAAAACATCGTTATGGCAAAAGCGATGTTCGAGCAGCTCGGTATCGAGGTTGCCGGCGAAGAGTTAAGAGGGATTGTCGGGAGGACCGTAGTCTTGGATTTGGAAACCAGCAAGGTTTGCGTTAAGACTATTGCGGCCGGCGAAAAAGAGGTGTAATCCCGATGGGCAATAAAATTCGCGTCTTAATAGTCGAGGACTCATTTCTGATGAGAAAGATTATTTCCGACATATTATCCAGCGATCCAGCATTCGAGGTTGTGGATAAAGCGAGGAACGGCAAGGAGGCTTTGGAGAAAGTATTTGCTCTTCGCCCCGACGTGGTTACTCTCGACGTAAATTTACCTATTTTAGACGGACTGGCCGTGCTTCAGGAGATAATGCAGAAGCAGCCCACGCGCGTTATTATGCTTTCGGCTTACACTCAGCAAGGGGCAGCCGCTACGATTACCGCTCTGGAGATGGGGGCATTGGATTTCATTGCTAAGCCTTCGGGGGAGATATCCCTAGACCTGCACCAGCTCAGAGACGCAATTCTTTCCAAGGTTAAGTTAGCGGCTGAGGTAGATTGGGAAAGCTTTTTAGCTACGTTAAAGCTTCCGGTCGTCCCTCCCCCCAGAGTAAAGCCGAAAAAACCCTTCGAAATTAAAAAACTGGTGGTTATCGGAGCTTCTACCGGCGGGCCAAGAGCAATACTGCAAATTATGCAGCTGATTCCTGCCGATATTCCGGCTTCCTTTTTGATTGTCCAGCATATGCCCGAGGGTTTTACTTTGAGTTTTGCCGAGAGGATTTCCTGGGAGTCGGGCATTAAGTCAAAAGAGGCTGAGGACGGAGACATTCTTTTACGCGGCAAGGCGTATGTTGCACCGGCTGGGTTTCATATGGTTTTGGATAAAATTTGGGATGAGGAAGGCAATAAATTACAGATACAATTGAACCAAGAGCCTCTGGTCAATTTTGTCCGTCCTTCGGTAACCATAACTATGAATTCGGCCGCCGAGGTTTTTGGTTCCAACGTAATCGGGGTAATATTAACCGGAATGGGTAAGGACGGATTAAAAGGAGCAAGGAGAATAAAGGAAAGCGGAGGTTTTTTGATTGCCCAGGATAAGGCGACTTCGGTAGTCTGGGGCATGCCGAAGGTTGTTATTGACGAAGGATTGGCCGACTGTATTCTTCCCCTTTCCGATATTCCAGCCGAAATAATAAAAAAAGTAGGAAGGTAAGCCTTATGGATAAGAAACTATCGTTATCTCAGCTGGATGTATTGAAAGAAATCGGCACTATCGGGTCCGGCCGGGCAGCTACGGCTCTGGCAGATTTAATCAACACCAAAGTGGAAATTTCCGTTCCCCAGGTGAGCCTCATTCCGCTGGAAAATATCTCCGGTTTATTCGGAGGCAGCGAGAGGATATTGTTTGTTTTGGATATGGGAATGAGCGGCGATGTCAGCGGCAGGATCTTTTTGTTGTTTTCGCCCCAGGACGCTAAAATCCTATCCGGTTCGCTTTTAGGCAAGACCGTAGACCAGATAGATTTTAAGGACGCCATGTTTCAGTCTTCTTTAAAAGAATGCGCTAACATCCTTGCCGGCTCTTTTATATCGGCTCTGGCCGAGATGACCAATAAGAACATACTTTCCAGCGTGCCGTCGCTGGCGCAGGATATGGTAGGGGCAATATTGGACTTTATCTTTATTCAGATTGCCCAGTATTCGGAAGAGGCTTTATATATCAAAACCGATTTAAGGGTGAAGGGTTTGGAATTAGGCGGATTCTTTTTGTTCTTCCCCAGCTCCCAATCATTAAGAGAAATTTTCGAGGCATTGGGGTTCAAGGGGGAATAAAAAAGGAGGTAGGGTATGCCGGAAGAGAAAAAGAAAGAGTACCAGCTGGTCGTGTTCAAGATAGGCGACGAGGAGTTCGGCGTAGATATCTCCCAGGTTAGGGAAATCGTGAGGTTAATCGAGGTAACCTATATGCCCAAAGCCCCCGCATTCATCGAAGGAGTGGTCAACTTAAGAGGGCAGATTGTGGCGGTCATCGACCTGGCCAAGAGGTTAGGCATTCCCTCCAAGACCAGAGGGGACAACACCCGCATCATCGTAATCGAGATAGGCGAGAATACCGTGGGCATGGTCGTCGATTCCGTCTCCGAGGTGTTGAGAATCTCCTCGGACGACATCGAAGATGTGCCGGGCCTTATCGAAACCGAAGTCCCCGAGCACTACATCCGCGGCGTGGGAAAACTCAAGGACAGGCTCCTGGTTCTCCTGGATTTAAGCCGTGTGCTCAGCCACGAAGAGGTTACCAAGGTCGAACGCCATGTAAAGGCGGCCGCTAATAAAAAAGAAGAATAAAATTTTTGCGTCTCTCCCAAACCCCGCCCTGAGAGCATAGGGACGTTTCTTATTCGGGGACAGTTCTCCGATTGGGTGAAGAAACGTCCCTAAAAAACTACTCTTAATCTCTCAAATTAGATAGGAGACAATGGGTTATTATCCTGTTTTATTTGATTTAGAAGGCAAAAAATGCGTTGTTATCGGAGGGGGAAATGTAGCCCGGAGAAAAGTGCGTTCTTTGCTCAAGAGCGAAGCCCGGGTTTGCGTAATCAGCCCGGAGCTAAACCCGGCATTAAGGCGCTTATCAAAGGAAGGAGAAATTTCCTGGATAAAATCGGATTACAGAAAGAAGTTCTTAAGGGGCGCCTTTCTGGTTATTGCCGCTACAGATAATAAACAGGTGAATTCGAAAGTCAGCCGGGATGCGGCGGCTGCGAACGTATTGGTAAACGTCGTGGATTCTCCGTCCGAGAGCAGCTTTATCGTGCCTGCGGTTATTCGGGACGGAGATTTGATTGTGGGTATCTCGACCAGCGGGCAGGTTCCTTATTTGAGCAGAAAGATAAAAGAAGATATAAAAGAATCAATTATTCCGCGCTACGGTAAGGCTTTAGCCGCCCTTAAGAACGCCCGCCGGCAGTTAAAAGCGAGTTGCCCTTCCTTTAAGAAAAGGAAGGCAATTTTAGCCAAACTTGCCGGCAAGGTCTTGATAGCCTAGGAAATTATATCAAAGATGCACAGTCTATCTTTCGCCGCCGGTTTCGTATTGTACGTCATCGCCGCTCTATGTTACGTTTCTTCTTTTATTCTGCGCCGGGAGAACCTCGGCAAGCTCGGTTTCTTCTTTTCCATATTCGGCTTCCTATTCCATACCTTCAGCTTATCCGTCAGGGCCGCAGAGCTCGGGCAGCCGCCGATTTCCAACCTCTACGAATCGCTGTCTTTTTTTGCCTGGACAGTTGTGTTGATATACCTTTTTATCGCGGGCGGGGCGAAGCTCAAAATCATCGGAGTATTTGCTTTGCCTTTTGTTATCTTTTTACTCGGCTGGGCTTCGTTTATGGACAGCCAGATAAGGCCGCTGCCGCCTGTGCTTAGAAGTTTTTGGCTGGGAATTCACGGAGGTCTGTGTTTCTTGAGCTACGCCAGCTTTGCCCTGGCTTTTTATTTGGGGGTAATGTATCTGCTGCAGGAGAGAGGGGTGAAAACGAAGAAAATAGGAGGATTATTCTTGCGCCTTCCCTCTTTAGCCGTATTAGATAAACTGAGTTATCGCACGGTGACTTTTGGCTTTATCCTTTTGACCTTAGGAATTATTTCCGGGTCGATTTGGGCAAGTCAGGCATGGGGAGCTTTCTGGAGCTGGGACCCTAAGGAGACGTGGTCGTTAGTTACCTGGTTGATTTACGTTTTTTATCTGCACGCCCGGCTGATGCGCGGGTGGCGGGGCAAAAAGAGCGCGTATATAACAATAATCGGGTTCCTGGCAGTAGTTTTTACTTATTTAGGAGTCAGTCTTCTCCTGCCCGGACTGCATTCTTATCTCTAAGATGAATATACAGATACTGGGACTGAATCATAAAACCGCACCGATTGAAATAAGGGAGACCGTCTCTTTCACCTCCCAAGGGCTTCTTGAGGCACTTGTCTTTTTAAAAAGATACGAGTCCATTAAAGAGAATTTGATTTTATCTACCTGTAACCGTGTGGAGATTTATGCGGTTACCGATGATTTACGGTCCGGAACCGAGGCCATCCGCCGCTTTCTTTACGAATTTCACCGTATTGACCGGAATAGGCTCCAGAAGCACCTCTATTTTTTTAACGACATAAACGCAATCAGGCATTTATTCAGGGTAGTCTCGTCTTTGGATTCGATGATTGTGGGCGAAACGCAAATCTTCGGTCAGGTAAAACAGGCGTATTCTAACGCCAGGGATTGCAGAGTCATCGGGAAAATATTCCGCAGCCTGTTTGAGGAAGCGATTAAGGTGGGAAAAAAGATTCGCACCCAGACTCAAATCGGCAAAGGAGCAGTTTCCATAAGTTCCGCTTCGGTTGAATTGGCGAAGAAGATTTTCGAGAATCTCAAAGGCATAAAGATACTGATTATCGGCGCGGGTAAAATCGGAGAGCTGGCCGTGAAGAGCTTATCTTCCCGTGGAGCAAGCGCAGTTTTGGTGGCGAATCGCACGTTTGAGAGGGCTCAGGATTTAGCCAAAAGCTTCGGCGGAGCGGCGGTCAGGTTTGAGAATTTTTTTGAGTATATGAAAGACGTGGATATCATAATCAGCTCTACCGCTGCTGCGCACTTCGTTATTGATAAAGACGATTTATCCCGGGTTATGCACCAAAGGAATCAACGCCCCATATTCCTCATTGACCTCGGCCTGCCCAGAAATATCGACCCCGAGGCAGGCAAGCTCGACAATATTTATTTGTATAACATAGACGACCTGGCGAAGGTGCGCGACGCTAATCTCAAAGAAAGAATGCGCGAGGCAAAGCGGGCAGAGGAGATTATAGAGAAAAGCATCGAATCCACGGTAAAAAAATTAAATTTAAATGGCGCATCTTAAGAGAATAACCATCGGCGCCAGAGGAAGCAAGCTTTCCCTGGCTCAGGCGGCAGAAGTCGTTTCTTTTTTGAAAAAAGAATTTCCCCGGCATTCTTTTTCCTGCAAAAAAATAATCACTAAGGGAGACAGGCTTAAAAAAACATGGCCGCTGGATTCTCAGGGCATATTCGTAAAAGAGATAGAAACAGCTTTGCTGAAAAGGGAAATAGACCTGGCTGTCCATAGTATGAAAGATTTACCGACGGCGATTCCTCCCTGTTTGCGGTTAGTATCGGTGACTAAAAGAGAAGACTGCAGGGATGTTTTAGTATCAAAAAATAAGGCAGGGTTCTTTAGCCTCAGAAAAAGAGCCGTGGTCGGCACAAGCAGCTTGCGCAGGGCCGCGCAATTGTTGCACCGGAGGCCGGATTTGCGGATTAAGCATTTAAGGGGCAATCTGGATACGCGGATAAGAAAGTTGAAGCAGGGGGAATTCGACGCCGTAGTCGTCGCCGCAGCGGGTATCTTAAGGCTAAAACGGGCCGGCAAGGAGATAGAAAACTTACTCTCAGGTCTTAATCTATATTTTTTTCCGCCTGCCGTACTTTTGCCTGCCGTGGGTCAGGGCGCTTTAGGCGTCCAGATAAGGCGGAATGACAGGTTGGCCGGGGATGTCGCTATAAGGATTAATGACCGGGAAAGTTATGTCTGTGTTGCTGCCGAAAGAGCGTTTCTTAAAGAAACAGGGGGAGGGTGCCGGGTTCCCGTGGCAGCCCTGGCCCGGACAAAAGAAAAAAAGATTGTTTTGGAGGCGGCTGTATTCAGCCTTGACGGCAGAAGGATGGTCCGGAGCACGAAGGAAGCAGGTTTATCCGAAGCAGAGAGCTTAGGCAAAAAATTAGCCCGGGAGATTCTGAAAAGCGGCGGCAGAGAAATCTTAAAGGAAACGAGGCAAGATGGCCAAGGGTAAGGTTTTCCTGGTAGGGGCGGGTCCGGGTGACCCCGGATTGTTTACTCTTAAGGGGCTAAGGTGTTTGAAAGAGGCTGAGGTGATAGTCTATGACCGCCTTGTTTCGCCGCGCTTATTAAAGTTCGCCCCGGAGAAAGCAGAGCTGATATACGTGGGCAAGTCTTCCCGGAAGCGAATTCTTTCCCAGGAAAAGATTAATCAGTTGCTGGTAAACAAGGCAAAACAAGGCAAAGTTGTCCTCCGCTTGAAAGGGGGAGACGTGTTTTTGTTCGGCAGAGGTTCCGAAGAGGCAGTCTTTCTGGCAAAGCATAAAATACCTTTTGAGGCAGTGCCGGGCGTATCCAGCGCAATCGCGGTTCCGGCATACGCAGGAATTCCCCTAACCGACCGCAGATATACGTCTTCGTTAGGCATCTTTACCGGACACGAGGACCCGTTTAAAAGACAATCTGCTATCGATTGGGAAAAGATATCTACCGGCCTGGGGACTCTGGTATTCCTCATGGGCGTGGGCAACCTCTCTAAAATAGCCGGTAATCTCATTAAATTCGGCAGGCCGCCAACTACGCCCTGCTGTTTAGTCCGGTGGGGGACTCTGCCCGGACAAAAAACGGTTACGGCAACCTTAAGCACAATAGCTAAGAGGGCAAAAGAATCCGGCATTACTCCTCCGGCAATCCTGATCGTAGGCGACGTGGTAAGATTCAGAAAAGATTTAAACTGGTTTGAGGAAAAGCCCTTATTCGGCAAAAGGATTCTGGTGACCTCTCACAGAGAAGGATTGGACAGGCTGTCTTCGATTTTAGAAGCCTGGGGAGCCTCGGTGGTGGAAATGCCGCTGATTAAAATTGTTCCGCTGAAAGATTATAGAGTGTTTGACTCGGCGGTGGGGAGAATACACGAATTTAACTGGGCGGTATTCAGCAGCCAGAACGGCGTGGGGCATTTTTTAAAGCGCATTAATTATCTGGGAAAAGACCTGAGGATTCTTGCGGGAGTAAAATTGGCTGCGATTGGCCCCAACACTAAGAAGGCGTTGGAAGATTTCGGCCTGAGGGTAGACGCTCAGGCAGAAAGGTATTGCCAGGAAGGGTTACTGGAGTATTTTAAAAAAAGGGGAGTTAAAGGAGACAGTATTCTCATTGCCGGTTCGGCAGGGGCCAGGGATGCGCTAAGCAGGGGATTAACAAGATCGGGCGCAAGGGTTTTTGTAGCTCCTGTTTATAAAACCGAGCCGGAAAAATACAAACTCAAGACCTTGGATGAACTATTGCGGGATATAGAGGTGATTTGTTTTGGCAGCTCTTCCTGCGTGCTTAATTTTTTCAAGATTGTCCCCCGCAGGATGTTGAGGCGGGTAATTAAAAGTTCCCTGGTCGCTTCCATCGGGCCGGTTACTTCCACAGAGGCCCGGCGGCTGGGGCTGAAAGTAGACATCCAGGCAAAAGAGTACACGAAAGAAGCGCTTGTGGAGGCAATTGTAAGATATTTTGAAAAACAGTAGTAAGTAGTAAGGATTAAGCGAGCGATATGATAAGCATTTCCAGATTACTATGCGATTCTTCTTCTTTCGGCGATGAGCTAAGATACAACCAGGCGCTTACGCCTTCTCTTAGACGGCCTATCGTAGTCTGGAATGCTACGCGGCGCTGCAACCTTGCTTGTATCCACTGTTATTCGGATTCTCACAACCAGAGATATTCAGGAGAGCTTAATACTCAAGAGGCGAAGAGGATGATAAAGGATTTGGCCGAATTCAAAGTTCCTGTTCTGCTTTTTTCCGGAGGAGAGCCCCTTTTAAGGGAGGATTTATTTGAATTAAACGCAAATGCCTTAGAGCAGGGGTTGAGGTCGGTTATTTCAACCAACGGGACTTTAATTTCGCGCGAGGTTGCCCGCCGGATTAAAGAATCCCGTTTTGACTACGTCGGGGTCAGCCTCGACGGTATCGGGGCAAACAACGACCGCTTTAGAGGGAAGTCCGGCGCATACGAGAAAGCCTTGCAGGGAATAAGGAATCTGACCAATCTCGGCCAGAAGACCGGATTGCGCTTTACAATTACCCGTCACAATTACGCGGATTTACCCGCTGTTTTCAAGTTTGTAGAGAATGAAAACATCGGCAGGGTTTGTTTTTATCACCTGGTATATTCCGGCCGGGGCAGTAAGATGCTCGAGGATGATTTGACCCACGGCCAGATGCGCGGATGTGTTGATTCGATTTGTGAATGGACCGAGTCGCTCAAGCGCAGGGGTAAAGACTTAGAGGTATTAACCGTTGATAACCACGCCGACGGCGTGTATGTCTATTTAAAGCTGAAGAAAAATAATTCCAAAAGAGCCGGGGAGGTTTTAAGGCTCCTGCGTCTCAACGGCGGAAACAATTCCGGCATAGCCATCGCCAACGTTGACAATATGGGCTTTGTTCATGCGGACCAGTTCTGGCAGGACTATTCTTTCGGCAACGTCAAAGACAGGCCGCTCGGCGAAATCTGGATGGATACCTCTGATGAGCTAATGGCCGGCCTGAAAGACAGAAAGTCCAAGCTTAAAGGCCGCTGCGCAAGGTGCGGTTTCTTGGATATCTGCAACGGTAATTTCCGCGTCCGTGCCCAGGCGGTTTACGGGGATGTCTGGCAGGAGGATCCCGCCTGTTATCTGACCGAAGAGGAAATAAAATGAAGGAGGAGATATGCGGTATCCCATCTACCGGCCAAGGAGGCTGAGGAAAAACGCGGATTTGCGAAGGATGATTCGCCAGACGCGCATAACGCCGGATAATTTGATTATGCCTGTTTTTGTGCGTCCCGGCAGAAACGTCAGGAAATCCATATCCTCTATGCCCGGGAATTTTCAGCTATCCGTTGATAATCTGATAAAAGAAGCAAGACAGATAAAAGATTTGGGCATTCCGGCAATCCTGCTGTTCGGTATTCCGAAGAAAAAAGATGAACTGGCAAGCGAGGCTTATGCCAAAAGCGGCATAGTTCAGCAAGCGGTAAGCAGGATTAAAAAGAATGTGCCGGGGCTGGCGGTAATTACAGATGTCTGCGTTTGCGAATACACAAGTCACGGCCATTGCGGAATAATAAGGAAGGTTTCAGGGTTAAAGTCGCGGGCAGGCGGTTATGAAATAGATAACGACGCCACGCTGGAGTTGCTGGCTAAAACCGCCCTTTCTCACGCCCGGGCTGGAGCGGATATGGTTGCTCCCTCGGCGATGATGGACGGGCAGGTGAAGGCAATACGAGAAGCCCTGGATAACAACCGCTACGAAAATCTGCCGATTATGGCTTACAGCGCCAAATACGCCTCTTCTTTTTACGGACCTTTTCGCGAGGCAGCTGAGTCGCCTCCCAGGTTTGGGAATCGGAGGTCCTATCAGATGGATATGGCGAATACGGACGAGGCCCTCAGGGAGGTTCGTCTTGATTTACAGGAGGGCGCGGATATCGTTATGGTCAAGCCTGCCCTTGCTTATTTAGATATCATAAGGAGGGTGAAGGAAAGATTCAATATACCTTTGGCTGCCTATAATGTCAGCGGCGAATTTGCGATGGTTAAAGCTGCAGCCTCCCGCGGCTGGCTTGAGGAGAAGAAGATTATTCTGGAAATCCTAAACAGCATTAAACGCGCCGGCGCAGATATCATTATTACCTATCATGCTAAAGAGGTCGCCTCTTGGTTGAGAGAGGGTTAAATCATGATTATTTCTTGGAATGTTACACGCGCCTGTAATTTAAAATGCAAGCACTGTTACCGGGATGCGGGCAAAAAGGACAGCAACGAGTTAAACACCGAAGAAGCCAGGGGTCTCTTAGACGAGATTGCGCGAGCCGGTTTTAAAATCGTTATTTTGAGCGGCGGAGAACCGCTTGCAAGAGCGGATATTTACGAACTTATCTCCTGCGCCCGCTCTTTCGGCTTGGTGCCTGTTTTAGGCACGAACGGCACGCTGATTGACAAAGAAACAGCCCAAAGATTAAAGGAGGCAGGGCTTAAGCGGGCGGGTATCAGCTTGGATAGCGTGGATTCGAAAGTTCACGATGAATTCAGGCAGGTAAAGGGCGCCTGGCTTAAATCCGTTGACGCAATGCGGGCCTGTAAAAGCATCGGTCTGGAATTTCAAGTCCACACGACCGTTACCCGGTATAACAGAGAAGGCGTGGAGAAGATTACTGACCTGGCTTGCGAAATAGGCGCTTGCGCGCACCATATTTTCTTCCTTGTTCCGACCGGCAGAGGTAAAGAAATCGAAGAGTCGGTAATTTCCCCCGAGGATTACGAAACTCTATTGAGGGGGATTCTCAAGAAGCAGAAAAACACGACCATAGAGTTAAAGCCGGTATGCGCACCGCAGTTTATCCGTATCGCCAAACAGCTGAATTTATCCCTTCGCTTTCAACGCGGCTGCCTGGCCGGCATAAGCTATTGCTGCATATTGCCTGACGGAGATGTTCATCCTTGTCCATATTTACCCCTTCGCCTGGGCAATGTACGCGAGCTCAAATTCAGCGCCATCTGGCAGGAAAACCAGATATTAAAAGAATTGCGAAGTTTAGATTATAAAGGTAAATGCGCTCTGTGCGGTTATAAAGATACTTGTGGCGGCTGCCGGGCGCGCGCTTATCATTATTCCGGTGACTATATGGATGAGGACCAAATTTGTAAGCTATGAATAAAAAAGAAAAGAGACTACTCGAAGAGTTGCAGTTCAATTTTCCCATTACGTCCAGACCTTATCTGGAGATCGGCAAAAGAACCGGTTTTTCCGAAAGCGGCCTTCTACACAAAGCCCGCGCCTTGAAAAAGAGAGGCATTATCCGCTATATCGGCCCGGTATTTAACCTGAATAAGATGGGGTTTTCCTCGACTCTTATTGCCGCGCGGGTGCCGGAAAGTAAGATAGAAAGAGCGGTCAGGATAATCAACGATTATCCTCAAGTCAGCCATAACTATTTGAGGGACGCAGAATTCAATATCTGGTTTACCGTTACGGCTCCTTCGCGTAGCCGCCTCTTGCGCATTATCAGGGAGATAAAAAGAAAAGCCGGAATCAAGGATAAAGATATCTTAAGCTTAAATACTTTAAAGGTCTTTAAAATCGATGCCAGGTTCAAGCTATCTGCCGATAACCAAAGAGCCGTTTAGATTGTTAGCTAAGAGGCTGGAAATCAGAGAAGAAGAACTTTTATTAAATCTGAAGGCCGGTAAAAAGAGCGGATTGATTCGCCGGTTCGGAGCGATTTTAAGCCACCGCAAGATCGGGCTTAAGGCCAACGCGCTTGTGGCTTGGGAAATCAAGAAAGAGAAAATAGATTCTGCCGGTAAAGCTATGGCGGGATTTCCTCAGGTAAGCCACTGTTATCTGAGGAGGTCATACGCTAAATGGCCGTATAATCTTTATACGATGCTGCATTCGGACAGCCGCAAAGACCTGCTGCGCGTTATAAACGGGATTTCTAAGAAAGTCAGACCGCAGGGATGCCGGGTTTTGTTTACTCTGAAGGAATTCAAGAAGGGCGGATCATCATATAACATTCATTCTTGTTATTTTTTATAAAATGAGGATACTCTAATGATTGAGAGAAGGAAATACCGCAGGGTAAAAGACGGGGTAAGGGTAATTTATAAGGTATTAGGAGTAAATGGCGAAACCCGTATGTGCGCTCTAGATGTGGCAGCAGGGGGTCTGCGCCTGCCGGTGAAAGAGAAAATAAAGCCGGGGACACTCTTAGAATTGGGCTTGTCTTTACCTCAAGACAAAGAGCCGTTCTTTTGCTTGACCAGAGTGGTCTGGCAGGCAGATGAAGTCAAAAGGGACAAAGACGGCAAAGATTATTATGAAACGGGAATAGAATTCGTGAGAATAGACATCAGGCAGCGCATGCGTTTAATCCACTACGTTTACCCTCTTTTAAGAAAGCAGAGAAATGAAACAGGCCAACTCTAAAAGGTATTTTAAGGAAGCGTCCGGATTTATGCCCGGCGGAGTGAACAGCCCGGTGCGGGCGTTTAAGGCTGTGGGCGGCAGCCCGATTTTCGTTGATAAAGGCCGCGGCTGCGAAATAATCGACGTCGACGGAAATGAATACATTGACTATGTAATGAGCTGGGGAGCGCTAATCCTGGGCCACGCTCATCCGGCGGTTCTAAAAGACATCATAAGGACAATAAATTCCGGGACGAGCTTCGGCGCGCCCACCCGCAGAGAGACGGATTTCTGCAAAATCATCACCCGGGCAATACCGTCTATGCAGATGCTCAGATTGGTGAATTCGGGCACCGAAGCGACGACAAGCGCAATCCGGCTAAGCCGGGGCTATACCGGGAAGGACAAGGTTGTAAAGTTCGAAGGCAATTATCACGGCTGCTGCGATAGCCTGCTGGTTAAGGCCGGCTCGGGAAGCTTAACCCTCGGTATTCCCGGCAGCGCCGGAGTGCCAAAGAGCCTTGCCAAAGACACGATTGTCCTGCCTTATAACGATATCGATAAGCTAAGAGACGTAATCAAGAGCAAGCATCGCGAGATTGCCTGCGTGATATTAGAGCCGGTTTGCGCAAATATGGGAGTAATTGCGCCCAAACAGGGCTTCCTGTCCGGATTAAGAGAATTGACTCATAAATACGGAATAATCCTGATTTTCGATGAGGTGATTTGCGGATTCCGCTTTACCTTCGGCGGCGTTCAGAATATTTACGGCATTCAGCCGGATTTGACGTGTCTGGGCAAAATCATCGGCGGCGGCCTTCCCATAGGCGCCTACGGCGGCAGGAGGGAGATTATGCGCCGCGTTGCTCCCCAAGGGCCGGTTTATCAGGCAGGCACTCTCTCGGGGAACCCCGCGGCGGTAAGCGCAGGACTGGCAACGCTGAAATACCTTTCCGGCGCGGATTATCGGGCGTTAGAAAAAAATGCGGAATCTCTCTGCGAGGAGTTAAGCGAACACCTCAGAAAACAAAAGATAAAATTTTGCCTTAACCGCGCCGGTTCGATGTTCACCGTTTTTTTTACCGGTCAGGAAGTCAGTGATTACCGGCTGGCCTTAAGTGCCGATACTAAAAAATATGCCCGCTATTTTCACCTGATGCTTAAAGCGGGGATAAACATGCCTCCCTCGCAATTCGAGGCAAATTTCCTTTCTTTTGCCCATTGCAAGCCCCACCTTCGGGTCACGGCGGAAGCGCATAAAAAAGTCGCAAAATTATTAAGACGGTAAAACCCGTTATTTATTAGTTAATAAATCCGCAATTATACCTGCGGCGCGCTTGCTTGCGCCTTTTTCCCCCAGCAGATACCCGATTCTCGAAAGCTCGTCTTTTAATACAGCTACTCTCTGAGGATTGTTTAAAATTTCAGTAATATAAGCAGCGATTATTTCCGGTTTGGCACGGTACTGGATAAATTCTTCGATTATTTTCTTTCCGGCTACAATATTAACCAGGCCTATGTAGGAAAGCTTGATTATCGCTCTTAAGAAAAGCCAGTTAAGCCAGGAAACCTTATACATAATCACAAAGGGCTTGTTTAGTATGGCGCATTCCAAAGTTGCGCTTCCGGAAGCAACAAGCGCAAAATCGCAGCTGGCTAATCCTTCGTAGGTATTATCGTTAATAATGCGGACCGGAAGTTTATAGCCGGCCAGTATATTATCGAATAATTCCTTTTGTACCGAGGAAGAGCGCAGGATTAAAAACTGGCTGTTTGGGATACTTTCCTGAATTAATTTTGCGCTTTCGAGCATTACGGGGAGAATCTGCTTGACTTCTCCTTTTCTTGAACCGGGCAGAAGAGCAAAGGTGAGCTTTCCCGGAGGTAAATCAAGGCCGGAATCGGCCCTGACGATATCCAGATAGGGGTGGCCCACAAAATCAACAGGTATGCCTTCCTTTTTGTAGAGCTCTTGTTCGAACTTAAATATGACTATCATTCGCTTGACCAGCTTTTTTATAATGCCGATGCGGTTCTTTCCCCAGGCCCAGATTTGCGGGCTGATGTAGTAGACAACCGGAATATTCCTTTTCTTCAGTTCGGCCGCCAATCGCAGATTAAATCCCGGATAATCGATAAGGACAGCGAGGTCCGGATTCAGATTGTCCGCCTCCTTAACAACCCGGTTAAATATAGATTTGAATTTTCCGATATTCTTGAGCACGTCTACAAAGCCCACTACGGCCAATTCAACGATATTGGCATAGAGCTTTGCGCCTTCTCTCTGCATCCTGTCCCCGCCTAAGCCGAAGAACTCCACGGAGGGCAACAGGGCTTTGACGTCTTTTATGAGGTTTGCCGCATGCAGGTCCGAAGACGCTTCTCCCGCGACGATAAGAATTTTCTTTTTGGTTAAATTTTGAGCCAAATCTTTTCCCTGATTTTTAAGGCAACGCAGAGAGCCTGCCTGGCCACTTCGCCGGAGACAACGGGTTTACTCTGGCTTGCCACGCATTCCAGGAAGTGAGCCAGCTCTTTCTGTAGGGACGGCTCTCTTTCGATCGGCAGAGGTTTTTTAAGTATTTTCCCCTTTTTCTTTTTATATACAAAAGCGCGCTCGTTCTTATAGTCTAAGGAGATATAGGTGTTCTCGAAAAATATGCGAATTTTACGCATCGGCTCTTCGGATATCCGGCTTGAGGTAAGATTGCACACGCAGTTATTGGAGAATTCAATCCGCGCGCTGGCTATATCTTCGAAAGGGGTGAGCACATTTACGCCTACCGCATCTATCTTTTTTATTCTGGATTTAACCAGGCCCAGGACGATATCGATGTCGTGGATCATTAAATCCAGCACTACACCTACATCCAGAGAGCGATTTGGGAACGGGCTTAACCTGTGGCATTCGATAAAGCGCGGATTTTTAATCAACTTTTTGCAAGCCACGAAAGCGGAATTGAATCTTTCGATATGGCCTACCTGCAATACGGTCTTTTTGCGGCCTGCCAATTTGATTAATTTGTCGGCCTGGGAGAGATTGGTAGTGAAGGGCTTCTCGATTAAAACAGGAATCTTCCTGTCCAGGAAATCGCGGGCAACTTGATAGTGCAGACTCGTGGGCACAACGATACTGGCTGCCTCAATTTTTCCGAATAGTTTTTTATAATTAACAAAGCCCTGGACCCCCGCCTGGGAGGAGATTTCTCTCAAGCGGAGAGGATTAATGTCGCTTACCGCCACAAGCTCTGCCGCGGGAAGCTGCCGGTAAATCCGGGCGTGGATTGAGCCCAGATGCCCCACTCCGACTACGCCTACCTTGATTTTACGCATGGACAAATCCTATCAAATTACTCGACAAATGTCAATTGTTATGATATCATTAGCCCAATATGAGCGATTATTTGCGCCTATTAAAGTTCGTCCGGCCCTACACCAAACTCCTTGCTCTGGCAGCCTTGATTATGGGGTTTTCGGCTGTATTTGACGGCATATCCCTTTCCATGATCGTGCCGCTGGCGGATAAGGTTTTGACTAATAAAAAAATCATTTTACCGGGTCAATTACCTCCTTTTTTAGATAACTTTATCCAGCTTTTAAATTCTACCCCCTCCCTGGTCCTGCTTAAATTTATGGCAATTGCCGTATTAACCTTGTTTGTATTAAAAGGCATTTTTTACTTTGCCCAGGGCTATATTATGGCAGACATCGGCCAGCGGGTTGTGCGGGACGTCCGCTCCAATCTTTATGCCAAACTGCAGGATTTGTCTCTGGAGTACTATCACCGCAAACGGGGGGGAGAGCTGATTTCGCGAATTACAAACGATGTTATGCAGGTGGAAAATGCCGTCAGCTACTGCCTGACCGACCTTATCTATCAGAGTTTGCAGGTGCTGGTTTTTCTCTTTTTGATATTTTTTATCCATTGGCGCCTGGCCCTTATTTCACTGGCGCTCCTTCCCTTGGTAACTATTCCCATAGTCAGGGTGGGCAGGATGCTCAAGAAACTTTCCCGGCGCTCGCAGGAAAAAATGGCGGATATTCATTCGAGCTTATACGAGACTATCTTCGGCGCAAGAATTGTGAAAGCCTTCTGCGCAGAGGGCGAAGAGATTAAAAGATTCGATCAGCAGAATCAAGACTTCTATAAATTGGCCATGAAATCGATTAAGCGCCGGCTTATTTTAGGCCCTACCACCGAATATATAGGGGTGACGGCGGCGATATTTGTATTTTTCTGGGGCGGCCGCGAGGTAATATTCGGCAAGCTCTCTTTCGGGGTATTCGGTTTGTTTCTGGGATCCCTGCTTTCCCTGATCAGGCCGTTTAAAAAATTAAGCCAGGTCTACTCTCTAAATCAGCAAGCCATAGCCGCCAGCTTACGTATATACGAAGTCCTGAACACTCAGCCTAAAGTAAAAGATGCGCCCAATGGGCCACCGCTTTCCCGCCCTAAATCCGGCGTGGTTTTTGAAGGAGTATGGTTTACCTACGATACAGAATACGTGCTTTGCGGAGTAGATCTTGACGTAAGCGTGGGGCAATCTCTGGGAGTGGTCGGTCAGAGCGGAGTGGGTAAAACTACCCTGGTTGACTTATTGTTGCGTTTTTACGACCCGCAGAAAGGAAGAATATTGATAGACGGACGGGATATCCGGGAGTTCAGCCTGAAATCTCTAAGGCAGAATATCGGCTTAGTCAGCCAGGAAATCATTCTTTTTAATGACAGCGTGAGAGCAAACATTGCTTACGGCAGAGCCGGCTTCAGCTTTGACGAAATCGTCGATGCGGCGGTCAAAGCTAACGCCCATGATTTTATTATGAACTTGTCCTTGGGTTATGATACGATTATCGGCGAGCGCGGGGTTTCCCTTTCCGGGGGGCAGAGGCAGAGGATTGCGATTGCCAGAGCTCTGCTTAAGGATCCGCCGGTATTGATTCTTGACGAAGCTACTTCTCACTTGGATTCGGCTTCAGAGCGCGTCGTTCAGCAGGCTATCGAAAAACTTATGGACGGCCGCACGGTATTCATTGTTGCTCACCGGCTTTCTACGGTCCGGAATGCCAATAGTATTGTGGTCCTGGATAAAGGAAAAATTGTTGAACGAGGCAGTCACCAGGAGCTTTTAGATAACAAAAGGCTGTACTTCCGTTTATATCAAATACAGGCGAAAGAAGCCTGAGCCGGAAAAAAGCCCAAAGCCCGCAGCTTAAGTCTTCCTTCTTAAAATCTGTTGCAGGTTTTATAAAATGTGGTATACTAATACTTTACAGTTAGTTTTTGGAATAAATTTGATAAGAGTGATTGTAATAACATTGTAGGCCCCTCGTCCTATCCTAAACTGTCTTGGATAAAGGCGCGGGGTCAAATTCGGGCAGATAACTTACGTCGCTTACGCTCCGTAAGTTATGCCCTCATTTGAGGAGGAAAGATTTGCCAACAGAATTAGTTAAGCAACTTCTGGAAACGGGAGTGCATTTTGGCCACAGGACTTCGCGCTGGAATCCGAAGATGGCTAAGTATATTTTTGGCAAGAGATGCGGGATATATATCATCGATTTAGAGAAGACGGCGCAGTGTTTAAATGCCGCCCGCGATTTTCTTTTGGATTTGACTTCCCGCGGACAAAGCGTAATATTTATCGGAACAAAAAAACAGGCCCAGGATATAGTCAAGGAAGAGGCCCAGAGATGCAGCATGTTCTACGTTAATATCCGCTGGCTGGGAGGGCTTTTAACCAACTTTTCTACGATTAAAAAGAGCGTTCAGCGCCTCAAGGATATCCAGAAAATGCGCGAGGACGGGACATTCCAGATGTTAGCCAAAAAGGAAGTTATCCGCCTGGAAAAAGAGGAAGCGAACCTCAAGAAGAACCTTTTCGGAATAGTCCAGATGGAGAAGCTGCCCGCAGCCGCGGTGGTAGTGGATACGAATAAAGAAAGCACCGCGGTAAAGGAAGCAAGGCGCTTAAAGATTCCCGTTATAGCAATAGTTGACACCAACTCCAATCCCGACATAATTGATTATCCTATACCGGGAAACGATGACGCGATTAAATCGGTTCGCTTGGTACTCTCCTTGCTGGCCGATGCGATTGTTGAAGGAAGGAAGAGATTCCTTAACTATTTAGCGAGCGAGACAGTGCCGGGAAAATTTGAGCACGAAGCCGAATTGGCCGGTCAGCCCGGAGTGAAAGAGAAACCGTTCGAAAAGATTGAAGAAGAGTTATTAAGCAAGGAAGAAAGAGAGCAGAGGGAAAAGGCTCGTCGTCAGGCTCGGAAAACGAAATCGGAGTAAACCCCGTTAGAAATTTCATATCTTTCGGACTGAAGCAACGTTGAAGAAGAGATACATTAATGAAGAAAGTATCCACGAATTTAATTAAGGACTTACGCAAAATCAGCCAGGCAAGCGTAATCGACTGCAGGAACGCTCTCGAGGAGGCGGGCGGAGATATAGAAGAGGCCGTTAAGCTTCTGCGAAAGCGGGGCATGGAAATTGCTAAGGCAAAAAAGGACAGGCCTGCCCGGGAGGGAAGAATCGAATCCTATGTGCACTCGGGCAATAAACTCGGCGTGCTGCTGGAGGTCAATTGCGAAACCGACTTTGTGGCGCGCAGCGAAGATTTCTGCCAATTCACCAAAAATTTGGCCATGCAGATTGCGGCAAGCAGCCCGGCTTATATAAGAAAAGAAGACGTGCCGGAGGAAGTTATAAATAAGGTCGAGAACGAAGAAGAATTCTGCAAAGAAAGCTGTCTGTTAGAACAAGCGTATATCAGAGACCCCTCGATTACCATAAATGACTATCTAGCCGCGCTTGTAGGCAAGATTGGCGAGAATATAGTCATTCGCCGTTTTATCCGTTATAAACTCGGAGAGGAGTAGGTGGTTTGAGCAAACCGGTTTACAAGCGTATTATCTTGAAATTAAGCGGCGAAGCGCTTCAAGGCAATAAGCTACACGGCATAGACCAGGATACGTTGATATCGATAGCCGGGCAGATAAAGGAAATAAAGGAGCTGGGAGTGGACGTGGCTGTCGTTTTGGGAGGAGGCAACATTTTCCGGGGCCAGGAGAATACCGGTAAGAGAGGCCTGGATATGGACAGGTCAGTGGCCGACTACATGGGCATGCTGGCAACGTGCTTAAACGGGCTTGCGCTTCAGGATATTCTGGAGAAGGTCGGATTGCCGACACGGGTAATGACCGCCCTCAGCATGCAGCAGGTAGCCGAGCCTTATATCCGCCGCCGGGCGATCAGGCATTTAGAGAAGGGCCGCGTGGTTATTTTTGTTGCCGGCACCGGCAATCCTTATTTTACTACCGATACTGCTGCGGCTCTCCGGGCTGTGGAGATAGGCGCCGACGTCATCTTAAAGGCAACCCGGGTCGAAGGCGTTTACGATAAAGACCCGCTGAAATTTAAAGATGCTAAGAAGTTCGACCGATTGAGATACATCGATGTTCTAAACAAAGAATTGCGCTTTATGGACGCGACGGCAGTGAGCCTATGCATGGATAACAAACTCCCCATCGTAATCTTTAATCTTACCAAAAAAGGCAATATCAAACAAGCGGTCTTAGGTCAAAATATCGGGACGGTTGTAGAGTAATCCCATTTAAAAGAAACAATTCTAATGAGGTGAGGGCTATGACTGTTAAACAGATTCTTCATGATTGCGAAGAAAATATGAAAAAGGCGATTGATTCCTGCTTAAGGGAGTTCGCCAGCGTTCGCACCGGCCGGGCTACCCCTTCTTTAGTCGAGGGTTTGCACGTCGATTATTACGGAACCCCTACCGTATTAAAGCAATTAGCCAGCATTTCTGTCCCCGATGCGCACATTTTGGTCATTCAGCCCTGGGACCCAACGGCGATACCGGAGGTTGAGAAAGCGATTTTAAAATCCAATCTGGGAATTAATCCGTCTAACGACGGTAAGTTAATCCGCCTGCCTCTGCCTCCTCTGTCGAAAGAGAGGAGGGAGGAATTGGTGAAACTGGTCAGGAATATGACCGAAGAAGGCAGGATTTCCTTGCGCACGATAAGGCACCACGCTAAAGAGGCTATCGAGAAGCTCGAAAAAGACAAAGCCATACCCGAGGATGATAAATTCAGAGGCATTCAGGATTTGCAGAAGCTCGTTGATAAATACATAGCCAAGGTAGACGAAATACTCAAGAATAAAGAGAAAGAGATACTGGAGTTTTAAGTCGCATATTGTTTCATATTCAAAAGTGTTCTTTGAAAAATTTGGGCCACTAGCTCATCCTTCGCTTTCTCTCAGGATTTCGCTAGTGGATAGAATTAAATTTGGGCCACTAGCTCATCTGGCAGAGCACCGCTCTTTTAAGGCGGGTGTGCCGCGTTCGAGTCGCGGGTGGCCCACGTTTGTAGTCAGTAGTCAGTAGGTAGTAGTCAGGTGTTAGGGAATAGCGAACGACGCGGACGTGGCGGAATTGGCAGATGCCTCTCGATAGAAATTTTTGCCGCGGTGGCGGAATTTGGAATACGCGTTAGGCTTAGGACCTAATGTCCGATAAGGACTTGAGAGTTCGAGTCTCTCCCGCGGCATTAGAAGGCGATTAAAGCTATAATTTTAGAGGGCAAAATTTTTATCGGGATGGATAACGTAAAG